>CALFXR010000202.1 GCA_937958475.1 uncultured Mesorhizobium sp. | reverse complement strand
GTTCCCTGAATGCACCGTCCCTGACCGCACCGTCCATCGCCGGGCCTCCGTTGGCTGCGTCGATTCTACGGCGGGTTTTGGGGGAGGGGGATAAAGACGCGGGAAAAACGCGGAAGGCGTTGATTTCGTTGAAGGGGACGGGGGATTTTATCCCCATTTGCACGACGGGGTGGGTGAGGGGGCGGGGGTGCGGAGGCGCAGGGCGTGCGACGGCATTGCGCCGCCATTTCGGACGTTCTGGCAAACTTCGCCTTCGCCGCAAAGCTGACGCTCGAAACGCGGCATCGACGCGGTTCGGTTGAGCCCTTTGCCAGATAGAGCATGGCCCGAAGGGGAGCATTTAAAAAAGGGCGTGAAGCTTCTGAAGTGCGCAGTGAAAAGCTCGTGGACAGGTACCCGTAACGAGGTCATATCTTGCCACGGCAAAGCTGTGATGCTTGATAAAGCTATCGGGTGGGCTGAGTCGTGGACGGACAAACTCTCATCGTGTTAGTCGTGTGCGTCGTCGTTCTGATTTTCGTAGCCGTAAGATACGGAAAGAATAAGAGGCGCGAACATCTAATGGCAAAATACAGCGACGCAAACCTCGTCGATATTATCATGCAAAAGAAGATATTTGAGGGGATGTCAACTGAGCAGCTAATAGACTCTTGGGGCCATCCAGTCGCCAAAGATCATAAGGTCCTCAAGACGAAAATTTCCGAGACATTCAAGTACAATCAAACTGGCCGAAATCGCTTCGCGAGCCGTGTGATGCTGGAAAATGGCATCGTCGTCGGATGGAAGCAGAACGGCTAATGGACGAGATCCACTCGCAAGATTCGCAACGGGGGCGGCATGTCAAACCCATTTGAGCAACAGCCCTTTGACGGGGCAGAATTCGTCGACAATCCGGAACCAAGGTGTCCGTGTCTATTGCTGCTCGACGTTTCAGGTTCGATGCGAGGCCAACCGATCCGTGAGCTAAATGATGGTCTGAGTGTTTTCCGTGACGAGTTGTATGCCGATGCCCTCGCAGCAAAGCGCGTCGAGGTCGGTATCGTGACGTTCGGTCCGGTTCAGGTTCTTTCGGATTTTACCGGTGTGCAATCTTGGGTTCCGCCGACGCTGACTGACCAAGGCGATACACCCATGGGGTCCGCGATCGAGCAAGGGCTGTCACTGCTGCGCGATCGGAAAAATGTCTATAAGGCGAACGGCATCTCCTATTATCGCCCATGGGTCTTTCTGATCACTGATGGCGGACCCACGGACAGTTGGTCAAATGCCGCGGCATTGGTGAAGCAAGGCGAGGCAGAAAAGGCTTTCAGCTTCTTCGCAATTGGTGTCGAAGGGGCAAACATGAAAACTCTCGCTCAGATATCAACACGTCAGCCGCTTGCACTCAAAGAGCTTCGGTTTCGCGAATTGTTCGCCTGGCTGTCCACATCGCTAAGCTCGGTGTCTCGATCAAACCCTGGTGATGCCGTTCCACTGTCCAATCCCGCGACCCCAGACGGCTGGGCCTCTGCCTAATGAACGGTGTATGGCGTTGGACCAGCGCCGTAGATATTGGGACGGCCCATCTCCGCAATGGTCTTCCTTGCCAAGATTTTGCGCTCTGTATGGAGTTGCGTCAACCAACCGGAAGCGTCTTGGTGGGTGTCGTCTCCGATGGTGCGGGCTCTGCGTCGCACGCCGAGACCGGCGCGCGAATCGTTTGCACGGGATTTCTCCGCGAAGTTCAAAATCACTTTGCAACAGGAGCAACTATCGACGACCTTGGGCGAGATCAGGTCTTGGATTGGCTAGATAGCATTCGCGAGCGAATTGGCGCGTTCGCCAATCGTAACCAACTGCGCCCCCGCGACTGCGCGGCAACCTTGGTTGGGGTGCTGGCGGGCCCGCGAAACGCTCTAGTTGTACATATCGGCGATGGCGCCGGCGTGGTTCGGGAGGAAGGAACGAGAACCTGGATTGTGCCCTCTTGGCCCTTCCAAGGGGAATACGCGTCGATGACAAGCTTTGTGACAGACGACCCGGAACCCAGGCTATCGGTCGTCCCGGTTCCAGCCCGGCTTGATCGGATTGCGCTTTTTTCGGATGGGATTGAACGGCTTGTTCTCGACCATGCCAATCGGGTTGCGCATAGTCCATTTTTTGACCGGATCGCCAAGCCGATTGAGGAACTGAGATCATCAGGTCACAGCAAAGCGCTTTCCAAGTCGCTGGGCGAGTATCTCGGCAGCAAGCCTGTTTGCGACCGTACGGATGACGACAAGTCGCTGATCCTTGCGGTGAGATAGTGAGCGCTTATCGAACGGGCGCCGGAAAGGTAATCCGCGTCACCTCCGTGCTGGGCAAAGGCGGAGAAGGCACCGTTTACCACATCGATGGTCACGACGATCTTGCGGCGAAAATTTACACCGACGGCAAGCAGCTCGAACGACACGGCAAAATCGCCGCTATGGTAGCGAGCGGCCTGCATCAGCGTTCAAACCTCATAGCCTTTCCAATCGACGAGCTCTTTGGCGGGGCCGGGAAATTTGTTGGGTTCACGATGCGCAAAATCACCGGCGTGAAGCCCATCCACGAATTGTATGCGCCGGGCAGTCGCAAGATTGAGTTTCCGAAGGCCGACTTCCGTGTCCTTGCGCGAACCGCGACAAATGTTGCAAGAGCGATCGCCAGCGTTCATCAGACCAGATGCGTTGTCGGTGATATCAATCACTCAGGAATGCTTGTGAGCGAGCGCGCAACGGTCACGCTCATCGATGCTGACTCATTTCAGATTCGATCTGGCCCCACTGTGCATCGATGCCGCGTGGGCGTTGGTGAATATACACCGCCGGAGTTGCAAGGAGCGTCCTTCGAGAAGGTCGACCGCGACGTAACGCATGATGGATTTGGCCTCGCCGTCCTGATTTTTCAGCTTCTTTTCATGGGACGACACCCCTTCGCCGGCAGGTTCGGAGGAAATGGCGACATGCCGATTGAGAAGGCGATTAAGGAGGGTCGCTTCGCGTACACCTTGCTTCGTAAGGCGGAGACAAAAATGGATCCGCCCCCCTTTGTGCCCGTGCTTACGGACTTCACGTTGGAGCTTGCCCAAAAATTTGAGCGGGCCTTCGCGTCGAACCCGGCGCTCTTCAAGAGCAGGCCAGCCGCCGCCGAGTGGGTTAGCGCCTTAGAACGCTTTGAATCTGAACTCATACAGTGCCGGATCAATTCGGCCCATCACCATCCTCGCAACGCTGGAAGTTGCCCCTGGTGTCGATTAGAGAACGGAATGGGCGTTTCCCTCTTCGCTGCCACAGGAGGCGCCAACTACATCCCGCCTCGAAGCACGTTCGATCTGAATGCCGCGATGGCTGTTATTGATAAGCTCCTCGGTCCAGGGCCCACACCATTACCCACCAGTATCATGCCGCCCGAAAAGCCGCCTCAAAGGTCACCATTGGCGACCAGCAAACGGCGCGGTGCGGCGGCTCGCCGTACAGCAGGCCTTCTTCTGGCCGCGAGCTGCCTTCTTCTGACTATGACCGGGCTTCCGATTGCCTTGCTTGGACTCTTTGGGGCTTGGTTTCTGGTGTTTGGAAACAATGGCGGCCTCGAAGAACTACGCACGGCAAAGCTCCGCGCGGAGAGCGAATGGAACGCGGCGGTCAAAGATTGGGAAACCGAGGCAAGTGCTGTGCGCTTCGACCAGAAGAAGGCGGAACTCACGAAACTCGCTGCTGAACACCGAGCCCTTCCCGCTCTCGAGAGATCGCGGCTAGACGATCTTGAGCGGCGACGCCGGGAAATTCAGCTGCAGAGATTCTTGGAAAGCCACCTTATCGACCGCGCGAAGATCGGAGGTATCGGAGATGGCCGGAAAGCCACGCTCGCATCATATGGGATAGAAGATGCGTTCGACATAACCCGGCAAAAAGTTCTAGGCGTGCCTGGCTTTGGAGAGGCTATGGCAACCAAACTCTTGAGTTGGCGTGCCAGCGTCGAACGAAGGTTCGTATTCAACGCATCGCTGGGCACCGACCCGGCGGCAATACGTCAAGTCAGGGATGCCATCGGACGGCGTCGTGCGGAACTGGAGCAAGCTCTCACCCGCGGACCTCTGGAGCTCGAACAGCTGAAGAGTCACACGATATCCGCGCGCCGCCGCCCGACCCAGCGTTTGATCGAAGCATACCGCGCGGTGAAGCAAGCTGAAGTGGATTTGGCGTGAGAGCTACACGGCAGTACTTTCGGTGCAGATGACACGAGTTTGAACCTGCGGTGGGGTCCACGGGGAGGCCGCGGCTTCCCCCGGCAGCAGGCAACATTGCTTTTATCGTAAAGAGGCGATTTGGGGTTCAGCTTCCAACTCGGCGGTCACTGGCAGGACGCCCAGAAGCCACCTCGCCGCGTCGGGTAGTACGCCCCCACGCATCGCCCCCCCCGCGATCTCCCGGGGAAAGCCTGCGCCGGGCTTTGTCGGCCGCGCCCGGGTCGGCTATGCTCTCGCCGCAGCGGAGTCGCTAGAAAAACATGCGCCAGTATCTCGATCTTCTCCAGCACGTGCTCGACCGCGGCGTCGACCGGGGCGACCGGACGGGGACGGGGACGCGGTCGGTGTTCGGCTACCAGATGCGCTTCGACCTCGCCGACGGCTTTCCGGTGACGACGACGAAGAAGCTGCATCTGAAGTCGATCATCCACGAGCTGCTCTGGTTCCTGAAGGGCGACACCAACATCGGCTACCTGCACGCGCACGGCGTCAGCATCTGGGACGAGTGGGCGGACGACAACGGCGATCTCGGCCCGGTCTACGGGGCGCAGTGGCGGTCGTGGCCGGACGGGCGGGGCGGGACGATCGACCAGATCGCCAACGTGCTGAAGCTGATCCGCACGACGCCGAACTCGCGGCGCCTCATCGTCTCGGCGTGGAACCCGGCGGAGGTCGACGAGATGGCGCTGCCGCCGTGCCACTGCCTGTTCCAGTTCTACGTCTCGGAGGGGCGGCTGTCGTGCCAGCTCTACCAGCGCTCGGCCGACATCTTCCTCGGCGTGCCGTTCAACATCGCCTCCTACGCGCTGCTGACGCTGATGGTGGCGCAGGTGAGCGGGCTGAGGCCGGGCGAATTCGTCCACACGCTCGGCGACGCGCATCTCTACGCCAACCATTTCGAGCAGGCGCGCGAGCAGCTTTCGCGGACGCCGCGGGCGCTGCCGACGATGCGGATCAACCCGGCGGTGACGGACATGTTCGGCTTCCGCTACGAGGATTTCCGGCTGGAGGACTACGTCGCCGACGCGACCATCCGGGCGCCGATCGCGGTCTAGGGAAGCGTACGAATCCCGCCGCAATGGTCGCGCCATAGTGCGTTTTCCCGCCGCGCGCGCCCCGCCCGGGACAGAGACCGGGACAAAGAGGAGACACCATGATCCGCCGCCTGATGCTCGCCTGCCTCGCCAGCGCCCCGCTGCCGGCGCTCGCCAACGATTCGGTCGCCGAACTGGGAACGGGCGGCCTGGTGCTGTCGCGCAGCGACGTCATCGCCATGGAGAAGGAAGACCTGTTCATCTCGCCGAGCAAGGTCGCCGTCGACTACGTCTTCCGCAACATGTCGGAAAAGGACGTCGACACGATCGTCGCCTTCCCGATGCCCGACATCGAGGGCAATCCCTACTGGACGCCGGCGATTCCCGTGGACGGGTCGGAGAACTTCCTCGGCTTCACCGTGACCGTCGACGGCAAGCCGCGGCAGTCGCAGCTCGAGCACAAGGCGTTCGCCGTCGACCTCGACGTCACCGCGGAACTGGAGAAGCACGGCGTGCCGCTCTATCCGTTCGGCGACGCCGTGTTCGAGGCGCTGGCGAAGCTGCCGCAGAAGGTCGCCGACGACTGGATCTCGCGCGGCCTCATCGTCGTCGACGAGTATGACGCGGGCGAGGGCTGGCAGCGCGTGCGCTCGCCCTTCTGGAAGCTGAAGACGACCTACTGGTGGCGCATGACCTTCCCGGCGGGGAAGCCGGTGAAGGTGGCGCACCGCTACAAGCCGAGCCTCGGCGCGACGGCCGGCCTGACCTTCTTCTACGACGGGCAGTTCGGCGGCGACACCTACGGCGACTACAAGGCCAAGTACTGCATGGACAAGGCCTTCGAGAACGCCGTCGTCAAGGCGGCGAGGCAGAACCCGGAGGGCTATCCGCCGCTCTACGAGAACCGCATCTCCTACATCCTGACCACCGGCGGCAACTGGGCGAGCGGCACGATCGGCAAGTTCAGGCTGACCATCGACAAGGGCGACACGCGGAACCTCGTCTCGTTCTGCGGCGACAACGTGAAGAAGGTCGGGCCGACCACCTTCGAGATGACGGCCGACGACTTTTATCCGGCGAAGAACGTCGAGGTGCTGCTGCTCGCCAATTTCGACTGGAACGCGGAGACGACGAGCCGCGCCGCCGATCTCGGCGCGCCGCCGGCGCGGCAGAAGCTGCCGTTCCCGAACGCCCCGGCGGGCGGAGCCGACTGATGCATGTCGCCATCCATGTCGCGGTCGCCGCAAACGGCGTGATCGGCCGCGACAACGGGCTGCCGTGGCGGCTGTCCAGCGATCTGAAGCGCTTCAAGGCGGGCACGATGGGCAAGCCGATCGTCATGGGCCGCAAGACCTTCGAGAGCATCGGCAAGGCGCTGCCGGGGCGGCTGAACATCGTCGTCACGCGCGACAGGGGCTTTCGCGCCGAGGGCGTCGAGACGGCCGGCTCGCTGGAGGACGCGCTGACGCTGGCGCGCGTGCGCGGGCGCTGCATGGCCGGCGCCGACGAGATCTGCGTGGTCGGCGGCGGCGAGATCTACCGGCAGGCGCTGCCGATCGCCGATCGCCTGCACGTCACCCACGTGCTCGCCGATGTCGACGGCGACGCGCGCTTTCCCGAGATCGATCCGGCCACATGGCGGCTGGTCGGCAGCGAGGACGTCCCCGCCGGCGAGCGCGACAGCCATGCGACACGCTATGCGGTTTACGAACGCCGACAAAGCGTGCATGAGATTGTATGAATTGCCGGCCCGCGCGCGGCGTCGCCGGGAGAGTTTCGCTACCGTCACGCGTTGAAAGCGCAGCGGGGCATACCTATAGAAGAGCCATGGGAGAGGTGCGGACCGGCCGAGGCCGCCGCGCCGGAACGAAAAGACCGAAAGGACATTCATGCCCTGGAACAATCAGAGCGGCGGTGGCGGCGGCGGCCCATGGGGCGGCGGCGGCGGCAACGGCGGCGGACCATGGGGGCAGGGCCCCCGCAACACCGGGCCGCAAGGCACGCCCCCCGATCTCGAGGACATCATCCGCCGCGGCCAGGACCGGCTGAAGCGGGCGCTGCCCGGCGGCGGCGGCTTCAGCCCGGTCATCGGCGTACTCGTGGTGCTCGGCCTCGGCGCGCTGTGGCTGTTCCAGGCGGTCTACACCGTCCAGCCGGACGAAGTGGCCGTCGAACTGCGCTTCGGCAAGCCGAAGGAAGAGCTGTCCGAGCCCGGCCTGCACTTCCACCTGTGGCCGCTCGAGACCGTCGAGCGCGCCAACATCGCCGAAAAGCTGCTCGACATCGGCAGCGCCCAGCGCGATCGCGGCAGTTCGGGACTGATGCTGTCGGGCGACCAGAACATCGTCGACGTCAAGTTCTCGATCGCCTACCAGGTCGAGGATCCGAAGGCGTTTCTGTTCAACGTCTCCGACCCGGACGGCATGCTGCGCCAGATCGGCGAGAGCGCCATGCGCGAAATCGTCGGCCGCCGGCCGGCACAGGACATCTTCCGCGATGACCGCCAAGGCATCGCCGAGGACGTGCGCACGATCATCCAGCAGACGCTCAACGACTATAAATCCGGGCTGGCGGTGAACGCCATCTCGATCGAGGACGCGGCGCCGCCGCGCGAAGTCGCCGACGCGTTCGACGAGGTACAGCGCGCCGAGCAGGACGAAGACCGCTTCGTCGAGGAGAGCAACCAGTACTCGAACCAGAAGCTCGGCCAGGCCCGCGGCGAGGCGGCGCAGATCCTCGAAGAGGCGGCTGCCTACAAGAACCGCATCGTGCTCGAGGCGGAAGGCGAGGCGCAGCGCTTCATCTCGGTCTACGACCAGTATGCCAAGGCGCCGGGCGTCACCCGCGAGCGCCTGTTCATCGAAACCATGGAGCAGGTACTGAAGGGCGCGAACAAGGTGATCGTCGAGCAGGGCGGTGGCCAGGGCGTCATTCCCTACCTGCCCCTGCCCGAACTGCAGAAGCGCACGACCGGAGGCAACCAGTGATGGCGAACCGTCTTCCCTTCATCGGCATCGTCGTCGCCGTCATCCTCTTCCTCGTCTATTCGTCGCTGTTCGTCGTCAACGAACGCCAGCAGGCGATCGTGCTGCGCTTCGGCGAGATCGTCGACGTCAAGACCGAACCCGGCGTCTACTTCAAGGCGCCGTTCCCCTTCTTCGAGGCTGACAACGTACAACTCGTCGAGGACCGCATCCTGCGCTTCGACCTCGACGATATCCGCGTCCAGGTCTCGGGCGGCAAGTTCTACGAGGTCGACGCGTTCGTCGCCTACCGCATCTCCGATGCGCGGCGCTTCCGCTCGGCCGTGTCCGGCCAGGTGCAACTCGCCGAGCAGCGGCTCAGGACCCGTCTCGACGCGGCGCTGCGCCGGGTCTACGGCCTGCGCGGCTTCGAGGCGGCACTGTCGGAAGAACGGACGTCGATGATGCGCGAGGTTCGTGACCAGCTGCGGCCCGACGCCACCTCGCTCGGCCTGGAGATCCAGGACGTGCGCATCCGCCGGACCGACCTCACCGCCGAAGTCTCGCAGCAGACCTTCGAGCGCATGAAGGCCGAGCGACTGGCGGAGGCCGAAAGGCTGCGCGCCCGCGGCCGCGAGGCGGCGCAGCGCATCCGCGCCCGCGCCGACCGCGAGGTCGTCGAGACGGTGGCGGCGGCGCGCAAGGAATCGGAGATCCTGCGCGGCGAGGGCGAAGGCGAGCGCAACTCGATCTTCGCCGGCGCCTTCCAGCGCGATCCCGAGTTCTTCGAGTTCTACCGCTCGATGAACGCCTATGTGCAGGCGCTCGGGCCGAACGACACGACCATGGTCCTGTCGCCGGATTCGGACTTCCTGCGCTACTTCCGCACCGCCACGCAGCGGCCGTCCGCGCCAGCGGCGGCGGCCCCGCAGCCGGCGGCTCCGGCTCCGGCGGGCGAAGGCGGCGCCGCCGCCGGCGGCGCCAGCCAGTAGGCGGCGGCTCCCGCGTGATCGACTTCGTCGCCGCGATCGGGCTCGTGCTCGTGATCGAGGGCATCGTCTATTCGGGGTTTCCGGGGCTTGCCCGGAAACTCGCGGCGGAGGTCCTGTCGACGCCGGAGAGCGTCCTCAGGATCGGCGGCCTCGTTGCCGTCGCGGCCGGCGTCGGCGTGGTCTGGCTGGTTCGAGGCTGAGGCGCCCAAGGGCCTGCCGCGCGCGCCGACGATGCCACGGCGCGGGGCGCCATGATCCGCTTGCGGCGGCGTCACGGAGGTTTTATTGCCTCGCCATGGCCACGACCGCAAACGCGCCGTATTTCTTTCCAACATGGCGTAGCGCTGCGAACCGGGTCGAGGCGCGCGCAATCCGAACCGCCGGGAGGCAACCAATGCACCGTCCGTCCCTCGTGCCTGCCTTGCGCAGGGCCTTCCTGGCCGCGAGCGCGGCACTCCTTCTCGGGGTGACCGCGTCGTTCGTGCCGCCGGCCTTCGCCAAGGGACCGGATTCCGTCGCCGACCTCGCCGAGGGCCTGCTCGACGCGGTGGTCAACATCTCGACCTCGCAGCGCGTCAAGGGCACGGAAGGACCTGGCGCCGTGCCGATGCCCGAACTTCCCGAAGGCTCGCCCTTCCAGGATTTCTTCGACGATTTCTTCAAGGACCGCGAGGGCGAGGGGCAGGGCGGCGGCCAGCAGAAGGTCCAGTCGCTCGGGTCCGGCTTCGTCGTCGACGCCGAGAAGGGCATCATCGTCACCAACAACCACGTCATCGCCGACGCCGACGAGATCGAGATCAACTTCGCCGACGGTTCCAAGCTGAAGGCCGAACTGGTCGGCAAGGACACCAAGACCGACATCGCCGTGCTCAAGGTCGATCCGACGAAGAAGGCGCTGAAGGCGGTGAAGTTCGGCGATTCCGACCGGATCCGCATCGGCGACTGGGTGATGGCGATCGGCAATCCGTTCGGGCTCGGCGGGTCCGTCACGCTGGGCATCGTCTCGGCGCGCAACCGCGACATCAATGCCGGGCCCTATGACGACTTCATCCAGACCGACGCCGCCATCAACCGCGGCAATTCGGGCGGGCCGCTGTTCAACATGGACGGCGAGGTCATCGGCATCAACACGGCGATCATCTCGCCGTCGGGCGGTTCGATCGGCATCGGCTTCTCGATTCCGGCGAAGCTCGCGGTCAGCGTCGTCGACCAGTTGCGCCAGTTCGGCGAGACGCGGCGCGGCTGGCTCGGCGTGCGCATCCAGCCCGTCACGCCCGAGATCGCCGAGAGCCTCGGCATGGCGGAGGCGAAGGGCGCGCTGGTGGCCGGCGTGATCAAGGGCGGACCCGTCGACGACGGCTCGATCCTGCCCGGCGATGTCATCATCCGCTTCGACGGCAAGGACATCCGCGACATGCGCGACCTGCCGCGCGTCGTCGCCGAGAGCCCGGTCGGCAAGGCGGTCGACGTCGTCATCATCCGCAAGGGCGTCGAGCAGACCGTCAAGGTGACGCTCGGCCGCCTCGAGGACGGCGAGAAGCTGGCGGAGGGCGAGGGCAAGCAGCCGGACGAAGGCGCGCCGGTCGCCACCGCCGCTGTGCTGGGCATGACCGTGGCGGCGCTCGACGATGAAGCACGCGCAAAGTACGGCATCTCGGCCGACGTCTCCGGCGTCGTCGTCACCGAGGTCGCGGAAGGTTCCGCAGCCGCCGAGCGCGGCATCGTCGCCGGCGAGGTGATCACCGAAATCGCACAGGAATCGGTCTCGTCGCCGCAGCAGGTGCTCGACCGGATCAACGCGCTGAAGGAGCAGGGACGCAAGAACGCCCTGCTGATGCTCGCCTCGAAGTCCGGCGAGCTGCGCTTCGTGACGATCCGCATGGATTGAGCGGGTCGCGCCCGAAGGCTCAGGCGGCGCCGTTCGCCGCCTGCCAGTCGCGGCGCGTCAGCCGGTAGAGCACGTGGCGGCGCAGCGACGGCTCGAAGACGCGCGGATGGTCGAAGTCGGCGCCCAGGTCGCGGCGCATGCCGAGCCGCTCCATCACCGCCGTCGAACGGCGGTTGTTCCACACGGCGAAGGACACGACCGCCTCGACGGCGAGCCGCTCGAAGGCCACGGCCAGCCAGGCGCGCGCGGCTTCGGTGACGTAGCCATTGCCCCAGTATTCCGGCACGAGGCGCCAGCCGATCTCGGTCGTACCGGCCGGGAGACGGGGCGGGATCTCCACCTGATCGATGCCGACATAGCCGACCGTTTCGCCGGTCGCGGCGATCTCGACCGCGCAGAGGCCGTAGCCGTGCTCGGCAATTCCGGTCCGGAACAGGTCCATCACCGCGTCCGATTCCGCGCGGCTGCGCCGAAAGTCGTAGAATTCCATCACGGTGTCGTCGGCATTGAGCCTGTGGAACAGAGGCCGGTCGCGCTCCTCCCAGTTGCGCAGGATCAGGCGCTCGGTGCGGACGGGCGTCACGAGACGAAGTCGCGGCGCCGGAATCCCTGGAGATAGAGCAGCGCCGTCAGGTCGCCGTGATCAATCCTGACGCGAGCGGCGGCTGCAACCGCAGGTTTAGCGTGCAGGGCAACTCCCGTGCCGGCCAGAGCCAGCATGTCGAGGTCGTTGGCGCCGTCGCCGACGGCGATCGCGTCGTCCGGCGTGATGCCCAGCCGGATGCTGATCGATTCCAGCGAGCGGGCCTTCGCGGCGCGCCCGAGGATCGGCTCGACGACCAGCCCGGCGAGCCTGCCGTCCGCCTCGACGAGCCGGTTGGCGTGGTTCTCGTGAAAGCCGAGGCGGGCCGCGATGGGGCCGGTGAAAGCGTCGAAACCGCCCGAGACGAGGGCTGTCCAGGCGCCGGCGGCGCGCATCGTGGCGACCAGTTCGCGCCCGCCCGAAGCGAGCGTGATGCGCTTGGCGATGATCTCGCCTATGACCGAGACGGGCAGGCCCCTGAGCAGGGCGACGCGCTCGCGCAGTGCCGGCTCGAAGGCGATCTCGCCGTTCATCGAGCGCGCCGTGATGGCCGCGACGTGCTCCTTGATGCCGATCTCGTCGGCCAGTTCGTCGATGCACTCCTGGTCGATCATGGTCGAATCCATGTCGGCGATCAGCAGCTTCTTGCGCCGCCGGGCGATGTCCTGGACGACGATGTCGACGGGAACGAGCGCGAGGAGATCGCGCAGGCTTGCGTCGGCGTCTTCCGGCGGCAGCGCGTCCGGCAGGGCGAGGTCGCAGGCGACCGCCTCGTCGAGCCAGTCGATTGCGCTTGCGCCGACCGCTTGCGCGGCCCTATTCGCAATATCCTCGGAGAGGGCGCGGCGATCCGGACGGGAAATCAGCGTGGCGACGAAGGACATGGATCAATCCGCAGCGGGAGAGGCCGGAGGCCCGGTGAAGAACGCGATCCTGATAGCGGGGCCGACCGCGAGCGGCAAGTCGGCGCTGGCGCTGGAACTGGCGGAACGGCTGGGCGGAACGATCGTCAACGCCGACAGCATGCAGGTCTACGCGGTCCTGGACGTCCTGACGGCGCGGCCCCGCGGCGAGGATCTCGCACGCGCGCCGCACCGGCTCTACGGGCACGTCGATCCGGGCATCGCCTATTCGACCGGAGCCTGGCTGCGCGACGTCGAGAACATTGCCGCGGACCTGACCGGCGGGCCGGCGATCTTCACCGGCGGCACCGGCCTCTATTTCCGCGCGCTGGCCGAGGGCCTTCCCGAAATGCCCGCAGTTCCCACGGAGATCCGCGACCGGTGGCGGGGCCGGCTCGCCGAAGTCGGCCCGGAGCCGCTTCACGCGCTGCTGGCGCAACGGGACGCGGAAACGGCGGCAGCGCTGAAGCCGACGGACGGCCAGAGAATCGTGCGCGCGCTGGAGGTCGTCGACGCGTCGGGGCGCTCCATCCGGGCCTGGCAGGCGCAGAAGGGCCGGCCGCTCGTCGACCGCGCCACGGCGCGGTTCTTCGTCGTCGAGCCCGACCGCGCCGAACTGGTCGGGCGGATCGAGCAGCGCTTCGACCGAATGGTGGAGAAGGGCGCCCTCGACGAGGTGCGCGCCTTCGCCGCGCTCGGCCTCGATGCGTCGCTGCCGGCGACGAAGGCGATCGGGCTGCGCGAACTCGAGGCGGCGCTCGCCGGGCGTATCGGCCTCGCCGAGGCGATCACCCGCGCCAAGGCGGCGACGAGGCAATATTCGAAGCGGCAGTCGACCTGGTTCCGCAACCAATTCGGCCCCGAATGGCGGCGCATCCGGTCCGGCGAACGTCCGTTCTGAGCGGTCATGCCGCCCCCCGCGAACCGCTACTTACCTTAGCGTCACTTTCCCGCGCAGGTTGTCTGGAATTAACCAAGCGTAAGGCGGTTGGGTGCGATAACGGCGGTGGTGTCACCAGCGGGTCGGAAATGCGCTTCCACAAATCGGAAACGGCGCTGTTCGTTATTATTGCCGTTCTCCTCGCGGCGGGTGCACTCGTTTACCAGACCTTCGCGCTTCTGGTGCCCGCGGCCGAGGCGCTGACCGCGGCCGAGCGGGTCGCCCAGATCCGCGACATCGGCAAGCTGCTCCTGTCGGCCGGACTGCTCCTCGGCATCGCCCTGTTCTTCGCCATCTTCTTCATCTACCCGATGATCCGGCAGCAGACGAAGGAAGAGGGCAAGCTGCGCGCCATGACCGTTTCGCTCAGCGCCCGCTCGCAGACGCTGGAGCAGGCGGCGCTGACCGACGGTCTCACCGGCATGCAGAACCGGCGCTACTTCGACGATGCGCTGAAGGAATACCTCGAGGAATTCCGGCGCATCGACAAGCCGGTCGGGCTGATGATCCTCGACCTCGATCATTTCAAGCAGGTCAACGACAGCCACGGCCACGACATCGGCGACGACGTGCTGCGCGCGGTCGCGGAATGCCTGAAGGCGCTGACGCGCTACCACGACGTCGTGGCGCGGCTCGGCGGCGAGGAGTTCGCCGTGGTCGCGCCGAACCTCGACAACGACCGCCTGGTCAAGCTCGCCGAGCGGATCCGCCGGGCGATCGCGACGATGCCGGTGATGGCGGGCAACGTCCGCCTGAGGGTGACCGCGAGCGTCGGCCTGGCGGTGTGGGACGGGAAGGAGACGGCGGAGGACTTCTTCCGCCGTGCCGACCGGATGCTCTACGAGGCCAAGCGGCTCGGCCGCAACCGCGTCTGCGCGTAAGCCGCGCCGCTCCCCGGGAGCCTCGCCGCGTTTCGCCGGATTTCCCGAAAGTGGTCTGCCCACGGAGGCGCCGTGCCGCGCGGGGCCGTCCCGGCCGGAGGTCGTGGAGAGATCGTGGAGACGGTCCGGTTGCGGAAGGCGATGGCCGACCGCCAGGGATCACCGGGGATCAGTCGCGCTGCAGGCGGATGCCGAACGAACCGGGACGCGCCGAGGACGGCGGATAGTCGGAGGCGTCGTCGAAGCGCGGCGCCGGCGGGCGGCGGAACTCCGCCTCGCCGGCCTGGCGGACCGGGCTGACCGCCTCGCCCAGCGTCGCGGCGACGGACTGCGGCGCCCTCTGCACGTTGCGCAGGCGCTCGACGATCTCGATCAGGTCGACCTCGTCCCCGGCACCCTCGTCGACGGCGGCGCGTTTGGTCTTGGCGCCCGGCAGCAGCGCGCTGTCGATCTTCTCGAACTTCATGCGCATGGTCGTGGCGACGCCCTCACCGAAGGCGATGGCCTCGCGCTGGCCCATCGACGACAGGAACGACAGGGTCGAGGCCGAGGAATCGGCGATCGCCGAGCGGATGATCGCCTGGTCGTGCTCGTTGGCGAGGCGCATGGCGAAGACGGTGGAGCACTGCGACAGGATGGTCGGGTCGAGTTCGCCCGGGCGCTGGGTGACGACGCCGAGGAAGCAGCCGTACTTGCGGCCCTCCTTGGCGATGCGCGACAGAGCGTGCCGGGTCGGGGCGAAGCCGAGGCGCTGGTCGGCGGGCATGTAGCGGTGCGCCTCCTCGCAGAGCACGAGCAGCTTCAGCTTGCCCTCGCTCCACAGGGCCAGGTCGAAGGCGAGCCGCGCGAGCACCGAGCAGACCGAGTTGACCACTTCCGACGGCAGGCCCGCCATCTCGAAGCAGGTGACCGGTCGCCCGTCGATCGGGAGGCGGAAGATCTTGCCGACCGTCTCGTGGATCGTGTCCTCGATCAGCCGGGAATGGAACATGAAGCGGTAGCGTGGATCGCTGAGCGCCGCCTCGAGGCGGATCCTGAGCGCGCGGTAGGTCGGCCGGTCGTTCTTGCTTTCGAGCAGGCCCATGCGTTCGTCGATCAGCTTGAGCAGGTCCGCCATGCGGTAGGGCACCGGCGTGTCGGCGGTCAGCGTGTCGCCGCCGCGGCGCACGTAGAGGCCGGCGCCGGGGTTGCGGTACTGGTGCTTCGCCGCGGGGATGAGGTCGCGCAGGATGTCGATCTCCTCGGCGACCGTCTCGCGGCCGCGGTAGACCACCTCGGCGAACTCCTCGAGCCGGAACATCCAGAAGGGGAGTTCGAGCGTCGTCGTGTCGATGCGGATCGAGACGTCGGGCAGCGAGGAGGCGAACTCGTTGTGCGGATCGAGGATGAGCACCCTGAGGTTCGGCCGCGCGGCGAGCGCCTTGCGCACGAGCAGCGAGACGGCGGTCGACTTGCCGACGCCGGTGGTGCCGACGACGGCGAAGTGGCGGTTCAGCGTGTCGTCGATGGCGATGCAGGCGTCGATCGATTCGTCCTGCGACAGCTTGCCGATGTTGATCGCCTTGCGGCCGGCGAGATCGTAGATGGCGCCGAGATCGCGGGAGCGGATGCGGTGCGATATGGCGCCGATGTGCGGATAGGCGGTAATGCCGCGGTCGAAGGTCGGTCCGTCGGGTCCGTCGCGGACCTCGCCGATCAGCTCGACGCTGACCTCGATCGGGTTCTGCGCGTCGTGGTGCCAGTAACGGTCGGACTTGCCGATCTCGTAGACCAGACCGACGGTGCGGGTGTGGCCGAGATTGATGGAGATCAGGCGGCCGACGGTCCACAGGCCGGTGACCTCGCCGTCGGCGCCGTCGGCGAAGGCGGCAATCGTGGCGCGCGCGCCGTCGCAGCGAACGACATGGCCGAGAATGCGCTTGTCGTTCTGCGCGGCGTCGCGTCGTTCCTGCGACGTGGTCTCTCCGCTCTTGTCGCCGCGGTCCACAAACATCAGCACTTCGTCCCGGATTCCCCAATGCACGGCAACCCTAGCGGGCCGGCGTTAAGGTCGGGTGTGGGGGGATGGTTGAAGGGAGGTGAAGGAGATCGCGAAGATTGTCGCGATCGGTGCGCTTCGATGCGTTGAAGGCGGGGATGGACGGACGAGCGGCGCCGCCTGCGGAGAAATCACGCTCGAACTGCTGGAGCGGGGACTCGAGCTGCGGGCCGGCGGCGCCGGGCGGGTCGCGGCGATCAAGGCCGAGCTGCGCCGCGGCAGGCGAGACGGCCGGCAATGCGACAACGCGGCACCGCAGAAAGCGGTTGACTTGTCGGCCGATCCGCCCTTAACGTCCGCGCCGATGATCAAGATCCTCATTCTCGTAGTAGGAAGGCGCGTGGGCAAGGCGGTGTGACCGCCGGGCGAAATCCACCCATGCGCTGAACGCAGGCTCCCTCGGGGGCCTTTTTTATTGCCCGAGACACGACTAAACGAGCAGGCACCGGCGAAAGAGCGCCGATCAGACGGGACAGAGCAATGAGCAAGGCACAGAGCAGCGGCGGCCGGCGCGAGATGAGCGGCGCGGAGATGGTGGTTCAGGCGCTGAAGGACAACGGCGTCCAGCACATCTTCGGCTACCCCGGCGGTGCCGTCCTGCCGATCTATGACGAGCTATTCCAGCAGGACGACGTGCAGCACATCCTCGTTCGCCACGAGCAGGGCGCCGGCCATGCGGCCGAAGGCTATGCGCGCTCGACCGGTAAGGCGGGCGTCATGCTGGTCACCTCCGGCCCGGGCGCGACCAACGCGGTGACGCCGCTGCAGGACGCGCTGATGGATTCGATCCCGCTGGTCTGCATCACCGGCCAGGTGCCGACCTCGCTGATCGGCTCGGACGCGTTCCAGGAGTGCGACACGGTCGGCATCACGCGTCCCTGCACGAAGCACAACTGGCTGGTGAAGGACGTCAACGAGCTCGCCGGCATCCTGCACGAGGCGTTCCTCATCGCCACGACCGGGCGCCCGGGCCCCGTGGTCGTCGACATCCCGAAGGACGTGCAGTTCGCCAAGGGCATGTACACGCCGCCGCAGACGGCGCCGCGCACCTCCTACCAGCCGAAGGTCCAGGGCGACCTCGACAAGATCAAGGCGGCGGTGGCGCTGATGGCCGAGGCCAAGCGCCCGGTCATCTATTCGGGCGGCGGCGTCGTCAATGCGGGGCCGGAGGCCAGCCATCTGCTGCGCGAACTGGTCGACCTGACCGGCTTCCCGATCACCTCGACGCTGATGGGGCTCGGCGCCTATCCGGCCTCGGGCAAGAACTGGCTCGGCATGCTCGGCATGCACGGCACCTACGAAGCCAACATGGCCATGCACGACTGCGACGTGATGGTGTGCCTCGGCGCGCGCTTCGACGACCGCATCACCGGCCGGCTGAACGCGTTCTCGCCGCACTCGAAGAAGATCCACATCGACATCGATCCCTCGTCGCTGAACAAGAACGTGCGCGTCGACATCCCCATCCAGGGCGACGTCGGCCGCGTGCTGGAGGACATGGTGCGGCTGTGGCGGGCGACCGCCAAGACCGACAAGAAGGCGCTCTATCCGTGGTGGGAGCAGATCGCCCGCTGGCGGGCGCGCGACTCGCTCGCCTACCGCATGAACGACGACGTCATCATGCCGCAATACGCCATCCAGCGCCTCTACGAGCTGACCAAGAACCGCGACACCTACATCGCCACCGAGGTCGGCCAGCACCAGATGTGGGCGGCCCAGCACTACGGCTTCGAGAAGCCGAACCGCTGGATGACCTCGGGCGGGCTGGGCACGATGGGCTACGGGCTGCCGGCAGCACTCGGCGTGCAGATCGCCCATCCCGGCGCGCTGGTGATCGACATCGCCGGCGACGCGTCCGTGCAGATGACCATGCAGGAAATGTCGACGGCGGTGCAGTACGAGGCGCCGATCAAGATCTTCATCCTCAACAACCAGTACATGGGCATGGTGCGCCAGTGGCAGCAGCTGCTGCACGGAAACCGGCTGTCGCATTCCTACACCGAGGCGATGCCGGACTTCGTGCTGATGGCGCAGGCCTTCGGCGCGCACGGCATCCGCTGCGAGAAGCCGGGCGACCTCGATGCGGCGATCCAGGAGATGATCGACGTGAAGAAGCCGGTGCTGTTCGACTGCCGGGTGGCCAACCTCGCCAACTGCTTCCCGATGATCCCGTCGGGCAAGGCGCATAACGAGATGCTGCTTCCCGACGAGGCCACCGACGAGGTCGTCGCCAACGCCATCGACGCCAAGGGCAGGGAACTGGTGTGAGTTGAAGTAAGACGCGGTAAGGCGCATATGTCTTACGGCGTCTTACTTGAAGGTTGACGATGAACGCGAGAGCCAAGATATCGAGCAAGGGCCAACTGGTGCTGCCGAAGGCGGTGAGGGACGCGCATGGCTGGGGCGCCGGGACCGAGCTCGAGTTCATAGACAAAGGCGACGATGTAATCATTCGCCCGGCCAGGAAGTCGGATCCTCGCTTTCCGAGCATAAGCTGGACCGAATTCGAGAAGCACCGCATGAAGCACACGGGTCCCTCCGTATCGATAGACGACATGAACAAGGCCGTACTGGAAGAGGCCAAACGGCATTGGAATGCGAAGAGCGGTTGATACCAACATCCTCGTCCGGACTTTCGTGGATGAAGGAACGGCGGAGTGCCGCCTGGCAATCAACGTCATGGCGACAGGGAACGTGTTCGTCCCCGCCACCGTGATCCTCGAGGCGGTATGGGTGATGGAAAGCAGTTATGGCGCGTCGCGTTCGACGATATCGGACCTCCTCGCATGGCTATTGGGAATGGAGAACGTGGAGGTGGACCGGTTCGACGCTGTGGCAGAAGCGTTGGAAGCCTACTCCAGAGGTTTCGATTTCGCCGACGCACTGCATCTTTTCACGTCTCCTGAATGCGACGGCTTTCTGACATTCGACAAGTCGTTTCTGCGCCGAGCAAAGCGGCACAAACTTCGCTTCCCGGTCATCCGGCCGTCCTAACGTTCGCAGTACAAACAAACGGGTACACCCATGAACGCCCAGCTCCAGCCCACCGGTTCCGCCTACTTCATCGCCAAGGAGACCGAAAAGCCCGAGAAGCACACGCTCTCGGTGCTGGTCGACAACGAGCCGGGCGTGCTCGCCCGCGTCATCGGCCTGTTCTCCGGGCGCGGCTACAACATCGAGAGCCTGACCGTCTCGGAGACCGAGCACGAGAAGCACCTGTCGCGCATCACCATCGTGACGCGCGGCACGCCGCACGTGCTCGAGCAGATCAAGCACCAGCTCGAACGCATCGTGCCGGTGCACCGGGTGATCGACCTGACGGTGGTCGGCGACGAGAACGGCGTCGGCGCGCCGATCGAGCGCGAACTGGCGCTGGTCAAGGTCACCGGCAAGGGCGACGACCGGGTCGAGGCGCTGCGGCTGGCCGACGCGTTCCGCGCCAAGGTGATCGACGCCAACACCGAGCACTTCATCTTCGAGATCACCGGCAAGGGCTCCAAGATCGACCAGTTCATCGCCATCATGAAGCCGCTCGGGCTGGTGGAGATCTGCCGCACCGGCGTCGCCGCCATGAACCGCGGCCCGCAGGGGATGTGAGAGCCCGGACCGCTCCAAGGCCGTTGCTGCCAGAGTAACGGAACAGAGCGGCGTCTGGCCTGTCGTCCCTGGCGGCGGGCGCCTGACCCGGTCCGGATGGTCGCAGCCGCAACCCGTACCGAGGCGAGCAAGCGTGTCGATGTCACCATGGCTCCAGGATGCCCTCGCCGCCCGCGAGGCCGCGGGAACGCCGATCCGCGTCGGCCTGATCGGGGCTGGGGCGATGGGGAAGGGAATTGCGCTGCAGATCGCCGCCTTCACGCGGGGCATGCGGCTGGTCGCCATCGCCAACCGAACGATCGCCAGGGCAGACGATGCGGCACAACTGGCGACCGGACTGGCCGGCATCGCCGTCGACACGCCGGCCGCCTTCGAGGGCGTGGTCCGATCCATGCGGATCGCCGTCACCGAGGATCCCTTCCTGGTCACGCGGAGCCCCCTCGTCGACGTCGTCGTCGAGGCGACGGGGAGTCTCGAATTCGCGGCGCGGGTGGTCGGGGACGCGATCGACAACGGCAGGCACGTCGTCCTGATGAACGCCGAACTCGACGGTACGGTCGGGCCGGCGCTGCAGAAGCGGGCGGAATCCGCCGGCGTGGTCTACACCAATGCCGACGGCGACCAGCCCGGGGCGATCATGGACCTCTATCGCTTCGCCGGGCAGATCGGCCTGAAGCCTGTGCTCTGCGGCAACATCAAGGGAATGCTCGACCGCTATCGCACGCCGGACACCCAGGCCGCGTTCGCGGCGAGGTGGAACCAGAACGTCCGCATGGCCACGTCCTTCGCCGATGGCACCAAGCTCGCGTTCGAGCAGGCGGTCGTCGCCAATGCGACGGGTAGCCGCCTTCTTGCCCCGGGCATGCTCGGACCGGTCGTCGCTCCCGGAACGCCGATCGAGACGGCGGTTTCGGCGTTCCCCGTCGACAGGCTGCTGGAGGGCGGATGCGCCGTCGACTACGTCGTGGGAGCCCATCCGGGACCCGGCGTCTTCGTCCTGGCGACCTGCGAGCACCCCGCGCAGAGGGAGTTCCTCGACTACTACAAGCTCGGCGCCGGACCGATCTACTGCCTCTACCGCCCTTTCCATCTGTGCCACTTCGAAGTGCCGATCACCATCGCCCAGGCGGCTCTGGCGCATGCGGCGACGGTGCGGCCGTCGCTATCGGCGGTCGAGGTCGTCGCCGTGGCGAAACGTCATCTCCCCGCGGGAACCAGGCTCGACGGCATCGGCGGCTTCGATCTGTACGGTGTCGCAGAGGAGACGCCGGTCGCCGCTCGCCGCGGCCTGCTTCCGATCGGCCTGAGCGAGGGATCGACGCTGCGCCGGCCGGTCGGCATCGACGAGCCGATCGGTGTCGGTGACGTCGATTTGCCGCAGGGGCGGTTGCTGGACGTGCTGAGGGCCGAGCAGTCTATGGTCCCGCGTCAACCGCTGAACGCATAGCCTGACCCGTCGCCGCGCCGGCCGATGCCGCACGCCGCCGTTCCGCCGCCGCCGCGGGGCGGGCGGCGTCGAGCAGACGACCTCCGCGCACGGGTCGCGACCGAGGTTCAATACAATTTTATCCAGTTCGCGCCAGTATCCAGGTCTTGTCGCTGCTCGGCTGACGCCCGGACGGTTCAGCCTTCCCGTGGCCCGTTCGCGCTCCGGCAACGAGAGCAAGGCCTTTTTCGCGAATGTCTTCCGTCCTGCCAGGCCGCAGCGCAGCCGCTCCATCCCGTCCGTCACCCTGCGCGCGGGCGAAATGACGCCATGATGCGGAACGAGGCGACGGCGGCCGGGCCGGACCGGACCTTCTGGAAAGGCCGCCGGGTCTTCGTCACCGGCCATACTGGTTTCCAGGGTTCGTGGCTTGCGCTCTGGCTTTCCGAACTCGGCGCGGAGGTGGTGGGCTTCTCGCTGCCGGACGACAATCCCGCGAACCTGTTCCCGCATGACCGGAACCCGGCGAATGTCCGATCCGTCTTGGGCGACGTCCGCGATACCGCCGCGCTCGCCGAGGCGCTGAGCGCGGCCGGTCCCTCGATCGTCATCCACCTCGCGGCGCAGGCCCTGCTGCCGCGCTCCTATCGCGACCCGGTCGAGACGTTCGCGACCAACGTCATGGGCACGGTTCATCTCCTGGAGGCCATCCGGCGTTCCGGGACGGTCGAGGCCGCCGTGCTGGTGACCAGCGACAAGTGCTACAAGAACCCGGGCAGCCCGGCGCCGTTCGGCGAGGATGCGGTGCTGGGCGGGAGCGATCCCTACGGCAGCTCGAAGGCCTGCGCCGAAATCGCCATCGGTGCCTATCGCGCCTCGTTCATGAACGCGGACAATCCGTCGTCCTGCCGGATCGCCAGCGTGCGCCCGGGTAACGTCATCGGCGGCGGCGACTGGTCGGAGAACCGGCTGATGCCCGACCTGGTGCGGGCGGCGCAGGACGAATTGCCGGTGTCGATCCGCAACCCCGACGGCGTCCGTCCGTGGCAGCACGTCCTGGAGCCGCTCCACGGCTATCTTCTTCTGGCCGAGCGCTTGTGCGGAGCGGACGGCGCCGACTTCGCCGAGGCATGGAACCTCGGCCCGGCGGACGAGGATTGCCGGCCCGTTTCCTTCATCGTCGAGCGTTTCGGGGCCGCCTGGGGCAGGGCGATGTCGACCAGCCAGGCCAGGCAGGACGCGATGCCCGAGGCGGCCGCCCTGCGCATCGATTCGACGAAGGCCATCGCCCGCCTCGGCTGGCGACGGCGGCTGAACCTCGAGGCGGCCATCGAATGGACCGCCGAATGGCACCGCCGCCATCTGGACGGAGAAGCGCCGGAGCGTATCGCGCTGGACCAGATCCACCGCTATCTTGAACGGATCACCCGATGAGCGCCGCTGGACCGTGCTGCCGGCTCTGCGGAGCGCGCCTTGTCCGCCCCGTCGTCGATCTCGGACCGATTCCCCTGGCCAACGCCTTCATCCCGGCCGAAGGACTGAACGACGCGGAGACCTTCTACCCGCTTCGGGCCTGGATCTGCGACGCCTGCTTCCTCGTGCAGGCGCCGACGGCCGTGCGCCCAGCGGACCTGTTCTCCCATTACCTATACTTCTCGTCGGTGTCGCAGAGTTGGCTCCGACACGCCGAAGCCTATGCGGCCATGGCCATGGCCCGGTTCGACATCGATACCGGCAAGAAGGTGGTCGAGATCGCCAGCAACGACGGATACCTGCTGCAGTTCTTCGTCGAGCGCGGTATTCCCGCGCTCGGCGTCGAGCCGGCCGCGAATGTCGCCGAGGTCGCCGTGGCGCGCGGGATACCCACGCATGTCGCCTTCTTCGGCGCGGAGACAGCCCGGCGGCTCGTCGAATCGGGCCATGCGGCGGATCTCGTTCCGGCGAACAACGTGCTCGCCCATGTGCCCGACCCGGTCGACTTCCTGACAGGAGTGCGGCTGCTGCTGAAGCCGGAAGGCGTCGCGACGTTCGAGTTTCCGCACCTGCTGCCGACGATCGTGGAGACGCAGTTCGACCAGATCTGCCTCGAGCACGCCTCCTATCTTTCTTTCGCTGTCGTGCGGCAGGCTCTTCGGCAGTGCGGGCTGCGGGCGTTCGACGTCGAGGCGCTTCCCACCCATGGAGGATCGCTGCGGGTGTTCGCCTGCCATGACGTCGCAGCGCACGAAGAGACGCCGGCGGTCGAGGCCATGATCCGGCAGGAAGACGAGGCCGGCCTCAGGTCGTCCGCCACCTACGACGCATTCAGGGCTCGCGTGACCTCGATCAAATACGACACGCTCGAATTCCTGATACGGGCTTCGCGGGAGAACAAGCTGGTCTGCGGCTACGGCGCGGCCGGGAAGGGGACGACGTTCGTCAACTATTGCGGCTTCGGCCCCGACCTGGTCCGCGCCATCGCCGACCGCAATCCCCGCAAGCAGAACACCTGGCTGCCGGGGCGCCACATCCCGGTCGTCTCGCCGGAGGCCATGCTGGAGATGAAGCCGGACTATGTCCTGATCCTGCCGTGGAACCTCAGGGAGGAGATCGCGCGAGAACTCGAGGCGATACGGCGCTGGGGCGGAAAGTTCGTCACCGCGATTCCGGAACTGACGGTGTTCTGAGCATGAGAACGTTTCGCTCGATGAACCGGGGAGCGCGTTGAGAGTCGTCCTTTCCCAGTTCTACAATGAAGCCTACCTGCTGCCGTGGTGGCTGCGGCACCACCGCGCGATGTTCGATCACGGTGTCCTGATCGACTCCCATTCCACCGACGGTTCGGCCGACATCTGCCGCCAGCTGGTGCCCGAATGGGAAGTGGTGCGTCCGGAGTACACGCCGTTCGAGACGCTCCTGCGCGATTTCGAGATCATGAAGCACGAGGCGCGCTTTCCGGGCGCCTGGAAGATCGTGCTCAACACCACGGAGTTCCTGGTGGCGCCCGACCTCGCCGTGCTCGAAAGCGCGATCGAGGAGAAAGCCGGCACCGCTGCCAGGCTACCCGCCGCCATCATGGTCGATCGTGACCCGGAGCGGGAGCCGGCGCCGGATCGCCCGCTCATCGAGCAGAAGTACTTTGGAATCTGGGAGCAGGATCTGCGCTCGAAGCCCTTCGAGAAATTCGTTTCGAGATACGGATCCCATGGCCGCGTCTACCATCGCTATCCGATCGGCGCCTACACGCCCGGCCGCCATGCCTCGCACCTGCCCGGGCAGGTCGAGGTGGCGCCGGAGCAGGCCTCGATCTGGTGGTACGCGTTCAGCCCGTGGAGCGCGCGCTTCCTCGCCCGCAAGCGCCAGATCGGCGCGAGCATCGGCGAGCATGACCGGAAGCACGGCTTCGGATTCCAGCACCAGGCAGCCGGCGAGGAGTTCGAAGCGCTGCATTCCGGGCTGGCGCGACTGAGCGGGCCGCTGTTTCCACGGCAGGCGCGCGACGCCGGACCCGAGCGACGGGGAATTGTCGGCAGGTTGAGACGGATGTTCGGCTGAACGTGTCAGGCGCGTTCACGAGGCGCATGAAGCGTTGTCGGCAAGAGGCTGGGGAAGCGGGATTTCAATGAAAGCGGTGATACTCGCCGGTGGCCTGGGCAGCCGGATATCGGAAGAAACCGTCATCCGACCCAAACCCATGGTCGAAATCGGCGGCCGGCCCATCCTCTGGCACATCATGAAGATCTACGGCGCCGCCGGCATCAACGATTTCGTCGTCTGCCTGGGATACAAGGGCGACGTGATCAAGCGGTTCTTCTCGGATTACTTCCTGAGGTCGAGCGACGTCACCTTCGATCTCCGTGCCAACAGCATGGAGGTACACGAGAGCCGCGCGGAGCCGTGGCGGGTCACGCTCGCCGATACCGGCGAGGAGACGATGACCGGGGGCCGGCTCCTGCGCGCGCGGAAGCATATCGGCGAGGAACCCTTCTGCCTGGCCTATGGCGATGGCCTCGCCGACATCGACATCAAGGCTCTGGTCGAGGCGCATGGCCGCTCCGGGCGCTGGGCGACCGTCACCGCGGTGCAACCGCCCGGCCGATACGGCGCGCTCAAGATCGCCGACGGCATGGTGACGCAATTCGAGGAGAAGCCGCGCGGCGACGGCGAGTGGGTGAATGGCGGCTTCTTCGTCTTCGAGCCGCAGATCTTCCCGTTTCTGAAGGACGATGCGACCGTCCTCGAGGAGGAGCCGATGCGGAGACTGGCGCGAAGCGGGCAGTTGCACGCGTTCCAGCATTCGGGCTTCTGGCACTCGCTCAGCACCATCAACGACAAAGCCTACCTCGAGCGGCTCTGGCAGAGCGGCGAAGCGCCTTGGAAGATCTGGTGAGCTGCGGCCCATTGCTCCACCACGCGCTTCTGAGCCAAGCCGCCGTCCGGCCTGTGCCATCGACGCGTCCGTCGATTTAGGTCAATGAAACTGACCTATATGGGAGGCCTGCAATGTCCGTTGAAGCATTCACGGCGCTGATCACCTTTGCCTTCGTCACCTCGATCACGCCGGGGCCGAACAATCTCATGCTGCTCGCCTCGGGCGTGAACTTCGGCTTCGTGCGCACGATCCCGCACATGCTGGGCATCGGTGGCGGCTTCCTGTCGCTGCTGCTCGGCGTCGGCTTCGGCCTGGGCGCGGTGCTGACCGCCTTCCCGTCGCTGCACCTGGCGCTGAAGATCGCGGGCGGCGCCTATCTGCTCACTCTCGCCTGGCGCATCGCCATGTCGCGATCGTTGGGCAAGGCGGGCGAGAACCCGGGCGGGCGGCCGATGACCTTCCTCCAGGCGGCCGCCTTCCAATGGGTCAACCCGAAGGCTTGGGTGATGGCAGTGACGGCGATGGCCGTCTACACGAATGCGCAAGCGCCGTTCCTCTCGGTGACGCTGGTGGCGGTGGCGTTTGCGGCGGTCAACCTGCCCAGCGTGTCGACCTGGGCGGGATTCGGCACGGCGCTGCGCGGCTTCCTGTCCGATCCGGTGCGGCTGAAATGGTTCAACATCGCCATGGGCCTGCTGCTCGCGGCGACGCTGTGGCCGATGCTCGCCTGACGCTGACGCCTTGCGATACGGGCCGGCCAGAACTAGGTTTCCCGACATGACACAGCACGACCACGACCACGACCACGACCACGA
>CALFXR010000201.1 GCA_937958475.1 uncultured Mesorhizobium sp. | reverse complement strand
ACGCCGCCGAGGCGAAGGCGATCGGCCTCGTTTCCGCCGTCCACGCCGACCGGGAACACCTTACGGAAGCGGCGGACGCGCTGGCGCGGTCGATTGCGGAAAAGTCGCCTCTGGCGATCGCCGGCATCAAGCGCAACCTTGCCTATGCGCGCGACCACACCGTCGCCGACGGGCTCGACTACATCGCCACCTGGAACGGCGGCATGCTGCGCCCAGAAGACCTGATGGCCGCGGTGCAAGCGAAGATGGCCAAGACGACGGCGACGTTCGCGGATCTGCTCGGGGCGCCGAAGCTCGGCTGAGATTACCCGCCGCAGATCGGACAGTTTACCGGCGACGCCGGAGATTGTCGCATCGGCGTCGGTCGGATATTATCCCACCGCTGGTCGGAGGACTGTCGATGGAGCAGGTCGAGAAGATTTCTGTGACGATCACCGCGGCGATGGCCAAGGACATCCGCGAAAAAGTCGAATCGGGCGCCTATGCATCGGCGAGCGAGGTGGTCCGCGCCGCACTTCGCGCGCTCAAGAAAGACGATGAGGAGCACGACGAACGGATCGCATCGATCAAGGCGCGCATACAGGCGTCAATAGACAACCCGGGACCGGGGTATTCCAGCGAGGAGGTATTCGGACGCCTGCGCGCGCGGCTGGAAGCGAAGGCTACGGGAGGCTTCCATGAAGATCCTGCCGATCCGCTGGAGTGACGCTGCGGAGGAGGACGTGAACGAACTCGTCGACTACATCGCCGAAGCGTCGGGTTCCCTGAATATTGCCATCGCGTACTCGCGCCGAATCCAGGTACGGTGCGAGAAGATCGGACTTGTTCCTTTCGGTGGAGCCAGGCGGGACGATCTGTCGCCCGGCCTCCGCTGCATTCCATTCGAGAGGTCTGCTCTCGTTTTTTACCGGATTGTCGCGGACACGGTCTGGATCACCAACATCTTCCGCCGCGGCCGTGACTACGAGGCCATCCTGCGCGGCGGCCCGGCGGCCGATGACGGGGGAGTGATCACTCGGCCGGCGTGATCCCCGCGCCGCCTGCCCCCGGCAATCCCGGCTTGCCCGCCTCTGAAGGATTCCTGCGCACATAGGCCGCCTTCAGGCTCTCCGAGGTCTCGCGGCTGCCGTCGTGGCTCCAGCCGGGCGGCATGAACAGGTAGCCGAGCCGCTGGCGCAGCGTCAGGCCGGGGCGGAAGACGTCCTTGAAGATGCCGACATATTCGTGGAACGCCACCTTCAGCGGGTTGAAGGTGCCGAGGTTCCTGACGATGCCGTAGCGCGGCCGGTCCTCTTCCAGCTCTTCCACGAAGGTGCCGAACATCCTGTCCCAGACGATGAGGGTGCCGGCGTAGTTGGCGTCGAGATAGCGCGGGTTGGTGGCGTGGTGGACGCGGTGGTGCGACGGCGTGTTGAAGATCGCCTCGAACCAGCGCGGCATCTTGCGGATCGTCTCGGTGTGGATCCAGAACTGCCAGACCAGGTTGAAGCCGAAGACGAAGGCGATGACGGCCGGGTGCAGGCCGAGCAGCACCAGCGGCGCCTGCAGCACGAACATGCCGGTGAACAGGCCGGTCCAGCTCTGCCTGAGCGCCGTCGACAGATTGTAGTGCTGGCTGGAATGATGGTTGACGTGCTCGGCCCAGACCCAGCGCACCCGGTGGGCGATGCGGTGGTACCAGTAGTAGCGCAAATCATCGAGCAGGAAGGCGCCGAGGAAGACCCAGACCGACAGGCCGAGGTCGAAGAACCGGTACTGCCACAGCCACAGAAGCAGCGAATAGGAGACGAAGCCGAGCAAAATGCCGGCGACGACGTTGCCGGTTCCCATCATCAGGCTGGTCAGCGTGTCGCGCGTCTCGAAGGCCCCCCTCGCCCGGCCGGTGCGCACGAGGAACAGTTCGATCAGGATGGCGAGGACGAAGAACGGGATGGCGAATTCGGTGACCTTCGGGAAGACGTAGTCGTGCATGTCAGCTCACCCGCGGGGATTGTTCGTGTACCGGATCGAGCGCCCGGGCGACCGCAGCCGCAACCGCCGCGTCGGCGAAGGAGAAGTGGCCGCCAGTCCAGGTGAAATCGCGGAAACGGACCGACACGGTGGCCGGCGGGCGCAGATTGAGCGCGGCGACGTCGGCCGGCGAAGCGATGCGGGTGAAGTAGCCGTCACCGAAGCTCTGCACGATGCCGGTGCGTCCGCCGGGGAGCGACAGAAACGCCGACTGCCGGTCGCTGGTGATTTCCGTCGCGTACGGCCGCTCGTCGGGAAAGTCGAGGGCGAAGATGCGGCGCGCGTCGTCGGCGCCGGCGATCTGCGCGACCTTGCTGCCGCCGGTGAAATGCACGGCGGCGACGGCAAGCGAAATCCCGATCACGACGATCGCCACAAGCAACGGCAGGCTCACGCGCTCATCTCCTCCCGGTCCACGGTCGTCTTCACCGCAGCTCGACGATTCCCTAGCACGCTTGACGTTTACGTCAAAGAGAGAGGTTCGGGCCAGCGCCCCGACGCCGCACGCAGCAGGAGCCAGTGCCGGCGCAGGTTGGAGATGTCGGCGCTCCGCGACAGCGCCGCAGCCTCGTCGCGGGCGACGACGGCAAGATAGGCGGGCACGAGCGCGACCGGAAGGAAGGCCGGGCGCAGCGACGGCGGCAGCGAATCGGCACCGGCCAGGAATGCCGCCAGATGTTCCGAGCCGAGGGCGACCATCGCCGCGACGGCGCGCGCCGCGGCGGCCTCGTCCCCGCCGGCGACGAAGGCCTCGGGCGTCGTGCCGACGGCGGCGAGCATGTCGCGCGGCAGGAAGCACTGGCCGCGCCGGCGGTGGATCGGCAGCAGGCGTAGAAGACCGGCGATGGCCTGGGCGCAGCCGGCATGACCGGCGAGATCGGCCGCCTTCGCCGCGGCGACCGGGTCAAGGACGAGCGCCGAAAGCTGGATCAGCGCCGACGCCGTCTCTCCGCAATAGCCCTCGAGATCGGTCCGGGAAGGCATGGGATCGTCGTAGAGATCGAAGATGCGCGCCTCGAGATAGGCGTCGAAGGCCGCGCGCGGCAACTCGTGCGCCGTGATCGCTCCGGCCAGTGCCGCCGCAAGCGGATGGCCGCCGCCCGAACCATCGCCGGAGGCGATCGTGTCGCGCCACCACTGCAGGCGGATCTCGCCGGGCAGCGCCTCGCGGATGCGGTCGCGGATGCCGGCGATCTCGGCGTTGAACGCGTAGAGCGCCAGGAGACCGGCGCGGCGGCCGGCGGGAGCGTAGAGCGCCGAGAGGTAGCGGTCACGATCGGCTGCGCGCACCGCGTCGGCGATTGCGTCCCCCGCCATCTCAGTCGACGGCGACCAGCGCCGCGGCGACGGCGCGATCCTCGGCGAGGAGGACGTTGTAGGTGCGCACCGCGGCACCCGTCGACATCGGATCGGCGGAGATGCGGGCTTCCCTCAAGGCCGCGCGCAGCGCCGCCGGCAGAGGCCTCAGGTCGCGCCCGCAACCGACGAGCAGGATCTCGACGTCGGCCGCCTCGGCGAGGACGCGGGCGAAGTCGCCGGCAGAAAGCGCCGCCGGATCGGCGGGGTCCCAGCCGTAGACGCCCGAAGGCAGGCACAGGATCGAGCCGCGGTGCGACATTTCGGCGAAGCGGAAGCCGCCATTGCCGTAGGCGTCGATCGGCGCGCGCCCTGGGAAGTGCGCGCGACGGATGACGATGCCTTCGGCCATCGCCGCGCTACGCGGTGGTCGCCGGCGTGGCGCCCGCCGCGGCCTCGTCGTCCGTCGATTCCTTCCCCGAAGGCCTCAGCTTGAACAGGATCAGCAGCGGAGCGGCGATGAAGATCGACGAGTAGGTGCCGAAGACGACGCCGAACAGCATGGCCGCGGTGAACGAACGGATCACCTCGCCGCCGAACAGGAACAGGGCGAGCAGGGCGAGAACCGTGGTCAGCGCCGTCAGGGTCGTTCGCGACAGCGTGGCATTGATCGCGGTGTTGAGCAGCATCGGCAGGGTGAGCTTCTTGTATCGTCGCAGATCCTCGCGGACGCGGTCGTAGACCACCACCGTATCGTTCAGCGAATAGCCGACGATGGTCAGGATCGCGGCGATGGACGACTGGTTGAACTCGATGCCGGTGATGACGAAGAAGCCGATGGTCATGACGACGTCGTGGATGGTCGCCACGATCGCGCCGACCGCGAACTGCCATTCGAAACGGAACCAGACATAGATCAGGATCAGCACCAACGCGACGACGACGCCGATGGTCCCCTGGCGGGCGAGTTCGCTGGAGACGGTCGGACCGACCGTCTCGACGCGGCGGAACTCGTAGTCGGCGCTGAGCTCGTCGCGCACCTTGGTAACGACGGTCTGCTCGGCGTTGTCGCCGCCTTCCTGGGTGCCGACCCGGATCAGAACCTCGTTCGGACTGCCGAACTCCTGTACCTGGACGTCGCCGATATTGAGCTCCGAGAGCCTGGCGCGCAGGTCGGCGAGGTCGGCGGGGCCATCCTTTGACTGAACCTCGATCAGCGAACCGCCCTTGAAGTCGACGCCGTAGTTCAAGTCGACCGTGACGAACAGGACGAGCGAGGCGATCGACAGCGCCGAGGAGAGCGCGAAGGTCCAGCGGCGTATGCCCATGAACGGGATGCTGGTCCCGACCGGAACGAAGTTAAGCAGCGGACGCGGCAGCTCCCTGGGGCGGCTGCGCCTGACCCATTCGGCCACCATCCAGCGGGTGAAGGTGAAGGCCGTGAAGACCGTGGTGACGATGCCGATGGCGAGCGTCACGGCAAAGCCCTTCACCGGGCCGGTGCCGAGGTAGAAGAGCACCGCCGCCGCGATCAGCGTGGTGACGTTGGCGTCGACGATGGTGGTCATGGCGCGGGCGAAGCCGGCATCGATCGCCTGGATGACGGAGCGGCCGTTGCGCCGTTCCTCGCGGACGCGCTCGTAGATGAGCACGTTGGAATCGACCGCCATGCCGATGGTCAAGACGATGCCGGCGATGCCGGGAAGCGTCAGCGTCGCGCCGAGCACCGAGAGGATCGCGACGACGAGGGAAACGTTGACCACGAGGGCGATGTTGGCGATGAGCCCGAGGAATCCATAGGCGACGAACATGAAGGCGACGACGAGGACCGCGCCGATCACGCTCGCGACCTTGCCCGCCTCGATCGAGTCCTGGCCGAGGCCTGGCCCGACCGTACGCTCCTCGATCACCGTCAGCGTCGCCGGCAGGGCGCCGGCGCGCAGCAGGACGGCAAGGTCGTTGGCGCTCTGGGTGGTGAAGTTGCCGGAAATCTGGCCGGTTCCGCCGAGGATCGGCTCGCGGATCTGCGGCGCGGAGATGACCTGGTTGTCGAGGATGATGGCGAACAGCCGGCCGACATTCTGCTGCGTCGCCTGACCGAAGCGCGCGGCCCCCTTGGCGTCGAAGCGGAAGGAGACGACCGGCTCGCTGGTGCGCTGGTCGAAGGTGGCCTGGGCGTCGACGAGGTTCTCGCCCGAGACGATGACGCGCTCCTCGATCAGATAGGGCACCGGCGGATCGTCGTGGGAATACATGATGGTCGAACCGGCGGGCGGGCGACCGTTCAGCGCGTCCTGCACCGACATGGTCTGGTCGACCATCTGGAAGGTCAGCTTCGCGGTCTGGCCGAGAATGTCCTTCAGCCGCTGCGGATCCTGGAGGCCGGGCACCTGTACGAGGATGCGATCGCTGCCCTGGCGCTGGATGATCGGCTCGGTCGTGCCCAGTTCGTTGACGCGGCGGCCGACGACTTCGATCGACTGGGACAGCGCGCTGCTGGTGCGGTAGTCGAGGCCATCGTCGGTCAGCGTGTAGCGCAGCAAGCCCGGCTCGGGCTCGTCGAAGGCAAATTCGCTGATGGTGGTGCCGCCGAAGACGCCCGTCGACAGCGGCTGCGTCAGCGCTTCCAGCGCGGTCTTAGCCTTGTCGACGTCGTTGGCCTCGCGGACGCGCACCTGGACGATGCGTCCGCTGCCGGAAAGGCCGGTGTAGCCGATCTTGGCGTCACGCAGCGCGGTGCGAACCTCGTCGCGCGCCGCCGTCAGCCGCTCGTCGATCAGGTCGTTGCGGTCGATGGCGAGCAGGATGTGCGAGCCGCCCTGGAGATCCAGGCCGAGCGTCATCGGTCGGCTCGGTCCCCAGGAGGGGATGTTGGCCAGAATCGAAGGCGGCACGATGTTGGGCAGCGCGTAGATGATGCCCCAAAGCACCACCAGCCAGATCGAGATTGTCTTCCAGCGCGAAAAATAAAGCATGGTGCCTCGTCGAATCCGGCGGCAGACCGTCGGCCGGGCGGACTTCCGTTTCCGGGTGCCGCCCGATTTGCGGTTATTTCTTGGCGTTCTGGTTGGCGACCGGTTCGCCCTTGACGCGCACGTCCGAAATGGTCGCGCGCAGCGCCGTCACCTTGACGCCATTGCCGAGATCGACCTCGAGTTCGTTGTCGTCGATGACCTTGGTCACCTTGCCGACGAGCCCGCCGCCGGTCACCACCGTGTCGCCGCGACGGACCGCCGCGAGCATCTCGGTGCGCTTCTTCATCTGCGCGCGCTGCGGCCGTATGATCAGGAAGTACATGACCACGAAGATGAGAACGAATGGCAGAATGGAGATGAGCATGTCTGGCGAGGCGCCGACGCCCTGCGCGTATGCCGGTGTAACGAACATCTGAAGCTCCTGAAACGAAAGTACCGGCCGCGAACAGCCCCTCGAAAGTTGCGCGGAATATAGTCGGTCGCGGACGCTTTGCAACCGCACTCGGGAGGCCGGCGCACGCTTTCGCGGCCGGCGGCCGCATGATAGACGCCGGGCCTGCGGATTGGCAAAAAGCGGCGGGATCATGGAAAAGACCGGACAGGAAACGCTCGAGCAGAAACTGGACAGGCTGATCGAAGCGATTTCGCGCCTCGCCCCGCCTGCGGTCCGGCAACCCGACTTCGCCGCCGCCGACTGCTTCGTCTGGTCGGCCGATCCCGGCGAACTGGAGGCGGTCGCCCGCGTCAACCGGGTCGACATCGGCCTGATCCGCGGCGTCGACCGCGTCCGCGACATCCTCGTCGACAACACCGAGCGCTTCGCTTCAGGCCTTCCCGCCAACAACGTGCTTCTGTGGGGCGCGCGCGGCATGGGCAAGTCGTCGCTGGTCAAGGCGGCGCACGCGACGGTCAACCAGGCGCGCGGCGGCGAGCCGCTGAAGCTGATCGAGATCCACCGCGAGGACATCGACACGCTGCCGAAGCTGATGGCCATCCTGAAGGCGGCGCCGCACCGCTTCATCCTGTTCTGCGACGACCTGTCCTTCGACCATGACGACACGTCGTACAAGTCGCTGAAGGCGGCGCTGGAAGGCGGCGTCGAGGGCCGCCCCGGCAACGTCATCTTCTACGCCACCTCGAACCGCCGTCACCTTCTGCCGCGCGACATGATCGACAACGAGCGCTCGACGGCGATCAATCCGTCCGAGGCGGTTGAGGAGAAGGTTTCGCTGTCGGACCGCTTCGGCCTGTGGCTCGGCTTCCACAAGTGCTCCCAGGACGAGTATCTCGAGATGGTGGCGGGATATGCCCGCTACCACGACCTCGCGATCGACGCGGAGGCGCTGCGCGCCGAGGCGCTGGAATGGGCGACGACGCGCGGCGGCCGCTCGGGCCGCGTCGCCTGGCAGTTCATCCAGGATCTCGCCGGCCGGCTCGGCCAGCCGCTGAAGGACTGAGGCCGGGCGCGCCGCTACTCGAGGAAGCTCGACGGATCGACCGGCGCGGAGTTCTTGCGCACCTCGAAATGCAGCTTCGGCATGTCGGCGGAGCCGCTCATGCCCGAGCGGGCGATTTCCTGGCCGCGCTTGACCTTCTCGCCGCGCGAGACCTTCAGTTCGCTGGCATGGCCGTAGACCGTGACCAGGCCGTCTTCGTGGCGCACGAGGACCGTGTTGCCGAATTCCTTCAGGCCATCGCCGGCATAGATGACGACGCCGTTCTCGGCGGCCTTGACCGGCGTACCTTCGGGGACGGCGATGTCGATGCCGTCATTGGCCTTGCCGGCGTTCTTGCCGCCATACGCACTGATGACGCGGCCGCGAACCGGCCAGCGCATGCGACCGATGCCGGTGGCGTCCGGAGCGGAGGCGACCACCTTCTCGGCGTCCTCGATCACGGCGTCCGTGGCGCGCGGCGGCGTATAGGCCGCCACGGGGGAGTTGGTCGCCTTCTTCACCGGGCCGGCAGCGCCGGTCGTGATCGGATCGACGGCCGAGGGCTTTGCCGCGGCCACCGTCTGCGATCCATGAGGGATGACGAGCGTCTGGCCGACACGGAGGAAACCGTCCTTCATGCCGTTGGCGGCCTTGATGTCGGTGACGGGAACGCCGGTCTTCCTGGCGATGGCCGACAGCGTGTCGCCGGACTGGACGGTGTAGTCACCCTTCGCGGCCGTCGGCTTCGCCGTGTCGGCCTTCGCCGTCGCATTCGCAGCGGCGGGATCGCTCTCCCTGACCTTCGGCTGCTGCGGCAGGACCGCGACCTTCCCTGTCGGCGCCTTGGTCGGAACCGGCACCTTGTCTGCCGGCACGTCGTACTTCGTCCCGCGCGAAGACCTGGCGTCGGCGACATTGGGATCGCTGTCCGGTGCCGAGACCGGCGCCTGGCGCGAATAGACATAGGTCGGGATGACGATCTTCTGCCCCGCCTTCAGCGCGCTCGCGTCGGAAAGGCCATTGACGGAAAGCAGGACGTTCGCCGGTACGCCGAAACGGCGCGACAGGTTGTAGACGGTCTCGCCGTCCTTGACGGTGATCTGCGTTCCGGCGGCGCGCGACCAGCCGGCCGATTCCTCGGCAACCGGGCGGGCAGCCACGGCCTGCGCCGGCTGAACCGTCGCCGTCGTCGTGCGATCGAGCGCGGCGGGCACCTTAGCCGACGCGGCCGCCGCGGGCTGGGCTGTCGGCAGGCTGCCGCGGGTCACCGCGGACGCGGTCAGGTCCACCGGCTTCACCGCTTCGCGCGACACCGAGCCGGTGTATTCTCCCGCCGCCGCAACCGGTTTCGCCGCGACATCGCCCGGGAAAGGCTGGGATTCGTTCTTGATGATGGATCGCTGATTGGCCGTCGAGGCCGTGAAGATGCCGTCCACGCCATCCGTGAACCGCGCCGCCCCGGAGCTGCACCCCGCGACCATTCCGCCGATCACGATCACCGCGGCGCCACGCAGAAGACTGCGTTCGTCGACCTTCAGAACACTGAAACGCATCGCACTTACCCGCGCGTACCCGAACCAACTGTCTTTGATTAAAGCGCGTTAATCTTACCGGGCGGTTAAGGGTGCGAAGATTGCGAAAAGAAATGCCGAAGGCGCTCAAATGACGGCGGCGACGCCCGGCGTGATCGGCTGCAGGCGCACCTGGCCGATGTCCTCGCGCTCGAAGCGGCTGCCGACCTTGGTCAGCCTGGCGAGGTCCTGCGGCGCCTCCGCCATGCCGATCGGCGTGATCATGGTGCCGCCGATGGAGAGCTGGTCGACGAAGGCACGCGGCAGGCTCTCGAACGCCGCCCAGACCACGATGCGGTCGAAAGGCCCCTCGCCCGGCAGGCCGTTGGCGCCGTCGGCGTGACGGACCTGGACATTCTGGATGCCCAGCGCGTCGAGGTGGGCGCGCGCCTGGGTGGCGAGGGTCTTATAGCGCTCGACGGTGAGCACACGACCGGCCATCCGCGACATCACGGCGGCCGTGTATCCCGACCCGGTGCCGATCTCGAGGACGCGCGCGCCCGGCTGCAGGTCGAGCGCCCGGATGATGGATGCCTGCAAGTCGACGCCCTCGATGGTCTCGCCGCAAGGGATCGGGATCATCCGGTCCGACCAGGCGACGCCGTGCCATTGTCCCGGGAGGAAACTGCGGCGGGGCGTCGCCTCGAAGGCGGCGGCCAGCTCCCGCGTCGCCACGCCATTGCCGCGCAGGCGCAGCATGAAGGCGGCGAAACCCTCCCGGTCCTCGGCAGACGTCATGGATGCAGCGCCTTCCTCAGCCGGTCCTGGACCTCGTAGGCGGTCAGGTCGAGCTTCAGCGGGGTAATCGAGATCCTGTTCTCGCGCAGCGCCGCCATGTCGGTGCCCGGCCGCAGTTCGGCCGGTTCGCGGCCGAAGCGGAGCCAATAGTAGGGGAAGTTGCGACCGTCGGCGCGCTCGTCGATCCACAGGCCGTGGACGAGCTTGCCCTGGCTGGTGACGACGGCGTCCTCGACCTCCTCGGACGGGCAGTTGGGGAAATTCACGTTGAGGAACACGCCCTGCGGCAGGTCGGTGGCCAGCAGCTTCTTCAGCAGGCGCGGACCGTGCGCTTCGGCGACGTCCCAGGGCACGACCCGGGCGTCGTTGTAGAAATTGTAGGCCTGGCTCAGCGCGATCGAGCGGATGCCGAGAAGCGTGCCCTCCATCGCGCCGGCGACGGTGCCCGAATAGGTGACGTCGTCGGCGACGTTCGATCCCGAATTGACGCCGGACAGCACGAGGTCGGGCAGACCGGGCATCAACTTGCGCGCACCCATGATGACGCAGTCGGTCGGCGTGCCGCGCACGGCAAAGTGGCGGTCGTCGATGCGGCGCATCCTGAGCGGCTCGGACAGCGACAGCGAATGGGCGAAGCCGGACTGGTCGGTCTCGGGCGCCACCACCCAGACGTCGTCGGAGATGGTGCGCGCGATGCGCTCGAGCACCTGAAGCCCTTCGGCGTGGATGCCGTCGTCGTTGGTCAGGAGAATGCGCATCTACTTCACTTCGATCTTTTCGAGGCCACCCATATAGGGGCGCAATACTTCAGGAATCGTGACGCTGCCGTCGTCGTTCTGGTAATTCTCGATGACGGCGATCAGGGCGCGGCCGACGGCGACGCCGGATCCGTTCAACGTGTGGACGAAGCGGGTCGCCTTCTCGCCCTCGGGCCTATAGCGGGCGTCCATGCGGCGGGCCTGGAAGTCGCCGCAGACCGAGCAGGACGAGATCTCGCGATAGGCGTTCTGCCCGGGTAGCCAGACCTCGATGTCGTAGGTCTTGCGCGAACCGAAGCCCATGTCGCCGGTGCAAAGGACGATGGTGCGGAACGGCAGGCCGAGGCGCTTCAGCACCTCCTCGGCGCAGGCGGTCATGCGCTCGTGCTCGGCGATCGAGTTCTCCTGGTCGGTGATCGAGACCAGCTCGACCTTGTAGAACTGGTGCTGGCGCAGCATGCCGCGCGTGTCGCGCCCGGCCGAGCCGGCTTCGGAACGGAAGCACGGGGTGAGCGCGGTCATGCGGATCGGCAGTCTGTCGTGCGAGAGGATTTCCTCGCGCACGAGATTGGTGAGCGGGACCTCGGCGGTCGGGATGAGGCCGAGCCGCGAGCCGGCATGCGGCGTGAAGAAGAGATCGGCCTCGAATTTCGGCAGGTTGCCGGTGCCGTAGAGGACATCGTCCCTGACGAGCAGCGGCACCTGCACTTCCATGTAGCCGTGCTCGGTCGTGTGCAGGTCGAGCATGAACTGGCCGAGCGCACGCTCCAGACGCGCCAGCTGCCCTTTGAGCACGGTGAAGCGGGCCCCCGACAGCTTCACCGCACGCTCGAAATCCATCAGGCCGAGCGCCTCGCCGATTTCCCAATGCTCCCTGGCCGCGTCGATCCGGCGCGGCTCGCCGACCCGGCGCACCTCGACATTGTCGTGCTCGTCCTTGCCGACCGGAACGATTTCGAGCGGAACGTTGGGGACGATGGCCAGCGCGTAGTCCAACTCGCCGTCGAGCCGGCGCTCCTCCGCCTCGCCGCCCTGGATGAAGGACTTGATCTCGCCGACCTCCTCCTTCAGCCGGTCGGCCAGCGCCATGTCCTTGTTGCGCATGGCATTGCCGATCTCCTTCGAGGCGGCGTTGCGGCGTTCCTGGGCCTGCTGCAGCTTCGAGACATGCTCGCGGCGCGCCTCGTCCCTGGCGACGAGGTCGTCGACGGTCGCCTGTGCGGCTTCGGGAGACTGCCCGCGCTTGACGAGCGCGTCGACCAGCGCCTTCGGGTTCTCGCGGATCCATCTGATGTCAAGCATGGTGGCCCAGTTCCGTCGTTCGGTTGCGTACGGCGCCGGCGAATCGCGGCGACTCGCTCGGGCCGGAAGCCGCGTTCGGCCTCGCCACTCCGTTAAGGACAGCTGCGAACGTCGTCAACGGGCGGCCGGTTGGGCGGCGGCGGCTCGGACGCTCAGGTCGGCTTCTCTTCCGCCGAAGCCGCCTCGGCGGCCGCCTTCTCGGCGTCCCGCTTCCGCTCGATCATCCGCGCCGTCCAGATCGAGATCTCGTAGAGCAGGATGGTCGGCACGGCGAGGCCGATCTGGCTGACCGGATCGGGCGGCGTCAGCACCGCGGCGACGATGAAGGCAATCACGATCGCCCATTTGCGCTTCTCGGCGAGGCCCTTCGACGTGAGCAGGCCGACACGCGCCATCAGCGTCGTCACCACCGGCAGCTGGAAGACGAGGCCGAAGGAGAAGATCAGCGTCATGATCAGGCTGAGGTACTCCGACACTTTCGGCAGCAACGAGATCTGCACTTCGGCGTCCGGACCGGTCTGCTGCATGGCGAGGAAGAACCACATCACCATCGGCGTGAAGAAGAAGTAGACCAGCGCCGCGCCCATCAGGAACAGGATCGGCGAGGCAACCAGGAACGGGAAGAAGGCGGCGCGTTCGTTACGATAGAGGCCAGGCGCGATGAACTTGTAAATCTGCGTGGCGATCAGCGGGAAAGCGATGATCATGCCGCCGAACATGGCGAGCTTGATCTGCGTGAAGAAAAACTCCTGCGGCGCCGTGTAGATGAGCTCGACCTTGTGATCACCGAGATTGGCCCATTCGACGGCCCACTTGAACGGGACCACCAGCAGGTTGAACAGCTGCTTGGCGAAGAAGAAGCAGACGAGGAAGGCGGCGAAGAAGCCGCCGATCGACCACATCAGGCGCGAGCGCAGTTCGATCAGGTGCTCGATCAACGGCGCCGACGACTTCTCGATCTCGTCAACCTCGTTGCCGCTCACGTCGTGCTTCCCGTCTTCTTCTTGCGTGCGGGCGCGGCCGGCGCGGCGGTCGTCTCCGTCTTCGCGGACGATTTCTTCGCCGGCGCGGCGCGCTTGGCGGGTGCGGCTGCTTCCGCCTTGGCCGGAGCCGGAGCGGCCGTTACCGGGGCGCTGGCCGGCGCAGGCGCGGCTTCAGGCGTCGGGAACACCGGCGGAGGCGGCATCTCGGCAGGTCCGGAAACGATCGGCGCAGGCGCAGCCTCGGCGGAGGCAGAGGTCGATGCGACCGCCGCGGTTGCGGCCGTGGCGGGCACGGCCGCCGCGGTTGCGGCCGGCGTCGACGGCTTCAACGCCTTGTCGAGACCGGCGCGGACGTCGGCTGCGGCCTTCTCGAAGGGGTTCAACTGCTTCTTGATCTCGTTGGCCGGATTGAGGCCGCGCAGCGCATCAACCGACTTCTTGACGTCGTCGAGTTCCGCTTCCTTCAGCGCGTCGTTGAACTGCTTCTGGAAATCGCCGGCCATCGAGCGCAGCTTGGTCGTGGTCTTGCCGAAGGTGCGCAGCATCTTCGGCAAATCCTTCGGCCCCACGACCACGATCATGACGACCGCGATCACAAGCATTTCGGTCCAGCCGATGTCGAACATGGCTCTGAAATCCGGCTAGAGCGGTTCTGGGCTCAGCTCTTGCTGGCCTTCTCCTTCGGCGTGCCGACCGTCTCGTCGGCGCGATGCTCGACCGTCTTGGCATCGTCGGCCGCGTCGTCGTCCGTCATGCCCTTCTTGAAGCTCTTGATGCCCTTTGCCATGTCGCCCATCAGCTCGGGGATCTTGCCGCGACCGAACAGGAGCAGCACGACGACCAGTACGATCAGCCAGTGCCAAATCGAAAACGAACCCATTGCAAAACTCTCTCGAACGGTTTCCCTGGACCCTGATCTAGGCGTTTTCGCCGCGGGATTCAAACACAAGTACGTCGGCGGGACGCACCGAGACGAAAATATCTCTGACGCCGGGCGTCAGCGCCCCGCAGCGGACGCGGGCACGGACCGGACGATCGGCACCGGGTACGGCGAGGTCGACCAGGTCGACGACGCCGAGGAAGCGGCTGGTGAGCACGCGCGCCGGTATGGCGCCGGCCACCTCGCCCACCTCGAATCCGGAGAGGCGGACAGCAACGGTCACCCGGGCGCCGTCGGCGAAGCCCGGCGCCACGACGCGGCCGACCGGCGTGTCCGCCGTGCCGCCGGCGACGCGGGCCTCGAACAGGTTCAGCTCCGAGAAGAAGCCGGCGACGAACAGGTCGGCCGGGCGCTGATAGAGTTCCTCGGCGCGGCCGAGCTGCATCAGGCGGCCGCCGCGCAGCAGCGCGATGCGGTCGCCCATGCGCATGGCCTCCTCGGCGTCGTGGGTAACCACGATCGCCGTCGCCCGGCTTCGCCTGAGGATGTCGAGCGTCTCCGCGCGCACTGCGTCCTTCAGCCGCGAGTCGAGACCCGAGAACGGCTCGTCCATGAGCAGCACCGCCGGGCGCGGCGCGATGGCGCGGGCCAGCGCCACGCGCTGCTGCTCGCCGCCCGAAAGCACGTGCGGGTACTTGTGCGCGTATTGCTCCAGCCCGACGCGGGCAAGCGAGATCATCGCCTCGCGGTTCGCCTCGTCCCTGGAGAGCGCCGTCAGGCCGAAACGCACGTTCTCGATGATGGTGAGATGGGGAAACAGGGCGAAATCCTGGAAGACCAGGCCGATCGAACGCTTTTCGGGCGGCAGGAAGACCTCCGGCCCGGCGATCTCGCGCTCGTTCATCACGACGCGGCCGGTGGTCTGCGTCTCGATGCCGGCGGCGATCCTGAGCAGCGTCGTCTTGCCCGAGCCGGACGGGCCGAGAAGGCACAGCACCTCGCCCGGCTCGGCGGCAAGCGAGACGTCGTGCAGCGTCTCGACGCCGTTGGCGAATGCGTGGCTGATGTTCTCGAAGGAAAGGCGCGCCGCGAAGGTGACGCCGGCCGATACCCGCGAGCCTTCCTGCGTGGTCAAGACCCGGCCTCTGCTCTAGGTGCGGTCCCCGTCAATCACTCTCGACCCGAGGTGTCAACAGCCCGAGTTCCTCGAGGTCGATATCGGTGAGCGGGTCCTCGTCATCGCCGAGCTGGTCCGGATCGGACGGCGGCAGCGGCACCGAGAAGTTCGACGGCATGCGCGCGGAGAGCAGCCCGGCGCCCTTCAGCTCCTCCATGCCCGGCAGGTCGCGGATCTCCTCGAGCTGGAAATGGTCGAGGAAGGCATCCGTCGTTCCGTAGGTGACCGGCCGGCCCGGGGTCTTGCGGCGGCCCCGCATCCTCACCCATTCTGTCTCGAGCAGCGTGTCGAGCGTGCCCTTCGACGTCTCGACGCCGCGGATCTCCTCGATCTCGGCGCGCGTCACCGGCTGGTGGTAGGCGATGATCGCCAGCACCTCGAGCGCGGCGCGCGACAGCTTGCGCTGTTGCACCGTGTCGCGGCTCATCAGGAAGGCGAGGTCGCCGGCCGTCCGGAACGCCCAGGCGTCGCCGACCTTGACGAGGTTGACGCCGCGCTTCTCGTAGGCACGCTGCAGTTCAGCCATCGCCTCGGCGACGTCGACGCCTTCCGGAAGGCGCTGGGCCAGCGCCTTCTCGCTGACCGGCTCGGCGCTGGCGAAGACGATCGCCTCGGCCATGCGCATCGCCTCCGAAAGGAACAGACGACCGGCGGGATTGCGATCGCGCGGCTCGTCTTCGCCGGCAATCATAAAAGGCAGCACGGCTGCCGGCCTGGTTTCAGTCATTGACGACCTCGATCGGCTTGGCCGCCGCACGGTTGCGCAGATAGATCGGCGCGAACGGCTCGTGCTGGCGGATTTCGATCCTTCCCTCCCTGACGAGTTCGAGGCTCGCGGCGAACGAACTGGCGATCGCCGTCGCCCTCTCCGCGGGCGTTGTCAGGTATTCGACGAGGAACCTGTCGAGCTCCGTCCAGTCGGAGAACGAACCGATCAGCCTCGTCAGGATATCGCGCGCCTCCTTGAGCGACCAGACGCCGCGCTTGGCGATGCGCACGTTGGTGATCGCCTGGCGCTGCCGCTGCCCGGCATAGGCGGTAAGGAGGTCGTAGAGCGTCGCCGAGAAATTGTTGCGCTTCTCGACGATGACGGTTTCCGGCATGCCGCGAGCGAAGACGTCGCGGCCGAGCCGGTTGCGGTTGACCAGACGCGCGGCGGCGTCGCGCATCGCCTCCAGCCGCTTCAGGCGGAACTGCAGGACGGCCGCCAGTTCCTCGCCGCTGGCCTCGTCGTCGCCGGACTGCCTGGGGATCAGCAGCTTCGACTTCAGGAACGCGAGCCAGGCCGCCATGACGAGGTAGTCGGCGGCGAGTTCGAGCCTCAGCTTGCGCACCCCGTCGATGAAGGCGAGGTACTGGTCGACGAGGGCGACGATGGAAATACGCGCGAGGTCGACCTTCTGGTTGCGGGCGAGATGCAACAGGAGGTCGAGCGGTCCCTCGAAGCCTGCGACGTCGACGACCAGCGCCGGCTCGCCGGTGGCGCGCTCGGGCCCGTCCTCGGTCCAAAGGCCGTCCATCGGTACCGGTCTGTCGGGCCTTTGAACGGCTTTCTCGGCCACGTTCCCTTTTCCTTCCGCCGCTCAGGCGACCGTTTCGAAATAGTTCGCGAACTCGGCCCGCACCATCGCTTCCTCGACGTCGTCGGCAGGGCCGATGACTTCCAGCGCCTTCAGCGCCCGCTCGAGAGACCGGCCCGCCAAGGGTCCCGTGCGCGAGGCGATGCCGGCCATCTCCTCCATCACGCCGTTGCAGTGAAGAACCAGATCGCAGCCCGCCGCAAGGATCGCGGCCGCCTTCTCGGGGAAATCCCCAGAAAGAGCCTTCATCGAGGTGTCGTCGCTGACCAGCAGGCCGTCGAAGCCGATCTCGCCGCGCACGATCTCGCCGATCACCTTGGGCGAGGTCGTCGCCGGGCGGTCCGGGTCGACAGCCGTGTAGACGACATGGGCGGTCATCGCCATCGGCAGGTCGTTCAGCGCCTTGAACGGGGCGAAATCGTGCGCCCGCAGCGCCTCGATCGGCGTGTCGACGACCGGCAGCGCCAGATGCGAATCCGCCGCGGCGCGGCCGTGACCCGGGACGTGCTTCATCACCGGCAGGACGCCGCCGGCCATCAGGCCTTCGGCAGCGGCACGACCGAGGATCGCAACCGAGCGCGGGTCGCGACCATAGGCGCGCGAGCCGATGACGTCGCTGGCACCCTCGATCGGCACGTCGAGCACGGGCATGCAGTCGGCGGTGATGCCGAGGCGCCTGAGGTCGTAGGCGAGCAGCCGGGCGAGCAGCCAGGACGCGCGCAATCCCGAGCCGCGATCCTGGCGGTAGAGCGCGCCGATCGACGCGCCCGCGGGATAGTTCGGTGCGATCGGCGGGCGCAGGCGCTGCACCCTGCCCCCTTCCTGGTCGATGAAGACCGGGGCGTCGTTCCGGCCGACGCAGTCGCGCATCGACGCGACGAGATCGCGGATCTCCTGCGGCTCGCCGATGTTGCGCGCGAACAGGATGAAGCCCCAGGGCCGCTCGTCGCGAAAGAAGCGGATCTCGTCCTCGCTCAGCGACTTGCCCGCACAGCCGAGGATCATGGCTTTTGATTCGATCATTGACGAATCCTAGACGGTTTCTCTCTCCCATGGAATCACGAGCACCCGGGGCGCCTTCCCCCCGGCAAACGCAAACGGCGCGGCCGAGGGCCGCGCCGTCGATGGAGGTTGCCGAGGGTCAGCTACTTCGAGACGAAGCAGTTTCCGCCCGCGGCCTTGTACTTCTCGCAGAGCGCGATCGCGTCGCTGCGGCTGCCGGCCGGCACGCGGACACGATAGAACGTTCCCTTGCCGGAGATTTCAGCCTTGACGATGGTGACGCCCTTGCCGCCGATGACACTGGCATAGCGACGCGACAGGTCCTGATAGGAGGACTTCGCCGCCGCCTCGTTCGGCTGCGAGGCGATCTGCACCGACCAAGCGCCGGCGGCGCCGACCGCGGCAACCTGGTCCGGCTTCACCTCTCCGACCACCTCGACCGGCTGGTCCGCGGGGCGCGACGGCGCCAGCGGACCAGCATCGGGAATGGCCGCCGTACGGGTCTTCTCGGCGGGCTTCGGCGCGTCGGCGGCTTTCGCCACCTTGGTCTTCACCGGCTCGACCGCGACCGGCGTCGCCTCGGGCGCCCGGGAGACGGTGCCGCCATCTGTCTTTGCGGCCGCTGCGGAGGATTCCGCCGGCTGCATGGCGGAAGCCTCGGCTCCCGGCTGCGGCTCGGCGACGGCGGTCTCCTCGACGATCCCCTCGCGCGGAACCAGCGAACCGTCCGGCTTGACCACCATCGTCCGCACCTTGCGCGGGGCGACGACGGCGATCTCCTCCGCCGTACCAGTCGCCTCCAGGTCGGCCGTCGGTTCGACGCGGTCCTCGCCTTTCGGCGCCACGTCGATCGCGACATCGTCCTCGTTGAGCGGCAGCGCGCCTTCGACGGCGACGTCGACAGGCTCCTCGCTGCTGGTGATCAGCGTCTCCTGGGAGGGCGCGGAAACACCCCCGGTGACGGTCTGGTAGACCTTGTTGTCCTGGTTGGGCACGACGGTCCCGCCCGGATTTTCGGGACGGACCTTGACCGGCGTGTCGTCGGCGCGAACCACCACTGGGACATCCGAACCAGAACGATCGCCGTAGGACAGCGCGAAGGCGCCGATGCCGCCGATCAGCGCCACGCCGCCGACGATCGCCGCGATGACGATGCCGCGACGGCTTCCGTCGGAGCGCTGCGCCTCGTACGGCAGGGGAGCAGCGGCGTGCTCGTCCACGGCGTCGTCGTCGAAGGTGCCCAGGTCGGCGAAGGCGGCATTCGCGGCAGCATCGAGTTCCAGGTCGAGATCGTCGAGGCTCCGGTCGACCGCGGCGTGCGACCATCCGGCTGCGCCCGCCATCGAGACGGACGTCTGCCCCATGTCCATGGGACGCGAAGCGAAGGCCGTGTCGGCGTAGTCGGCGAGGTCCTCGACCTCGGCCGCATTGCCGCCGTGGGCCGCATCCGGTTCGGAGTAGGCGATCGCGAAATCGCGGTCGAAATCGTCGTAGCCGCGCGCCGGGGCATCGTCGACGGCGAAGGCAAGTTCGGGAAGATCGAGATCGTCGGCAACCGCGAAGGCGTTCTCGGGCACGTCGATCGTCTCGATCTCGGGCACGTCGTCGTCGGCGACGGCCATTTGCGCGTCGTCGTAGATCTGGCCGAGGTCGTAGGAATCGAGCGGATCGACGGGGGCCGCAGCGGCGTGAGACGGTGCGGTGGGAGCCACATAGGACTGCGCCGCCGGCGCGGCGTAGGACTGGTCCGCCGATCGATACTGGTAGGAGGACTGGGCCGCCGCGTAGGACGGGCTCGCCGTCGGCGTCGCCAGCGATCGGTAGCCGGGGGAAGACGGGGCGGCGCTGCCGCGGCCGAGATCGGTCGCCATCGAGCGCAGAGCCGCAAGGGGGTCAAAGACCGGCTCTTCGGCGACGGCCTGCTCCTCCGCAGCGGGTTCGCCCGCGTCTACGTCGAAGACGGCGGCATCGTACCGGTCGGCATAGGGGCCAGACCCGAGGTCGGCCTGTTCCGCCGCGACGGCCGCATCCGCGTCGGCATAATAGCCGTCGGCGTCGTCGCGATAATCCGCATCGGCCGCATAGGCATCGACATCGGCATCGAATGTCGGCTGTTCGGGCGCGTCGTAGGCACCGTCGGCGTCGTATGCGCCGGCGACGTCCTCCGGCTCCCAGGCGGCAAGTTCAGCCTCGAATCCGACAAAACCGTCGCCGGAGTCGGCCACATCACGATCGGCACCGGCCGAAGCAGCGAACGTTGCCGGAAACGGCTCGCTGTCATAGCTGCCGGGCAGTTCGACCCGAGCGACGGGATTGCCGAGAAGCGCGGCGAGTTCGTCCTCGAGCGTCGGTTCCTCCTGCGGCCGCATCGGCCTGGCGGACATGGCCTCGACCGGCGCGGCGCGGGCCGGTTCTTCGCAGAGGTCGTAAGCCGGCTCTTCCGCGACCGCGTAGGCGGGCGCCGTAGCGGTGGCGACCGTCTCTCCCTCGAGGGCGAGTGCCTGCTCGAACGCGTCCTCGTCGAAGAAATCGAGATCCGCTTCCTCGGCGGAGGCCGGCGCCGAAACGGCCCGGCCTGAGGCGAAATCCATGTCGATCTCCGCCATGGCGAGGTCAAACCCGAAGTCGATATCCTCGTCGGTGGCGGCATTGGCTGTCGCGGGTGCGGACTCGTTGCTCGCGCCGTGGGTGAAATCGTCGTCCCTTCGATCGGCGGCCATCGGCAGTTCCTCCGTGACCGGCACGGCGACCGGCGGCAATGCGGGCGCGGCGAAATCGACGGCGACGTCGTCGTTGGCCACTTCCACCGCGTCCAGATCGAAATCGAGATCGCCGATCTCCATGGCGAAGGCGTCATCGAAGTCCCGGTCGAGATCGGCAGCGACCGGCTGCGCCGGACGGTCGAACGACGCGGCGGATACGGCCGGGACCGGCAGATCGGCGTCGGTCGCGAGGCCGCCGAGCAGTTCGCGCTCGAGATCGATGTCGAAGCCGAACTCGTCCTGGCCGACAATGGCGGGCTCGGTGCGGGCGGATGGAGCAACGGCTGCCTGGGCGGGCTGGCCGGCCGCAGCCGGGCGGGAGGGGACGCGCGGATCGAAGCCCATGATGCGGGTCAGCTCGGCGAAAGGATCGTCCTCGCCATAGTCGATCGGCTCGATACGCTTGAGCTTGCCTGCGTCTGCCATACTACTTCCCATACTCGCACAGGGGCACGAAAGGGCGTGCCGCGGGGTTGGCCGTACCAGCGCAATGTGGGCAAAAGGTGACAGGTTTTTCGGCGAATCTAGCGCATTTCCGTGGGCGCTTCGGCCCCGATCAGCGCCAGTCCCGACGTCAGGACGTCCGACACAGCCTGCACCAGCCCTAGTCTGGCATGGCTCAATTCTGGATCGTTAACCTTAACAAACCGTAAGTCCGGGTTCTCCGTGCCGCGGTTCCACTGGCCGTGGAAGGAACTGGCGAGATCGTAGAGGTAAAAAGCCAGCCGGTGCGGCTCCAACGCCTGGGCCGCCTGCTCGACGACGCGCGGATATTCTGCGAGCTTTCGGATCAATCCGATCTCGCCCTCGTCCCTGAGGAAGCGGACGTGGCGCGACAGGGCGGCTCGGTCGAGTTCCGCCGCGCCAAGCTGCTCGACGGCCTGGCGGAATACGGAATGGGACCGCGCCGAGGCATACTGCACGTAGAAGACCGGGTTGTCCTTCGACTGCTCGGTCACCTTGGCGAAGTCGAAATCGAGCGGCGCGTCGTTCTTGCGGTAGAGCATCATGAAGCGGATCGGGTCGCGGCCCACCTCCTCGACCACCTCGCGCAGCGTGACGAAGTCGCCCGAGCGCTTCGACATGCGCACCGGCTCGCCGTCGCGGAAGAGCTTCACGAGGTTGCAGAGCAGGATGGTCACGTCGACGGTGCCGCCAGACAGCGCCTTGCCGAGCGCCTCCATGCGCTTGACGTAGCCGCCGTGGTCGGCGCCGAGGATGAAGACGAGCTGCTGGAAACCGCGCTCGATCTTGTCCTTCATGTAGGCGACGTCTGCCGCGAAATAGGTGTAGGAGCCGTCGGACTTCACCAGCGGGCGGTCGACGTCGTCGCCGACGTCGGTCGAGCGGAACAGCGTCTGTTCGCGGTCCTCCCAGTCGTCGGACTTCTCGCCCTTCGGCGGCGCCAGCTTGCCCTTGTAGACGTGGCCCTTCAGCGTCAGGTCGTTGATCGCCGTGCGGATCATGCCGCCGTTGCCGGCGTGCAGCGTGCGCTCGGAGAAGAACACCTCATGGTGCACGTTGAGGGCGGCGAGATCCTCGCGGATCATCTCCATCATCGCGTCGATCGTGCGGTCCTTGACGATCGCCAGCGCCTCGCTTTCCGGCATGCGCAACAGCCTGTCGCCGAATTCCTTCGCCAGCGCCTGGCCGACCGGAACGAGATAGTCGCCCGGATAGAGTCCGGCAGGAATCTCGCCGATCGCCTCGCCGAGCGCCTCGCGGTAGCGCAGCATCACCGAACGGGCGAGGACGTCGATCTGCGCCCCGGCGTCGTTGATGTAGTATTCCTTGGTGACGTCGAAGCCGGCGAAGGCCAGCAGGTTGGCGAGGGCGTCGCCGACGACCGCGCCGCGGCAGTGGCCGACATGCATCGGTCCGGTCGGATTGGCCGAGACATACTCGACGTTGACCTTGCGGCCGGCGCCCTTGCCGGACCGTCCGTAGCCGGTGCCTGCCGCAAGCATCTCGGCGAGCGCGTCCTGCCAATAGCGGTCGTCGAGCGAGATGTTGACGAAACCCGGACCGGCGACGTCGGCCGCCCTCACGTCGGGGTCGGCGCGCAGGGCCTCGGCGATGCGCTCGGCGAGCGCGCGCGGATTCTGCCCGGCCGGCTTGGCCAGCACCATCGCGGCATTCGTCGCCAGGTCGCCGTGGGACGGGTCGCGGGGCGCTTCGACGGCGATGCGGCCGAGATCGAGCGCGCTGCCGTCGGCAGCCGTGATTCCAAGGCTTTCGACGATCTTCCTGATCCGCTCGTTGAACTCGGCGAATATGTTCATGGCCGCTACCCGGGATTTTCGGCTGCAAGGCGCGGCCGATCGACCGCGAGGCGCGCCCGGACTAGCCCAAATCGGGTGTATGGTCAAACAAGCGCCGGTGTTCCTTCACCGCATAGGTGTCGGTCATGCCGGCGAGGAAATCGGCGACATGGCGCGCGCGGATGCGCTCGTCGGCGCGGTCGAGCCCCTCGCGCCAGCCTTCGGGCATCGCCCGGGGATCGGCGAAATAGGCGTCGAAAAGGTCACGCACGATCTGGTCGGCGCCGGCCCTGATCTTCATTACGTCGGGGTGACGGTAGACATTGCGGTAGAGGAACGCCTTCAGCTCCTTCTCGCGCGCCGCCATGGCCGTCGAAAAGGTGACGATGGTGCGGCCGGCGGCATGGACGTCTTCCGGACTCTGCGGCGCCAACTCCTCCAGCGTGGCACGGGCCGTGACGATGACGTCTTCGACCAGGCGCGTGATCTGCCGGCGCAGGAGTTCGTGGCCGGTGCGGACCGAATCGAGCGCCGGATAGCGCGCCTCGACTTCGGCGAGAATCTCGGCCGGAAGCGCCACCTCCTTCAGCATGTCGAGCGCGAGCAGGCCCGAGCGCAGGCCATCGTCGATGTCGTGCGTGTTGTAGGCGATGTCGTCGGCGATCGCCGCGCACTGCGCCTCGATGCCCGCATGGCGGTTGAGTTCGAGATCGAACAGCGCGTCGAAATCGCGGATGGCCTGCGGCACGGGGCCGGAGAGCCCCTCGCCCGAGACATCGGTCAGCGGCCCGTTGTGCTTGACCAGACCCTCTAGCGTTTCCCAGGTCAGGTTCAGCCCGTCGAACTCGGCGTAGCGCCGCTCCAGCCGGGTGACGATGCGCAGCGACTGGGCGTTGTGGTCGAAACCGCCCCATTCGGCCATCCTGGCGTTCAGAGCGTCCTCGCCCGTGTGGCCGAAGGGCGTGTGACCGAAGTCGTGGACCAGCGCAACGGCCTCGGCGAGGTCCTCGTCGCCGCGCAGCGCCCTCGCCAGGGCACGGGCGATCTGCGCCACCTCGATCGAATGGGTCAGGCGCGTTCGGTAGTGGTCGCCCTCATGGGCGATGAAGACCTGGGTCTTGTGCTTCAGCCGGCGGAAGGCGGTGGAGTGGATGATGCGGTCGCGGTCGCGCTGGAAGGCGGTCCTCGTCGGGCTCTCGGTCTCGGCGTAGAAGCGCCCGCGCGACCGCGCCGGATCGCAGGCATAGGCTGCGCGCGGCCGGTAGCCGAAGCCGATGTCGCCCAGTTCGCCTGTCTCCGCCATTCCCGCCGCCGGTTGACTTGCCGCCGCCCGCTTCATACCTATGACGAAGAGGCGAACGCAAGGTGACGACCATGGGCGCGGATGCCAAGTCTTCCATGAAGGTCGAGATGACCGACGCCGCGGCGAAGCGCGTGGCGAAGATTCTTGCCGGCGACCCGGGCAAGACGGCGCTCAGGGTGTCGGTCGAGGGCGGCGGCTGCTCCGGCTTCTCCTACCAGTTCGACCTGGTGGACGGACGCAACGACGACGACATCGCCATCGAGAGGGACGGCGCGACCGTGCTGATCGACGAACTGTCGCTGATCTACATGGGCGGCTCGGTGATCGACTTCGTCGACGACCTGATGGGCCAGTCGTTCCAGATCAGGAACCCCAACGCCGTCGCGTCCTGCGGTTGCGGCACGAGCTTCTCGGTCTGACCGTCTTCCCGACCTGACGAGCTACCCAAACTGACGAGCTACCCAAACTGACGGGCGGGCCGCTTCGGGCGGCCCGCCTTTGCGCCTGGTCTCAGGCTTCCGCGGCCATCGCCACTTCCTTTGCGCCGTCTGTGTCGCCGGCCGCGCCGTTGAAGAAGGCGTTGAGCACGACTGCCGAGATCGAGGCGAGCAGGATGCCCGATTCGATCAGCGGGTGGATCGCGTGCGGCAGCCACGTCTTGAAGTCGGGCGCGACCAGCGGGATCATGCCGAAGCCGATCGACACGGCGACGACGAAGAGGTTGTTGCGGCTGCCCTTGAAGTCGACGCCCGAAAGGATGCGGATGCCGGTGGCGGCGACCATGCCGAACATGACCAGCCCCGCACCGCCGAGCACGAAGGTCGGCAGCGCCTCGACCAGAGCGCCCATCTTCGGCACCAGGCCGAGGACGATCAGGATGACGCCACCGGTAACGCAGACAAAGCGGCTCCTGACGCCGGTGACGCCGACCAGGCCGACGTTCTGCGAGAAGCTGGTGTAGGGGAAGGTGTTGAAGATGCCGCCGATGACGGTACCGAGCCCGTCGGTGCGCAGGCCGGCAGACAGCATCGGCTGGGTGACCTTCCTGCCGGTCATGTCGCCAAGCGCCAGGAACATGCCGGTCGATTCGATCATGACGACGATCATGACCAGCGTCATCGTGACGATCAGCACCGGATCGAAGACAGGCGTGCCGAAGCGGAACGGCGTCACCAGGGCGAACCAGCCGGCGGTCGCGACCTTCTCGAAGTGCATCATGCCGAGCGCGGCGGCGATGACGGCGCCGATGACGATGCCGAGCAGGACCGCGATGTTGGCGACGAAGCCTTTGCCGAAGCGGGCGATGGCGAGGATCGCGACGAGCACGATCGCCGAGATGACGATGTTGCCGACCGGCGCGTAGGCCGGATTAGCCGCCGACACGGCGAGTGCGAGTTTCTGCGGCAGCGCGGGAACGACCGAGCCTGGCTGGGCAGCGAGTTCGGTGACCGCCTTCAGCCATTCGGCGTGCTCGGGCGCCACGATCTTCGGCGCGGTCGGGCCGACCGGGTTGCCGAAGATCCAGTTGATGCCGATGCGCATCAGCGAGATGCCGATGACGACGATGATCGTGCCGGTGACGACAGGCGGGAAGAAGCGCAGCATGCGGCTGACCAGCGGCGCGATGACGATGCCAACGATGCCGGCGCCGATGATCGCGCCGAAGATCATGCGGGCGCCGTCGACACCCGGATTGGCGTTGGCCATGGCGACCATCGGCCCGACCGCGGCAAAGGTGACGCCCATCATCACCGGCAGCTTGATGCCGAACCACTGGGTGGCGCCGAGCGACTGGATGATGGTGACGATGCCGCAGACGAAAAGATCTGCCGAGATCAGGAACGCGACCTGTTCCGGCTCAAGCTTCAGCGCCCGGCCGATGATGAGCGGGACGGCAATGGCGCCGGCATACATGACGAGGACGTGCTGGATTCCGAGTGCGGCGAGACGCGGTGCCGGAAGCACCTCGTCCACCGGGTGGACGGTTGACGACATTTGGTTCCCCTTCCCCTTGCGCCGTTTTCTTCGGGTTTTATTCTGCGGCGCGATGGTGCAGGATCAACCAGATGGGCGGGACGCTCCATACAGTTAATTTTGAAATTCTCGCGTGATTTTCATGAAAATCGTGACCTGGAACATCAATGGCGTGAAGGCGCGCATCGACAATCTCCTGCACTGGCTGAAGGAGAGCGATCCCGACATCGTCTGCCTGCAGGAGATCAAGAGCGTCGACGAGCAGTTCCCGCGCTTCGAGATCGAGGCCGCCGGCTACAATGTCGCCACCCACGGCCAGAAGGGCTTCAACGGCGTGGCGATCCTGTCGAAGCTGCCCTTCGACGAGATTACCCGCGGCCTGCCCGGCGACGACGGCGACGAGCAGTCGCGCTTCATCGAGGGCGTGTTCTCGACAAAGCAGGGTGCGCTCCGTGTCGTCTCGCTCTACCTGCCGAACGGCAATCCGGTCGGCACGGACAAGTTCACCTACAAGCTCGCCTGGATGCGCCGCCTGGAACGCTGGGCCGAGGAGCGCATGGTGCTGGAGGAGCCACTGGTGCTCGCCGGCGACTACAACGTCATTCCGATGCCGGAGGACGCGAAACACCCCGAGGCATGGCTTGGCGACGCGCTCTACCAGCCGGAAAGTCGCCAGGCGTTCCGGCGGCTGGCGGCGCTCGGCTTCACCGACGCCATCCGCGCCGTCACCGATTCCTCCGACGTCTACACGTTCTGGGACTACCAGGCAGGCGCCTGGCAGAAGAACAACGGCATCCGCATCGACCACCTGATGCTGTCGCCGGAAGCTGCGGACCGCCTCGCCGCGGCCTCGGTGGAAAAGCACGTGCGCTCGTGGGAAAAGCCGTCCGACCACGTTCCGACGGCGGTGGAACTGGCGCTGGAAGCGGCCTGAGCCCGACGCCGGATTGCGGAACGTCCGCGCCGGCCGGGTGGCCGGGGGACCGATTCGATGCTAACCTTACGTCATGCGCGCGTTTGCACCCGGGCTTCTATCCGCCGCGCTGCTCCTCGGAGGGCAGGCGGTTGCTCAGGCCGACTGTGAATGCCGCGCCAACGGACGGCTCTACCGCCACGGCGAACTCGCCTGCCTGCGCCTGCCGACGGGCGACCAGCTCGCCCGCTGCGACATGGTGCTCAACAACTCGGCCTGGAAGAAGGTCAGCGACGGCTGCCCGGAGGCGTCGGCCGGCGACTTCGATCTTCCGGTTGAGGACGATGCGGGTGGGTTGCGGCCGGCACCGGACACGGAAGGCCTTTCTCAGGCTGCCGGTAGCGCGCGTTTGTAGCCGGGCGTATCAGTCGCCCTTGACCAGGATGTCCTGGGCGAGCGCGATCGCCGTGCGCCGATCGGCCTCGGCGGCGAGGGCGAAGGCCTCTTCCTGCATCGTCTGGATCCAGGCGCGGTCGATCGGGTTGGCGCGTTCGAGCGCCGCCGTCATCATGGCCAGTCCGCGCACCACCTTGCCGCTCTCGAAGAGCAGGTTGCCGAGGGTCGCCTGGGCGCCGGCATGGCCCTTCTCGGCGGCAAGCTGCAGCCAGCGGCCGGCCTGGCGGACGCTGGCCTTCACGCCACCGTCGCCCAGAAGGAACATCTTGCCCATTTCGAACTGTGCGTTGGGATTGCGGTAGGTCGCGGCCGCACGCATGAAATATTCCTGCGCGGCGACGGGATCGGCACGCACCGGTGTGTCGGGGATGCCCTTCTTCAGATAGCGGCCAAGCGCTACCAGCGCATCCGACACATAGCTCTCGTCCGGGCTGCCGGGCTCGATGTCCTGCTGGGCGATCGCCGAGAAGAACTTGAAGGCCTCGTAGTCGTTGCGCGCCACTCCGTCGCCTTCGGCATACATGCGGGCGAGCTTCCAGCGGGCGCCGATCTGGCCGTTCTCGGCGGCGTAGCGATAGGCCTCGACCGCCTGGTCCTTGTGGCCGCTCTTGTAGGCGGAGAAGCCGAAGCGGAAAACGGCCCAGGGGCTCGACTGCCCCTTCACGCCGCTCTTGTCGTCGAAGACCTTGTCGTCGAAGGCGAGCGCGCCGGCCGTTCCGGCGCCGAGCGCAACGGTGACGAGCACCGCTCGTGCGATGGCGCGCAACGCCGGGACCGTGATCCGGATCCTGTTACCCAGCGCCATTGCCGAACTCGAAAAGTACCTGTCTTCCATCATATTCCCTGGCCGCGGGCGGCGCGGCATCTCCGGCGGGTCTCAACGCCCGCTCGAAGAGAGCTTCCGGGGTGCTCCGGGTTTATGGCGGGAAATGGGCGACCGCACCTGCCCGTTTCCAGATCGCAATCCTTCGTGCCGGAGTGTTGCCGAATCGACACAAATCCGGAACCGCGATCGACGTCGGCAGTCATGGGACAAGAAGGGCATGCCGGCGCGCAGGGCATCGCGACCGACTCCGCCGATGCGGGCGGCGCCCCCGACGCGCGCCGACAAGGGAGGCGCCGGCGCGCGAGACGAGCCGGCGCGCGTCGAGGACAGCGCGGTCAGATCAGCCGGCTTCGCGAACCCGCGACAGCGCCACCGCGAGCTTTTCGGCCTCGGCGGCGAAATCGGCGCGCTTCTGCCGCTCCGCCTCGACCACTTCAGGATCGGCCTTCTCTACGAAGTTCGGATTACCGAGCTTCTTGTCGATGCGGGCGATCTCGTCCAGGGCCTTGGCGTGGGCCTTGCCGAGGCGCGCGGCTTCGGCCGTGAGGTCGATCAGCGTGCCGAGCGGCAGGCAGAAGGTCGCCTCGCCGACGACGATCTGCGCCGAACCCTTCGGCGCCGCGGCGGCATGGGCGACGTCGCCGATACGGGCGAGCCGGCCGATGGCCGGGGCGTGACGCTCGAGCCGCGCGACCGTCGTCGCATCGGCGCCGATGACGACCAGCGGCGCGATCGCCGCCGGCGGCACGTTCATCTCGGAGCGCACCGAGCGGATGCCGGAGACGAGGTCGACCAGCCAGTTGATCTCGGCAGCGGCTTCCGCGTCCTCGAAGACCGGCTGCGGCCAGGCCGCGTGGCAGATCAGCGAGGTGCGCGCCCTGCCCTCGCCGGCCGTGTGCGCCCACAGCTCCTCGGTCATGAACGGCATGAACGGATGGAGCAGCTTGTAGATCTCGTCCAACACGAAGGCCGCGACCGCCTGGCTCTCCGCCTTGGCTTCGGCGTCGTCACCCATGAACACCGGCTTGAGCAGCTCGAGATACCAGTCGCAGAACAGGTTCCAGACGAAACGATAGGCCGCCCCGGCCGCCTCGTTGAATCGGTAGCTCGTGATCCCGTCGGTGATCTCCCGCGACGCGCGGGTCAGCTCGGTCAGGATCCATCGGTTGATGGTCAGCTTCGCCTCGGAGAGCGACACGTCGTCGTTGCGGGCGACGCCGTTCATCTCGGCGAAGCGAGTGGCGTTCCACAGCTTGGTGCCGAAGTTGCGGTAGCCGGCGATGCGCGCCGGGTCGAGCTTCACGTCGCGCCCCTGCGCCGCCATGATGGCCAGCGTGAAGCGCAACGCGTCGGCACCGTACTCGTCGATCAGTTCCAGCGGGTCGATGACGTTGCCCTTCGACTTCGACATCTTGGCGCCGGTCTTGTCGCGCACGAGAGCGTGCACGTAGACCGTGTGGAACGGCTCCTCGCCGGTGAAGTGCACGCCCATCATCATCATCCGGGCGACCCAGAAGAAGATGATGTCGAAGCCGGTGACGAGCACGCTGGTCGGGTAGTAGGTGGCGAGTTCCGGCGTCTTCTCCGGCCAGCCCAGCGTCGAGAAGGGCCACAGCGCCGAGGAGAACCAGGTGTCGAGCACGTCCTCGTCGCGGGTCAGGATCTCGCCCGGCTTGTAGTTCTCCAGCTTTTCCTCGACCCAGGCCTTCCACGGCCCCTCGAGCGCCAGATAGTGCTGAATGGCGGCTTCGAGCGCCGCCTCCTCGTCATGGGCGACGAAGACCTGGCCGTCGGGCCCGTACCAGGCGGGGATCTGGTGTCCCCACCACAGCTGGCGCGAGATGCACCAGGGCTGGATGTTCTCCATCCAGTCGAAATAGGTCTTCTCCCAGCTCTTCGGCACGAACTTCGTGCGCCCCTCGCGCACCGAGGCGATCGCCGGCTTCGCCAGTTCGGCGGCATTGACGTACCACTGGTCGGTGAGGAACGGTTCGATCGGCACGCCGCCGCGGTCGCCATGCGGGACGACGTGGCGATGCGGCTCGACCTTGGCGAGGAAGCCGCCGGCCTCCATCATCTCGACCACGCGCTTGCGCGCGGCGAAGCGGTCGAGCCCGTGGAGGGCCTCGATCGTCGCCGAAAGCTCGGGAGTCGATTCAAGTCCGGCGAGGAAGTCCTCGTTTTCGCTGAGATTCATGGCGGCCTCGACCGTCATGATGTTGATCGCCTTCAGCCGCCGACGCTTGCCGACCTCGAAGTCGTTGAAGTCGTGCGCTGGGGTGATCTTGACCGCGCCGGTGCCCTTTTCCGGGTCGGAGTACTCGTCGGCGACGACCGGGATCAGGCGGCCGACCAGCGGCAGCACGACGTTCCTGCCGACGAGACCGCGATAGCGCTCGTCGTCCGGATGGACCGCCACGCCGCTGTCGCCCAGCATGGTCTCCGGCCGTGTCGTCGCCACCGTGATGAAGGTCGAAAGATCTTCCGGGTCGAACTCCATGCCTTCGACGGGATAGCGGAAGTGCCAGAGGTTGCCGTTGACCTCCTGCTGCTCGACCTCGAGATCGGAGATGGCGGTGAGAAGCTTCGGATCCCAGTTGACCAGACGCTTGTCCTTGTAGATCAGCCCCTGGCGAAACAGCGTGACGAACACCTCGATGACGGCCTTCGACAGTCCCTCGTCCATGGTGAAGCGCTCGCGGCTCCAGTCAGCCGAGGCGCCGAGGCGCTTCAGCTGGTTGAAGATCATGCCGCCGGATTCGGCCTTCCAGTCCCAGACGCGCTGGATGAAGTCATCGCGGCCGAGGTCGCGCCGGTGGATCTGCCGCTCCATCAATTGGCGCTCGACCACCATCTGCGTGGCGATGCCGGCATGGTCCATGCCCGGCTGCCACAACACGTTCTTGCCGCGCATGCGCTCGAAGCGGACCATGACGTCCTGGAGCGTGTTGTTCAGCGCGTGGCCCATGTGCAGCGAGCCGGTTACGTTGGGCGGCGGGATGACGATGGTGAAGGGCTCGGCGCCCTCTTCCGCGCCGGCACCGGCTCGGAACGCGTCCGCGTCCTCCCAGATCTTGGCGATCCTGGGTTCGACGGTCTTGGCGTCGTAGGTCTTGTCCAGCATGGGAATGTCCAGAACGTCGGGGGAATGGGGCTGCGACGGTGTAAACCGGATGGGCGACGGGGTGTCAACACCGCCGCCGTCGCACATCGACGCAGTCTCTTGGCAGGACTCGGCTCGAGCCAGGGCCGAGTAAGGTTCGGGCTTAGGCCGATCGCGGGTTACGCTCCGCGGGCGACGCGCTCGATCTCTTCGCGCACCAAGCGCTCGACGAGGGTGGGCAGATTGTTGTCCAACCAGTCCTGGAGCATCGGCCGCAGCATCTCCTCGGCGATCTCGTCGAAGCTGCGCCGCCGGCTTGCGGCGAACGCGTCCGACAGTTCGCCGAAGGCGGCGGCGACCTGGCGACCGGTTCTTTCCGAGATGATCGCGGGGCGCCCGGCCTCGGCAGTCGGCGCGGCCTGCACAGGCGCCGACGATGCGGGGGCGGACGGTGCGGGGGCGGACGCCGGACGCGCTTCGGCTGCGGCCCGGTTCTCGCGAACAGGCTCGAACGCCCTGTCGAAACCGGCGTCCAGCGACGGTTCCGCTACTGGCTGCTCGACAGGTGCGGCGCGCCTCGGGGCAGGCTGGGGAACCGGCGGAACTTTCGCGACCGGCGGGCGCACGACGACGTCGGCCTCCCGGCGCGATTCGGCCGGCTCGGGCTGACCGGCCTTGCCGCGCAGTTCGGCGCGGAACGCGTCAACCTCTATCACGGAACCGTCCGGCCGCTCCGCAGGCGCGGTTTCGTCGTGTACAACCGGCCCGCGGGCGCTGTCGCTGTCTTCGATGATCCGCCGGATGGAGGCGAGAATCTCCTCCATCGAGGGTTCGCGCTGCGCGCTGCTTGCCGGTCCCATGCTCGTTTCCGCCATACTCGAGAGCAATCGGTGTGATGCGAAACCCAAAACGCGGTTCCGAATCAAAGACTAGCGTAGCTGAGGCGGCGCTTCGAGAGAATCCCCCGAAGGAACGGTATCGCGCTTACTCACAGGATTGTGGGTGCGAAACGCTCCGGGACGGTCAGCGGCCGTCCGGCGTACGCAGGCCGAACCACTTGTCCTTGACGGCGTTGTAGTGCTCTTCCGGCTTGTATTCCTCGACCGGCAGGGCGAGTTTCTTCACCGAAAGCCGGCCCGTCGCCGACAGGATGGCGTAGCTTGCGACGACGACGTCACGCTCGGCGGAGACGAGGTTGATCTGCGCGGCGATCACGTCGGCCTGGGCGTTGAGCACGTCGAGCGTGGTGCGCTGACCGACATTGCGCTCCTCGATGACACCGTTGAGGGCGAGTTGCGCGGCGGAAACCAGTTCGCGGTTGGCACCGACGGATTCCTGAGCGGCCTGGTACATGGTCCAGGCGGAGGTGACCGCGGCGCGAACCTGATCGCGGCTGACGTCGACCTGGATGCGCGCCTGGCCGAGCGATTCCTTCGACTGGCGTACCTGCGCCGAGACCCGCCCGCCCTGATAGATCGGCACGGTCAGCGTGGCGCCGATCGTGGCCGATGTGAAATTGCCGTCGCTGACGGCGTCGGGGCTGGTGTTGCGATAGGAGCGCGATACGCCTGCCGAGGCCGACACCTGAGGCAGCAGAGCGCCCTCTGTGGACTTCACGGCGAACGCCGCGGCGTCGACAAGGTGCTCGGTAGCGATGATCGCCGGATGCTGGGTGGCGGCGACGGCGGTGGCCTCGTCGATGCTGCGCGGCAGCCCCTTGGCCGGCCCGGGGGACGACAGCTTTCCGGGCTCGTCGCCGACGATCTGGCGGTAGGTCGCCGCGCTGGACAGCGCCTGCGCCCGCGCGGCGCTCAACTGGGCGACGGCCGCCGAACGGCCGGCTTCCGCCTGCGCCACGTCGGTGCGCGTGCCCTCGCCGACCTCGAAGCGCGAACGGGCCGCCCTCACCTGCTCGACGAGGAACTGCACGTTGCGCTCGCGGAGCACCGCGATCTGGCGGTCGCGGATGACGTCCATGAAGGCCGAGGCGGCATTGAACAGGACGTTCTGCTCGGTATTGCGCAGGCTCTCGTTGGAGGCGCGCACCCGCGCCTCCGCGGCAGACACGTTGTTCTTGGTCTGGAAGCCGTCAAACAGCGTCTGCTGGATCTGGACGCCGAAGCTGCCCGTCGTCAGGTTGGTGGTGCCGTTGCCGAGCGCCGTCCTGCTGCGCGTCGTCGTGTAGTCGGCCGACGCCTGGCCGGCGATGATCGGCCGGTAGCCCGACTTGGCGATGGCGACGCCCTCGTCGGTGACGCGCACCCCGGCGCGCGCCGCGTTCAGCTCCGAATTGTTCTGGTAGGCCTTGGCCAACGCACCGGTGAGCGTTTCCCCGAAGGCGGGGGTCATTGCGGTCGCGGCCAGCAAAGCAGCCAGGAAGACACTCTTAGATAGAAGCTTCACAACAAATCCCTCGCACTACGACCGGTGAAGCCCGCCTCAGGCGAATTCCGGTCCTGTCACGACGCCACGACAAATTTCGAATTGACCACGTCCGTCGCCCCCCGACAACGGATGATCTCCCTGTATCAACAGCCTACGCAGAACTTTGTGCTTACGCGGTACATTGAACCGACGCTGAGGCGCCGCGCAATCAGAATACGAACGCCGGCGCCTTTTCGAACCCGGGCAGTGGCTTTACTGCCGCATTGAAGGCACGACGACCCGTAACGATGCCGTCAACCTTGATATAAAGACGCGCGACGCCGGCATTGCCATAACCCTGGACTGCGACAAGACGTCCACCGTCGCGGAGCTGTGCGAACATCGCCGGCGGAATCTCGCCGACAGCGCCCTCGAGAACGATCACGTCATAGGGGCCTTCCGCCGCGTAGCCCGCCTCCAGCGGCCCGTACACCACGACCGCGTTGTCGTAGCCGAGGCTGCCGAGGATGCCGGTAGCGCGTTCGGCGAGGCCGGCATCGCTTTCCACCGCGATCACGGAACTGGCGAGCCTTGACAGGACGGCGGCCGAATAACCGGTGCCGCAGCCGACGTCGAGGACGACGTCGGAGGGACGGATGTCGGCGAGTTGAACGAGCTTGGCGAAGGGAGACGCCTCCATGATGTAGCGGCCGGCGGCATCGCCGTTCGGCGCCACGATCTCGATGTCCTCGTCGATATAGGCGAGTTCGCGGCGGCGGCCGTCGACGAAGGCTTCGCGCGGAACCGAGCCCATGGCGGAGAGCACCGCTGCGCTGGTGACGTCGGTCGTGCGCAGCTGACCGTCGACCATCTTCTGGCGGTACTGGGAGAAATCGGCGTTCATCGTGTCGGCGCCCAACGTTCCGGCGCCAGTCCGTGCGCCTCGTGTCCGGGTAGAACGTCACATCCCGGCACGGCCGGGACAAGCGATTGGAGGCCTCGCCCGGAATCGAACCGGGGTGCAAGGATTTGCAGTCCTCTGCGTAACCACTCCGCCACGAGGCCTCGCCGACGCCGGCGTTCTACGACGGCTCTGTTAACAGAGGGTATCGGGGGCGACAAGCGTCCGCCCGCAAATTCCCAGGACGGTCGAATTGCCGCATCGGAACCGGCCTGACGCGCGGGCGCCGGAAAGTCGCGGCGTGGCGGCGACGTCGTCGCTCCTGCCTACTGGCTTTCCCGTCGACGGGCGCCCGACCGCTTCTTCTGCCGGCGCCGCTCCCACCAGACGATGGCACGCCGGCGCAGCCGCCTGACGCCGGCGAACTCGTAGGACAGGACAAGCAGACCGAGCGGAATCATCCAGAAACCGAGCACCGGCAGGAAACCGAACGTGCCGAGCACGATCAGGCCGACACCGAGCGCGATGCGCTGCGCGCGCGACTGCGGCAGGGAAAAGTCACGGCCCATCAGCGAAAACGTCGGCGCCGGCGGCCTGATCTCCTGCTCGTCCTCGTTGCGCATCGCGTTCGTCGTTCGATCCTCCCCACGGGGCCGCACGGCGGCCGCCGCACCCGTCATCGGGTGCCGAAGCCGCCTGCCGCTGCCTGATATCGCAGCATATGATGAAGCGCGCACCGGTTTTCGAGGAGGCGGCACGACGATTGGCGGAAAAAATGCCGATTGCTTCTTTGCAAAGGCGAAAGGTGTTTGCTATAGGCAGCGCCACTTGCACGAGCGCCTCTATTCCCCGGTAGCTCAGTGGTAGAGCAACCGGCTGTTAACCGGTTGGTCGCTGGTTCGAATCCGGCCCGGGGAGCCACTCTTTTCAATGACTTAGCAGACAGCGAAGAGCGCCGGAAAACGGTCGATCTACAGCATGTCTACACAAATCGGTTTCGCTAGGCGCCGATCTACAGCAGAACCACCGCCATCCGATCGGCCGCGGGCAGGCTCCGCGCGGCGCCACCGCGATCCATTTCGCGACTTCGCACGATCGGCTCCCTCCCCTCTTCCACCCTCAGCCGGTCAACCAGGGCGATCACGTCGCGCCACTTCGCCTGCCGGCGCGGTGCGCCTTCGCCTCGCCGGATCCAGAACGAACCCTTCACGGACGAGAGGCCGATGCCGCGTTCCTGAAGCCAAACCTGGACGGCGAAGAAGTCGGTGGACTCGCCGCGAGGGAACCGCCTCGGTCCGCCGTGCGCGGCAATCCACGTCTTCACCATGCGGGCCGTGTCGAGCATCGCGGGATCTCCGTCGTGGTGGCGGTTGCGTGGCGATTCTAGCCGGGTCATGACTCGCCGTTCAACAGCTGGCAACCGAAGGAACGGACCGATGGAACGGCACCCGGAATGGGTTCTCTACACCGTGTGGGCGCTATGGCTGGTCGGCATGTCGGCGCCGACGATTGGCAAGGTGGTCGCCAGGAGCCGGAAACAGGTGCTGGGCATCATCACGCGGTCGCCCTACCCGAACCGGTCCGCCATGACCAAGCAGGAGCGCCAGGCGGCCCTAGACCGGCTGTTGCTGATCCGGACCGGTGACGACGGGCGACCGCTCGACGGCGGCATACTGGACCGCACACCGCGTCGCGTCATGGATCTGCGGACCGAGCAAGTCCGGCGCCTTGTTCCCGCCCAGGCGTCGAAGGCGGCATGATCGCAGTCGGCGGCCGCGTCCTTCAGCGATAGCGTGTTGTCCGCGGTGTTCCTTCGGCGAGGTCCGGCTGCTGACTCGATCGGCAGCACGCTAGACACCCGCAGCCCTATGAGGGAGGCTCGCCAGCATGCGACTCCTGATCCTCTCCTTCGCCTTGGCGCTCGCCACCGCTGCGCAAGCTCAGACGATCACCGGCCGCGCATCCGTGGTCGATGGCGACACGATCGAAATCGCCGGCGAGCGAATCCGGTTCAACGGCATAGACGCGCCCGAGAGTGGTCAGCGGTGCCAAGATAATGCCGGGCGGGAGTATCGGTGCGGAAAGGCTTCAGCAGACGCCCTGGACAGCTTCCTGGCCCAATCCAGGCCGACGTTGTGCCGGTTCGTCGAGCGGGACCGCTACGGCCGTTTCGTCGGCGACTGCAGCCGCGCCGACGGCAAGAGCGTGGCGGCATGGATGGTCCGCAACGGCCATGCGCTCGACTGGCCAAGGTACAGCCGCGGCGCCTATGCGGCGGACCAGGCTGAAGCTCGCCGCACGGGCGCCGGCATGTGGCAAGGTCGGTTCGTCGAGCCTTGGGAGTGGCGGAAGGGCGTGCGATGAGTCCGTCGGCACGGCATATGGAGAGCGAGCTCATGAATCACGACGGGGACCCGTTTCCTCAGTTCTCTGTGAGGATGGACAATGGTGACCTGGCATGGCCCGTCGCTGAGGCGAACGGGGTGAGCCTCGGGGTGTTCTGCCGCCGTCTCAAGCTTGGGTGGTCTGGCGAGAAGGCTGCCACGTATCCCGCCCCGTCTCCCACTCGAAAATCCCCTCCTCAGCGGCCCTCCCTCAAGCTGTCGACGTTCCTCGCAGATGGCCAACTCGCATGGCCCGTCGCGGAAGCCAGGGGTATCAGCGAGGCAGTATTCTATTGGCGGCTGAAGAAGGGCATGACTCCTGATCAGGTGGTGTACACGCCCGTGTTGCCGCGAGGTTGGCACGGGCGACGTCGTTAGATCGGGAAGTCGCTTGCCCGGCACTGCCCTCTGCTCTTGTACATCCTGTCTTGAGCTTTGAGTTCCGAGACTACTCGTGACAGGAGACCAGCCGGGTAGCGGAGGACTCTCGAATGAAGACGAAGATGATCGCGGCAGGCGTTTCAGCCGTGTTGCTTGCCGCATGCGCGACGCCGCCGGAGAAGATCGCCGCGGCGTCCATTCCGACCGGCAGCTATGCGGCACTCGACTGTACCGCCCTCGCCACCGAGCAAGCCAAGAACGAGACCGAACTCGCCGCTGTTTCGAAGCAGCAGAACGAAGCGGTGATGGGCGACGCCGTCGGCGTCTTCCTCGTCGGCGTGCCGATGACCTCGGCCATGGGGGGCGACAAGGAGACCGAGGTCGCCGTCGCCAAGGGCAAGATCGAAGGCGTCAAGGCCGAACGCCTCCGCAAGGGATGCGCCTGATCGTCATGACCGACGAGAGGATCCGCAACATGAGGCGGCGTAGCCGAGCGGCCTTCTGGCTTGGCGTTGCCGTCGCGGCAGCGCTCGTCGCGGCATGGTACTTGGCCGCCTCGTAGCCGATCGACTCGGCGCTGCCCGCGCTAGACGTTCCCGGTGCGATCGGGCGCGGAAACGACGACGAGCTGATCATCCGGCAACGGCCTTTGCAGCGCCTTCGCTTCTTCCCATGGTGCGGTCAACCATGTGTCGACCTCATCGGCTGTGGTCAGAATGACCGGCATCGCCTTCTTGTGGACCGGCGCGACGACTGCGTTCGGTTCGGTCGTCAGGAAGCCGAACAGCTCGAAAATTCCCGGCCCGTCCTTCACCTTTCGGACGCCGGACCAGACCGTCCAGACCCCGGCGAAGAAAAATAGCGGCCGGGCTTCGTCGAGCGCAAACCAGACGTTCGGTGTGCGGCCGTCCTCGTCCTTCGTCGGACTCGGCTCAGCGAAGGATGTGGCGGCGACGACGCAGCGGCTTTCCGACTTCAGCCATCGCCGCCAGTGCGGCGAGGCGACGTTGCGGATGTTGGTCACGCCGCGGTCGGCGCCCTTCACATAAGCCGGCGGCGACGGCATGCCCCATTTCGGCATGACCAGCTCGCGCACGCCGTCCGGCGCGTTGCGCACGACCGGAGCGGGGTAGTTCGGATAGATGTCGAGCGAGGGCTCGAGGTTGCCGAGCTGGTCGCGTAGCGCCCGCGACCATTCGAGCATCGCGGCCTGCGTCGTAGTGACGTTGTAGAGGTTGCACATGAGCGGGAAGATGGCGCGGCCGGCGGGCAATGGCAAATGGGAACGTGCCGTTCTATGCCGAAGCGCGTTGCGAGCCTACCTGCCGTCCGCGCCCCGATCGACAGTCGGCCCACGGCTGCTCTGGCGTATGTCCTAGGCTAGCGCACCACGTAGCCAAGGCTCTCCACGTAGTCCAGGTCTTCGGGCGCGAACTGGGCGGGATCATGCTGCCGAAACCGTCCCCTCGAATCGGGCGGCTGGACCAAGCCCGCCAGCCGCGCCACCGGAGTATCATCGATACCGCAGAAGGTTAGAATGCGTCCGAGGACGTGTTCGGGACGGTCGCAGAGTTGGTCGAAATCGACAATCAGCACCCGATCGGAGAAGCGGGATGCCAGGCGCTTCGCGCGCCGGTGAACCGCGCACCAATAGGCGAGGGAATCGGCCGGCGTCTGCTCGACCGGCCTGTCGAGGAAGACGGGGCCCCAGATCGGAAGCTGCATCTGCTGGCGGCTGACCGCCATATCGACACCGTGACGCATCAGATGGATGTATCGCAGGCGCGCATGGGCGGAAAGAAAATGGTCGACGACCGTATGCGTGTTGGGAGCCTTCCATCCCCAGCGCGCGGGGGGTGAGGGATCAGGTGTGCAGAACGAGGCGAGCCGCTCCAGCATCCATTCGCGGGTCCAGTTGAACCGCGCCGTCGCGGCAATGTCGGCAACATCCGAAATGTCGTCGGGCGGTCGCCCATGCTCCATGCGGTGCAGGAACGCCGAAACGAGCTCCGGCATTCGCTGATCGACCAAGGCGCTGCGCCGGGCGAACAGCGCCGCGAACCAGAGATTGTCCACCGAGGCGTTCAGATCGGAACCGATGTAGTAGCCGCATTCCTTCAGCAAACGCGCCAGCACGCGGGTGCCGCTGCCGCTGACGCCGCCTATTGCAACCGGTATACAGCTCATCTTCTATACTGGGCGACGTGCGGGGCCGCGCCCCGCAACCAAGGCTCGCCTGGAAATCAGTTCTCGGCGGACGGTGACTTCCTCATGGCGACCAAAATCTCGCCGCCAGGAAGCGTGGAGGCTACTGCCTTGATTTGTTCCAACCGTTCACCAGGTTCAATATCCTCGACGGGGGCAATGATTTGTATGCTCGTTATGAGTGCAATATCGGCTTGTCTCTCAGCCTCCTGAACGACCTCCTTTGGCGCGAGGATCGGTTGCATCGTCGAGATCAAGTCGATGGCTTGCTGAAGGCTGGCGATATAAGTGCCGGCGAGCACCACCACGAAGTCATCGGTGAAACGGTCGGGCATGGTCGACTCCCTCTGCTAGAAGAGTGGCACAACGCGACACGGAGAATATTGCACCCAATGTCAGGATGGACAATCGGTGATCTTCTGGCGGACAGCTACGGTCTTTGGGTGCATTGCGAAGCCGCGCAGGCCGGCGTGCGCTGCAACCACCATGCGCAGGCCGACCTCGAGGTTCTGTCGGCGCGCCTTGGCCGCGAGCATGGCGCCATGGCAGCCGATCTCGCCGGACGATTTCGGTGCGCTCGCTGCGGATCTAGAATGACTACAATCACGATTCACCCGCCGGGAAGGCGCGACATGAAGACGGGCGAGCAGCGATAGGACGGACGTCCCGCGCCTTCCTCGACGGCATCCTCTTTACGGCGGCAACCCGCCACAAAGGGGCAAGCGGATAGCTCATACGTCGCTCGCCCGATGATCCTTTCCAGTCGCCCCGCTGACCGAAAGGTCGGCGAGGTTTTCTATTTCAGCTTTGGCTAATGTGGCGCGAACGCACCGTTGACGGTCCGCTTGCCTGTCCGCCTCCTTGCGGTCGGGGAATGGAAGGGAGGATGGTCATGACGGCGAAAGGGCAGATGCCGCCGCTCAGGAGAGCCGAGCGGCGCACGATCGAAGAGCTATTTGACCGCGCGGTGGCGCTTCGGGACAGGGCGAAACGAAACAAGTTCGACAGGGTCACCTATCTTCTGCAAACGGCGGTTCGCGAACTAAGCGACATTCTGGCGGGCGCGCGCGCCCCGCGAACACCGCCTGCGAGCCGCCTTCCGGCCGGCGGCGCCGAGCGTGTACGACTGTTCCTGGTCCAGAAAGATCCATCCTCCGGCAAGATCGTCAGTCTGCGAGAGCATTTCGAGGCGAGGCGAGAAACCTCCGAGGACAGGAGCGACGGCCCGCCGGCCGAATGAACTCATCGGGGCATTTATCGTTTCAAGACCGGCGGCGTGCGGCACGAGTCGCCGCCTTGGCCGTGAGCACGGCGCCATCGCCGCGGATCTCGCTGGACGCTTTCGGTGTGCCATCTGCAGCTCGACATCAAGCACCATCACGATCCACCCGCCGGAAGCGCGCGACATGAAGACCGGCGAGCTGCGATAGGGCGTGCGTCGCGCATCCTCGCCGATATCCTGGTCGCGGCGGCCGCTGTGGCCGTCCTGCTGGCGCTGGGGGCGCTCTGACGCTATCGGGCGCGGGCCGCCCGCCCACGGGCCTAGGAAGGCCGCTGGCGAGGCGCTATGCCTCGCCGTAGGTATTGCCGCTGCCGAAGATGATCTGTGCCGAGCGGGTGAGCTGCCGCTCCAGCTCGCGGAAGATATCGGCCGCCTGCTTCTCTGTGGCGCCGCCGTTCAGGACGAAACGGTTGCTGATGTTCATGACGACATTCGTTGCGGCCGGCTTAGAGCCGGCAGCGCCGATGGCATGGTTCGGCGTAACGAACCCGTCGGCGCCGGCGCTGAACAGCTCTGGCCCTTCCTCCCCGACCAGATAGGTGAGCCCCCGCCGGATCGGACCACCCTCGGCACGGGGGCCGCCGAAGCCGCCGTTGCCGCTGCCGCTGTTGCCGGATGGCTTTGCGGATCTGCCCCCCAGCGAGTCCATTCCTTCGAGCATCCGGCGCAGCGTAGCCGACTTGGCGATCGCCGCATCGATCGAGGACGAGTTCACGATCGGCGTGGCGACCACGCTCAGATCGCGAGAGACCTGTTCGCCGGCGGCGCGCGTCTGCGCAAGGTATTCGTCGACCGCCACCTCGGGTTTCCAGGCGTCCGGAACCAGGTAGTGCTTCAGGAACTCGCCGGTGTTCATCTTGCCGAGGTTGCGCCAGAAGTCGCCCATCGCGTTGTCCGCGGGCTTGATCTGGAGCGGGGATTCGCCCTCTCCGTTCCACCAGTCCCGCAGCGCCTGGACTTCGGCCTTCAGCTTCTCGATGGACGCGACAAAGGCGTTGATCTCCCTCGCCACGCCGGCGCCGAACCAGTTGCCTGTTTCCGCCCATCCGTCCCCGGAAAGTGCTGTGTTGATGTCCGTCAGCCAGCCGGCCACCTTCGGCAGCACATTCGGGTCCAGATTGTCGAGGAAACCGAGCTTGAAGCCCTGGCCGAAGGCAACGAGCGAGTCCCAATTCATGTAGGCGAGATAGCCCAAGGCTGCCGCCGCCCACGTCAGGGGGTTGACCATGAGACCCGCCGCGGCCGCAACGCCCGACATGGCGAAGCCGAGCGGTGCGATGGCGGCCGTTGCCATCAGCCCATAGGTGCCGATCTCCAGGATGCGCGGGTTGACATCCTTCAGTCGGTTCATGGCCGCTGCAAAGCTCTCGATGGCCCGGGTGGCGGTATCGAGAACGCCGGATTCCGCGGCCGCCCGAAAGAGATCGACCATGCCTGCGGTCAACCTCGCCACTGCCCCGACAACGCCCTGCATGCGCGTTTCGCGGAGCACCTGGGCGAAGGAGGCGGCGTTCTCCTCGAGCTTGCGAACCCATGCGGAGAAGTCGTCGCCGAAGAGCGCCAGCGTGCGGGCGCCCTGCCGCACGTCGAAGATCTGGAAGAAGTCCGACATGGCGATGCCGGCGGCCTGCATGTCCGAGATCAGCCGCTCGATGTCCAGCGACTCGCCGAAGCCGAACAGGATCTCATTGACCGAGGTCGAGATCTGGTCGGCCGACATGGTCGTCTGGTCGCCGACCGCTTTCATGATCGCAGCGGTGATCTGCTGCACCTTCGCGCCCGTCTTCGCCGAACTGTCGAGGATCTTCTGGACTTCAGCCTCGGCGCCCTTGGCGTCGAGACCGCCGAACTGCATGGCGTTGGTGATGTCGCCGGCCGTGATCTCCTGCGACTTCTCGAGGTAGTCGGCGAGGTCGATGTTGTAGCGGCCGAGCGCTTCCCGGGCCATCTTGGTCGGGCGCACCATGCGCGTCATCATCGCGCGGATGGACACGCCGGCTTCCGATGCCTTGATGCCGCGCTTCGCCTGAATGAGGAACATCGCCGCCAGCTGTTCGACCGAGACGCCAAGCGCCGAAGCCGACGGCGCCGCGTACTTGAACGCCTCGGTCATCTGCTCGACGCTCGAGTTCGTCTCGTTCGCCGCGTAGGAGATCACGTCGGCCGCGCGCAGCGCCGACTCGTTGGCCTCCTTCATGGTGGCCATCGGCAGCCGCATCGCCGTGATGACGTTCGTCAGCTTGTCGGCGGCTTCCTCGGTGTCGTAGTTGCCGGCGATCGCGAAGTCGATCGAGATCGGCAGTACGCCCTCCACCTGCTCATGGGTGAGACCCGCCTGGACGAGCTGGTTGTAGGCCTTGGCGATCTCGCCGGCGTGCCGCGGCGACGTCCGGTTGATCTCGGCGATCAGGTCGGTGACGCTCTTGCGGAACGCCTCGCGGGTCATCTCCGTGCCGTTGGCCAGGTTGAAGACGTCCCGCTTGCCGAAGCGGCGGCCCTCGATCTCGTTGAGTGTATCCTCCATGTCGTAGATCGCCTTGCCGGCGAGCCCGAGCCCCATGGCGACCGCGCCGCCGGCAACCGTGAAGTCGCCGGCTGCGCGCCGGAAGTTGCGAGCGGTGTTGGTCAGCGCCGCAGCTGGCGACATCGTCATCCGCCCGGCGGTCGCGACCGCCGCGTTGACGCCGGTCAGTGCTGCGGTGATGGCCCCGGCGGGCTTCGAAACGTTGTCGACCAGGGTGAGGATCAGCTTGGCGGCTCTGGCGATGCTCATAAGGTCTTCCGATCGATCATGGCAGTTGCGATTTCCGCAGACTATCATCCGTGCGTGTTACCGGGTAGGCTTCGTTCCGGGTTTGATCCGCCGAAGGTGGGCGAACTGCACCACGCCTCACGAAGGAATCCTCATGCTCGCGAAGATGTATGCGCCGACGGCAAGCGGACCCGATCTCGACTACTCTGGCATCGGAACGGCCGGCATTACGCCCGACGATCGGCTTGCCGTGGCAGTCCAGGGGCAGACGATCGTGATAGCGCTCACGCCGGCGCAAATGCGAAAGCTGGCGGTGGCGCTACACATGTCGGCCATGCGCCTCGAGCTGAAACAGGGCGGAGGCTGAGGGCGCCATGGGAGTCCAGCTCGCACAGGCTCGCCGGCCGCGCCCCGTCGAGATCGTCGACAGGATCGTCGGCGCCGAATGGTGGTGCCTGCCGCTCGCCGTGACGCCATGCGGCCGCACCGTACTCGACTCCGCCCGCGGCGAAATCATGGGCAAGGGCACGTTCGAAGAGCGCGGCGCCGGCGCACCCGATGCGCGCGGCCGGCGCACATATCGGCTTACGATCGACTCCGCCCGCTACCCCGAGGCACTGGACGTTCGGGAACGGGACCGACTGACGATCGACGACGCGCGCGTGTTCGAGGTCATCGGCATCGCCGCCGGCGACCACGCGCTGGTCATCCTGGATCTGGCGCGGGCATAGCGCCCGAAATCCACAATACGTTGCGAATTTTTTCGAAGCCCGTCGCTTCGGCGAGCGGATGCGAACCGCGCCGAAATCGCCAAGACCGCCAGCGCGTTGCGGTTCACGCCGAAGTATCAGAGTCACGATGCGCAGCGTATCGCACTGATTTCGCTGACATTTTCGGCTTGACGGCGGTTCTGAAATGCCGGTTCATGAAGCGACCGACCGGGTGTTGCACCGCCCGGCCGACCCTCACCAACCCGATCATTGGAGGATCGCACATGGCTTACCTGGTAGAGAGCATGAGCTGCGACGTCGGCGCAACCGTCGTCATCGGCGACCCGTTCTTCGCGGAGTTGCGGACGCTTGGCGTCTCGGATCTAGCGACCCTCTACAGCGCCCTGGTTAAGGTCGGCGCGTCGCTTGAAGGCAGCGCCGCCCTGCCGCGGACGTCGGGAGATGCAAGGCAGGTGATCGCCGACATGCTCGAGGTGAATGACGAGCGGATCGTCGCGGTTGTCGACGAGCTGCGAAGCCGGCGCCCGACGGAAGACGAGCGCCGGGACTGGACCAGGACCGTGGCCGCCTTCGATGCCATGTTGGCGTGAGCACCATCGGGACGAAAAACCCACGACGCCCGCGACAAGGCCGCCGTCGCCTGCAGCATGGCCAGGCACTGGCGGGTGAGGAGCCAGCTTGCGCGTGTCCCGATTTTGCTCCCTTATTTCCTGCACTCGTTGGTTGCGGAGGGAGTGCTATGACTAACGCGGGAGCTACCGGCATCGTCATTTTTCTAGTCGTAGCGGTCATCTCGGTGATTTGGCATTTGTCCAAAGAGAGCGCGGAACAAAGCAGGAAAGACGAAGAGGAGCGTCTACGACAAGAGATGATCGAGCAGGCTTACGCCAATTCGCCCTACAAGCTCGACATCCTGAACGGCTCGATCCGGCAAGGTATGACCGCGAACATGGTCGTTGCGGCATGGGGACCGCCTGCCGCGATCGATCGCAAGGTTCTGAAGACGAAGACGAAGGAGGTTCTCAAATACGGCCCCGGCCCCGGCCGGAGCTTCGCCAACAAGGTCATGATCGAGGATGGTATCGTCGTCGGCTGGGAACAACGCTAACGACCGGCGACGGAGGGACGCATGGCATACGAAGTCGCACAGGTCGATGACGACCTCCGGCACAGCCTTGGACTGCAAAGCATCGGATTCCTGAAGATACGATCGAAGGGCGAGGTCATCGATCCCGAATGCAGCGGTTCGGGCACTCTCGTTCGTCTTCCCGGCGGCCGGAGGGGGATTCTCACCGCTGCACATGTCGTCGACGAGGTTCGAAAGAACAACCCCGTAGGCATTCAACATTTTACCGTTGAAGGCGCCCATGGCCAGATGAAGGTCACCTTTCACGAGAGCGACTATTTCGTCGCGTCCGGATGGGGCAAGGGGAAGGATGTTCCGGACTTGGGCTTCATCCGCCTTTGCGCACCGGAGATCGCCTCGCTGGAGGCGCGCGGTTGCCTGTTCTACGATCTGGAGAAGCCGAGACCGGTGACGGACGACTACCGGGCCGGCCGTTCGGCCAACTATGTGGTCGGCGTCGTCGGCGAGAGTATGAGACAGTCGATCTCCGAGTTCAGCAACGGCCCGATCTTCAGCTCGACGCTGCTTTTCCTTCTATCCGTGAACGGTCTCCTGCACACCGACGAGCATCTGACTTTGACGCAACAGATACCAATCCACGGCGAGGGCAATTTGCCGCCGAATTCGTACGCGGGCATGAGCGGTGGCGGCCTCTGGATGGTGTCTTGGGGCGAACGATGCGGCGAGACGCAATTGGACCGGAAGCTGTTGGGCGTTGTCTTCCAAGAGAGGCCTGATGACGAAGGTAACCTAAGTCTCATCGGTCACGGATTGCCCGACGTCTTCAGGTACCTACTGCCAGAGGTTGAGAGAGGGCTGGTGGCGCGAGCGGGATCGTAAGGGGCACTAGCCACTCGGGCGAACGGGTGTTTCCAGCCGGCGCCGTGCCGACCACGGCGAGGGTCCGCCCAGCCGGAAACGTAACGTGTGCCGTCCCGCGATAGGGTGTCCCGGTCGTCAACCCCAGAGCAGGGCAACCCCATGGACGAATCGGAACGCACGGCTAAGGCATTCCTCGACACGCTCGAGCTCGGGTCTGTGCAATACGAGCCGGACGGCAATGTCCCGCCGGACTTCCTCGTCGGCGAGCGGCTCGCAGTCGAGGTGCGGCGGCTCAATCAGAACCACGTATCAGAGGGTCGGCATGAAGGCCTCGAGCAACTCGACATTCGCCTCTCGTGGAGCATGCGGAAGCTGCTCGCCTCGTTCGGTCCGCCTCCGGCGGGGAAGAGCTGCTATGTCTGCTACGATTTCAGCCGGCCGTTCGATTGGCGACGGACCGGGCCGCGCGTGCGCCGCGCGCTGGAGCAAGTTCTCGACGCGATGCCTTCCGAATGGACCCGCATCCCGATCGACACGAGCTTGACGCTGGACGTCTTCCCGGCGTTGGCGCCAGCGGCCGATGCCTTCGTCCTCGGCGGATCGAGCGACGACCAGGCGAGCGGCTTCGTCGAGGCCAAGTTGATCGACAACCTCGCTATCTGCATCAAGGAGAAGACCGCAAAGGTCGCCCGTTTCGTCGATCGGTATCCGGAATGGTGGCTCGTCCTGGTGGATCACACGCTGCTCCGTCCGGACGCCGACGACATCGCCTATGCCCGTGGGCATATCGCGATTCCGGACCTGTGGCAGCGCGTCGTGCTTGTCGACCGTGAAGACCCTTCGAAGGTTCTCGACGTCAGGTAGGCGGCCGGCGCCCATGCCGAAATCCTCGACGCCCGCGAAAAGGCCTCAGTCGCCGACGGCCTCGCATGGCGAGCTTCGCCTGGGCGATGCGATGTCAATCGTCACGGCCGCTGGCGCACTTCGCCTGAATCTCAGCGAGCTTGTCGGCGAGCCGCTGCCGCTCGGCGTCAATGATCGCCTCGAGTCGACGGCGTTCGCGCACGTCGTTCGTGACTCGTGCGGGTAGGCCGTTGAGGGAGGACAGGAAGGCCCCCGTGATCTCGTCGACGAAGCCGATCGCCTCGTCGAGCGTGATCAGCTCGCGGTCGCGAAGGGCGTTTTCGCGCTGAAGTTTCAGCAGTCGCTCTTGCCGGATAGGCGCCAGACCGACGTCGCGCTCACCCGCGGACAAGGTCGCAATGTAGTTCGCGACGCTCGGCACGAGCTGGTACCGGCCGCGTCGGTCGGCACGCTTCACGACGCCTTCGGCCGCGAGCTGGCGGACTCGTCGTTCGGTGATGCCGAGCACAGTTGCCAGATCCGGTGCATTGAGGTCGATTTCGAGGTTTTCCAACGGTTCAAGCCCCTTCATTTCGGAAACGGAAACGCATTTTTTTTCGTCGGGAGCCGTTCAAATACTGCGCTGCCGCGCCCCCGCGGGGGGCACCCCACCCGGGGAAGGACCCGCTGTGCGGCTGGCCGGGCATCGGGGCAGCCATCACCGGGTCTTGCCCAAGGCGGCCATGGCGATCTGGCGACCGCGTGCGAGCTGGTCGGAATAGGTGCGGCTGGCATTCGTGGCCGGCATGGTGGGCTTGCTGTCGAGAGTAGCAGCGGCCATGGCAGCGACGGCATCCGCCAGCGACAGGGACGTGTTGAGAGCGATGTGGCGGGCGAACTCGCCTTGGCCTGTCATGTTGCCATGTGCGAGGATCGCTACCATCCGCGCTCCCGCCGCGCTTCCCCCTTCTTCTCCCCTCCCGGGGGCAAGGCTGGCATGGGGACGGGTCGGTTGCGGTGCGGCGTTCGGCTTCCCGCTTGCTGGCGCCCGCCAGCCGGCCACGGCAGGGCGGCCCTTGGTCACTTGGTGGAGCACTTGGTCGAATGTGCCGACGCGATCGGCGAGCCCGGCCCGCACCGCGTCTTCGCCGATGAACGTGTTCGCCCGCTGCGACCGGATTGCCTTCGCAGTCAGCTTCGGCCGATGATCGGTGATGAGCTTCACGAACCCGTCCATGATCCGGTCGGCCCGCGTGCGCATGAACGCGATGTCATCGGCTGACAAGGCCGCGAACGGGTGACCGCGAGCCTTGTCGAGGCCGTCCGTGTTGGTGATCACGGTCGCCTTGACGCCGGCTTTCGCCGCTCGTTCGGACTGGTCGAAGTGGATCATGACCACGCCGATGGAGCCGGCGATTCCGGACTCCGTCACGACGATCTCGTTCGCCGCCGTGGCGAGCCCGTATGCGGCGCTGGCGGCGACCGAGTTGATGACGGCGACGATCTTCTTGCCGCCGGCCGCCTTGCGGATCTCGCGGGCGGTATCCGTCATGCCGAAGGCCTCACCACCCGGCGAGTTGATGTCGAGCACGATGGTCTCGACGTCGGAGTCCGATGCCGACGCACGAACTTGCTGCAGCACCCCTTCATACGACGTGAATCCCGACGATGCGCCAAGCCAGGCGCCGCGGTTCACCAGCTCGCCGGTGATCGAGATGATGCCGGACGACCCTTCCCGGCGGTAGCCGCGCCAATCGCCGTTTGGTCCTACCGCTGGGCGGCCGACGAAGCGGTTGGCGTCGGGACGGACTCCTTCCATTCGTGTACGGACATAGGCGCCGACCGTCTCGGCGACGTGAGGCAGGACCAGCAGCGGTGTGTTGAACACGCGCTGCGAGACGTGCACGAACTGGTAGTCGTCGGTCATGTGGACGCTCCGATGGCGATCAGGTCCAGCCGATAGCGGGATGTGCCGTCGTGCTTCGCGCTGACGACTTCGAAGCGCTCGTCACGGATCTCGACTAGGTCGCCCTGCCGCGGGCGCGTGCCCGGCGCGAATGCGGAGTCCGGCACGCTGAGCTTCGGCATGTCGCCTTCGACAAGCGATCGCATCTGGTTTCCGCCGCGCCCGCCGATCGAGCGATTGCCGTGCTCTATGCCAGGGCGATGCGGCCGGCGGGTGAAGATCGCAGCGACCTGGATCACCTCGCGGTCAGGGTCGACGCTGCTTCTGCCGTTCGGCGACCTGGTCATCGGCGTGATCACGGCGCGCTCGCCGAAATGAGCGTCGACCGGGCCGTCGAGATGGCTCTTGACGATTTGGTCCCAGCGCGAAGCGGCCATTTTTCGTGTCTCTCAGATTGCAGGGGCGGCCGGTCCGTAACCCGACCGCCCCTTCCTTCGCCGGAGTGACCAGTGACCGAAAACTGGCCAGGCCGACGGGATCGAGCGCACCGGCGCGCCCTTTTCGCCGCGGCCAACCAGGAGAGGAAATCCGCGGCGAGATTCTTGATCAGACCCACCAGAAGTCGGACTGGTCCTTGTGGAGACCCGGTAATCTGACATCCGCATAGATCGGCGACGGCCACCATGGCTTTCGGCCGGCGATGGTGACTTCTTCCTCGACCTCGATCAGACGAGCGCCGCGCACCGTCGGCTCGCCGCCGACCAGCTGAACAGCGCCGAGGTCGCGGCCATTTTTGTCGACCCATCGTCTGACCGTGCGGACCTCGCGGCGGTCGGGCATCATCGGCTCATGACGCGCATTCGATGGCGGCCGAAGCGCCTCGCAGCCGGCGGGGAGTTCGCGGTTCATGCGCTCGGCGAGCTGGTCGGATGCTTTGAGGACAGCGAGGCCGTCCGCGAGCTGCTGCGCGAGCTTCGGGTAGGTGGTCATGAGCCACGTTTCGGCATCGGCGAGCTGACGCGCGGCACGTTCATAGTCGGCTCGCGCCTGCGCTTGGCGCTGCTCTTCCTCCGCGACCTCGAGGTCGGCGAGGAAGGCGTCCAGTCTGGCGCGGTGGCGTTCCGCCTGGCGTAGGGTCGATTGGATGGACGTCTCGACGTCCACGAGCGGCGCGTCGTCGTCGGAGAGGAGTGCCGCTTTGCGTTCGGCCTGCAACTCGACCGCGCGCGCCTGGAGGTCGTCGAGCGCCCGCTGCTCGGCGCCGATCTTCTGCTTGAGTTCGGCGATGCGGGTGGCGGGCTGCTTCTTCGCGACGGCGTTCATGACTTCCTCCCGAGGATTTTGCTGGCGATCGCCTTGCCGCGAGCGTGAGCGGCGGCATCCTGACGGACCTTGGCGGCGAAGCTCTCTGGCGTGACGGGCTGAAAGCGCGGAAACGAGGCGATGTAGCTGGTTGCGGCGGCTGCGGTGATGATCAGACGGCCGGCGACCACCGAGGCGGGCAGCTTGCCCGCCAGGATGTCCTGGCGGATCTGCACCTCAGGAATCTTACCGTCGGCGGAGAGTTCGGCGGGGGTGTAGGCGAGCTTGGTCATGACGAGAACGTGCCGCAGATCGCCGCTCCGGAGAAGAAAGCAAAGGGGCGCATTGAGAAGCACAGCAACGCGGCAGGCCGTTCAGACGCGCCCGTGCATGAAATCGATCAGCATGGTTTTCGAGACCCGGCGCCTGCCGTTTCCGTCCAGGACGCAAAGGAAAGGGTGCTTCACGATCCATCGGCCCATCGTGGCTGGATGGACTCCCGCTTGGCGAGCGGCTTCCTTGCGAGTCAAGAGCTGGTCTTTGACCGTCGGTGCCGAGTCCGTTCTCACGTCGGCTCCCTCGATCGCAGCGCGCACAGCCGCCAGTTCGCGCCGGACGCTCGCGAGATCGCGCCGAGCTTCCACCGTCTCTCGGCGCGCTTCCATTGTCTCGCGGCGCGCTTCGGCGACCTCTTTCAGAAGCACGTCGAGTCGGTCGTCGAGCAAGGCGCTCATGCTGATGCCTCCCGTGCTTTGGTGCTTGCCAGGGACGCCTCCACCGCGCCGCGGAACATCGCCACCTCTGCGTCGACATCCATTTTGGGTAGGCCGGCGGCGCGAAGGCGCTTCGTCAGTTCGCGGCAGCGGCGGGCGAAGTATCGTTCCCCGGCCGGTCCCGGCACCACCGACAGGAACTGCACCATCCTGGGTACTTCAATGGAACGCGCGAGGGGGAACAGGTGGAGGTCCGCCTGGAAGAGATCCTTTTGACGACGCATCTCAGCCTCCCGTCCCGGTTCGGGCGTCACCGTCACCGGCGGCCGTGTAGTCAATCGCAGGGCTTTCGCGCCCTGCACGACGAGGAAGGTCTGACGACCTTCCATTGGTCTCTCCGATCTCGGTTTCAAATCTTGAAGACTCAGCGCCATCGCCACGAAGACGGCCTGTCCCCGTGTCAACGTCACCACCCTCTAAAGAGGGGGTGGGTGACGGTGACGGTGACGGTCGTTCAGGCAGGCGTGTCACCTTGTTTGTCACCTCGGTGTCACCGTGGGTGACAAGGGTGACAGTTTCACCTTCTAAGCGTACCAGGTTGGAAGTCTCGAGCTGCTTCAGGTTCTTTGAGAAGACCTTCCTGTGGGAGGCGGGGTTCTTGTCGTTCCATCGCTGGTAGCAGGCGACCTTCCAAGCCTCGAGTGGTGCTGCACCATTGCGGATGATCGTCGACAGAACCGCGATCATTTCCTCTGCAATGGTCGGCTTGCGACGGTCCTTCCCTTCGACCAGGCCGGTGGCATCTTCGAGAGCGCGGAGGTTGCGGGTGACCTGGACCGAAATCCGGCCACCGGAGGTGTCGATCTCGCTCCCTTCGATCTCGAAAGCAAACCTCGCGTCGTTGCGGCCGTTCCGCATCTTTTCAACCGTGACGAATGACGCGGACTCGCCTTGCTTGACGCGGATGACGGCGTCCGACCGATCAAAGAGGACGCGGCTTCCACGCATGCCGGCCGATTCGTCCTTCCCTGTGTGGTGGACGCTCAGCACGCAGCATTGCAGATCCCTCGCGATCCGATCGGCCGTATTCATGTATTCGCCGGCTGCCGTCGCATCGTCCTGAGACTTCGGCCCGAACGCCGCGGCGAGGGTGTCGACGATGATCAGTGCGACCGGGATACCGGCCTGCTTGGCCAGAGCTTTGGCCTGGGCGCACACGGCGATCTTGGCGCCCGAAGCGGTCATCCCGCCTTCCGGAACCTCCATGATCGCGATGGGGAGATCCGAGGGCTCGCGACCCACTGCACGGGCGGCTGCGACCATCCGCTCCTTCGCTCCGTCGAGATCTTCACCTGCGATGTACAAAACGGCGCCAGAGGTCACCGGCCGGTTGGCCCAATCGAGCCCTGCTGCAATCGCAGCCGCTGTCCGGATGGCGATGCCGGTTTTTCCGGACCCGCTCGAGCCGAAGAGAATCGCCGGGCCGGCGGGCAGGACGTCGGGGATGATGAAGCGCCGCCGAGGCTTGTCGTGGAGGAGCGCACGTTCGATTTCGGCGAGGGTGACGAAGGCGCTCATGACGCGGCCCTCGTCGCGTAGCCGCGCATCACGTTCGCCCGGCGCAGCGCTTCGCAGGCCTGCGCCGTGGTCAGGCCGAAGCGGGTCTTCAGGTCGGCGATGACCGGCTGTCCAGGTTCACGGCCGGCGGCGACGTAGCGCGCCGCGGCTTCGACCGCCTCGTCGGGATCAACGTCGAGGGCGGTCATGCGGCGCCTCCATCGCGGGCGGCGGCGGCCTTGACACGAACCGCGCGGAGCTCAGCACGCGACCAACGATTGATGCCGGGGCCCATCTTGAGGGGCGCCGGATAGCGGCCGTCTCGAATGCCGCGCCAGAGGGTCGATCGATGAACCGGAGACTCGGCGCCGCCGATCTCGCGGCAGGCGCCGGTCTCGTCGACCAGGTCAGAGGGTTCTGCTTCTGCGATATTCATTGTGTCCTCGCGTCGTTTTTCGATGCGAGGAATGTGCAATCTGGCGCGTGGTGTCGGCTAGAAAACGAGCGACTGGTTTTCGGAGGCGTCCATTACCGACGTTGACCCGCCAGCGTCGCATACGATGCCACGCAAGATCTGCTTCAGCCGTTCATTGCCTAGCTCATCGCCGGTCTTGGCCAACACCGGATCGACGGCCGCGCGAACAAATGTGATCATCGGGGTGCCGTCGACGGCCGATATGGTGCACTCCGAAAGCGGGCGGCCAATGAACCGTGCCCAAGTTGCCGCCACTACCCGTAAGAACTCCTGGCGAAACTCATGCTCTCGGTCGTCTTTCCGTGCCAGGTCGTGATCCCATCCGGTACGCTCAATGAGCTTCGCTATGGCGGCCGCGGCGAAATGCTGCTCGACGTCATCGTAGGTAATTGCGCCGTCGAGGAAGAGGCGACAGATCATTTTCGCAGGCGAGCTTCCAGCAGACATCAACGTCGTTCTGTCGCTGTCGAGCACCTTCGTCAGCCTATCGTTTGGGGACAAGAGTTCCCGAACCGCATGCAATTGCTGGAGCTGTTCCCTGCGTCGTTTGCTCAGATAAGGTCGATCGGGCAACTGCAGGGATCTTGATATGGCCTCAACATAGTCGTCGGCCGCATTCTGCAGCGCGAGGAGTCCGACGATGACATCCGCTTCAGATAAACGAGCGTCGTCGGGGATCGCCATCCGGACGGACTGTACGACTTCGCGCACCTGTTCAGGCGAATATCGAAACTCACGAGTCACCGTGCCACCCTCAGCGGCGTGATGGATGCCGCCCCAGACAGGATTCCGGTCAGGCGCTCAGCCCATAGATCCAATGCTTCGCGCTTCTCCGCGCCATACGTGTAGCGAGCGTAGACCCGCGACGTGATGCTCGCCTTGGTCGCGCTGATGTGATTCAGGACATGCCCGATCACGAACGGCGAGACGCCGATCTCTTCCATGCAGGTCGCCGCGGTTCTGCGCAAATCGTGCGCGGTCCAGGGCGCTACGCCCATGATCGTCGCCACGCCTCGCTTGGCGACCTCCTCGCGCTTGATCGCCTTCGCGACGGCCGCGCCCGTCACCGATGCCCTCGCGCCGGGTCCAGGGAAGACGAAGGCCGGCGCCTCCCTGCCCTTCCGTTCGGCGAGCGCGGAATTGTCGGCGAGCTGGTCGCGGATGATCCTCACGGCCATGTCGGACAGCGGGACCGCGTGTTCCCGCTTGTTCTTCGATCTCGCCGCCGGGATCGTCCAGAGCCGCTGATCAAGGTCCAGCTCGTCTGCCGTCATGCCGGCGACTTCGCCAACGCGCTGCCCTGTGACGAGACATAGGCGGATCACGCGGCGGGTTGACTCGCGCATGTCCGCATCGGCGAGTCCCGCCCACATGGTCTTGATCTCGCCTGCCGAAAGCACGCGATCCCGCTCGACGGTCTCGGTCGGCCGCTTCATACCCTCGACCAGGTTCTCGTCGAGGTCGCCACGGCCCCGCGCCCATCGCACCATTGCGCGAAGATCTTCGAAGAGACGGTTCGCCTCCACATGGGCGCCGCGATCCTTCACCGCATCGATACAGCGAGTGAGGTCGCGGCGGTGTAGCTCGGACAGCTTCACGTCGCCGATGACGTCTGAGACGTTCTTGCGCAGCCGTCGGGCGATCTCGTCGCCGCTGCGTTTGGTGGATGCGTGGCGGGCGATGTAGTTGTCGACGAGGTCGCGGACAGCCTGCGACGCCGCAACCGCCTTCTTGTCGGCGACGGGGTCTCTCCCGTCCCCGACGTCGGCGCGCGTGTCTCGCGCCCGCTGGCGAGCGCCCTTGTCGCCGCCGAGCGGCAGCTCGGGATAGGTGCCGAGCTTCAGCCATTGCCGCTTCGCGGGAGGCCCATAGACGACGTACCAGGACTTCGCGCCCGCGGCCGACACGCGGAGGACCAAGCCCTTCACGATCGTGTCGAAGTGGTCGACTTTGCGACCGGAAGCCGCAGTCACTGCCTTGCAGAATTTGTCCGTTAGCTCGACCGTCGGCATGCGTCCCTCGACCAACCGGTTCACGTGATCTACAGGACGATCTACACAATTATCCGCGTCGTGTCGAGACAGCACGCGACAATGCGCGCCGACTTGAAGCGCGCAATACCTTGCATTGTAAGGCTTTCGCCTGTTTCAGGCTGTCGCAAGCCGGTGCATCGGATAGCGATGGAAAGCCTCTGTTAACCGGTTGGTCGCTGGTTCGAATCCGGCCCGGGGAGCCATTCATGGCGGATGCGCGGTGATCAGGCTGCTGCCACGCGCCGTTTCTTCGTGACCATCGTTTCTCACGCGCCTCGTTCGACGAAGGTCTTGTGCCTCCGCGGATGATGCGTCCCGCGCCCTGCGGTGTGACGGAGATCACCGAGACCCCAGTCGTCGCCGGTTGAACGTCAGGCGGCCATCGCCGGCAGCGTGGATCTCATGCACCGACCGCAATCTGCAACGTTTTCACGAGCGCTCATTACGCCCGGTCAATTCCGGCTGGGCCCGTCGGCGTCATCGGTCTGCGTCGGCACGGCGTGAAGCGCGTCTGGGTCTTGCGCGTCCTCCGGTCCGATACTCTCGCACAAGGCGCAGACCAGGTCGTGCAATACCGCGTCGGGCAACGAGCGGGCCGTCGCGCTCGCTGCGGCGGCGCGCCGGATCGCCGCCGCGCCGGAACGGAGCGCATGGAAGGCTTCGGCGAGGAGATCGCCCAGGGGCTCGCCCGCCGCCGTTGTCCAGCCGCTGACGCGATGCACCAGCAATTCGTCCGCATCGGCCGAATCGGCAGCGACGACCAGTCTCCCGGCCGCCATCGCGGAAAGGACGGCATCGACCACTGCCGTGCCATTGCCGGCGACGACGACGAGCTCCGCCCGCCCGGTATCGGCGACCAGGGCGGCACGTCCGCTCTGCTCCGACAGCAGCGCGCAGATCCGGTCGGCCAGTTCCGGCGGAGCGTCGTCCGCCACGACCAGCGCGGCCCGCACCGGCGCGGCGGGTGCGTTTGGCCCCTCGGCGGGACCGTCGCGAAGGTGCAGGGGAAGCCCGACGCGCCGGACAGCCCGCCATCCGGCCTCCCTGGCCAACCCGGTCACCCGGGAGCTGGACGTCAGCAGTACGTTCGGCTGGCGATCGCGGGCCGGCGCCGGCCGCGATGGCCACACATCGGACAGGTCCGCCAGCGCCGCGCAGGCCATCCCGGCACGCCGCGCCGCCGCCACCCAGGGCGAGTCGGGCGACGGCGCCAGCACGGCAGCGAGCGGAAAGGCCAGCGCCTCGCCCTGCAGGCAGGCAGTCGCGACGGCTTCAGTCACGTTCGCAGGACTGCGGACCAGCTTGGCCCGGATGTCGCGACTGCGCAGCAGACGCGCCCACGCCGCGGCCAGTCGCCGCCCTGCCGGCTCGCCGGGTGACACTACGAGAACGCCTGGAGGCCCGGCGGCGCCGGCGCGCGCCCGGAGCAACGCATGAAGGCGCGCCACGTGATGCGTCGTGAAGAATGGCAGGAACTGCGATTCGGTCGTGAACGACCGCTCGACGAGGCCGCGCGCCGACCGCCAGATCGCCTGGCGCTCCAGCTCGGTCATAGCCAGGCTGCGCGCCAGCGCCGCCGTCCAGGCGCCCTGCCCTTCCCCGACCTTGATGCAATCGACGCCGTCGGTCGCCGCTTCGTAGGCCGCGACGTCCGAAGCCAGCAGGACGGCGCCTGCCGCGGTCGCCTCGAGCAGCTTGATCGGGCATTTGGATCGAACGAACTGCGTGTGTTCCAGGATCGGCGCCATGACGAAACCGATCTTCTCCTTCTCGAGCGCCTCCAGGTACCGAAGGTAGGGCAGCGGCTGCTTCACCTCGTAGTCGATGCCGTCGAACCATTCCGCATACATGGCGAGAAGATCGGGCTGCGATCCGTAGAGCACCAGGCGGGCGCGGTCGGCGTTCCGGCGAAAGAAAGTAGCCCATTCCCCTACAGCCGATTCCCACCACGGTCTGCGCAGGTGGACGTTCAGAGTAAGCGTGGCATAGCGGATGCGGCCGTCGGGGGATGGCCCGGATGGGGCAACTGCCAGCCGCGCTCGGGGCACATTGGTGTCGAGCACGGCAACGCGGGGATTGAGTTCGCGGACGTCGGCGACCGAATGCGCGGACCAGACCAGGACCGAATCCGCGTCGCGAATGTGCTCTCTCACACCGTCGATCTGGCTCAGCCAGGGTTCCCGAGCGAAGAACGGGTTCTCGCTTAGGCGGAGCAGATTATCGTCCATCGCGAACAGCACCGGGCGGCCTGTCGAACGGACCGCCTTGTGCAGATCGACGCATACTGTCTTTCCGTACCAGTAGTTGACCAGAATATCGCAGCCGGATTCGGCATCCACCGGCGCATTCATGCCGGACTGGCGCAGGCGCAACAACGTCGGGAAGCGCCGCGCGAAATTGCCGTAGGTAATCTCGGCGCCCGCCGTGCCGACCCGACCGCGCAACAAAACGGAAATCGGACGGCCGGCGACACGGTGGTCGACCAGATCCGGGTCGTCCGGCCAGTGCCGGGCGACGAAAGGCGCGACCCAATCCTGGCGGAACCGCAGAATCGAATCGGCATCGGGCAGGAAGGTCGCGTCGAGAATGTCGATTGCGCGGATCGATTCGCGGTACAGAGAGGACTTCCGGTCGCGTTCGAGGGCGATGCCGGTCAGCGGATCCCGGCGGTTCGGCGGGTTGTCCTTTCGCCCGGCCGCGCGCAGCAGCCGCGCGCGCAGATCCTCGGCCCACACGGGGCGCACGAGCAAATGCGGATCGGCCAGTCCCGCGACGGCGAGCAAGGCGCGATCGTGCGCCACTCCGTCGAGGCCCGGGCCGTCGACGGCGACGAGACCCGACACCGCGTCCGGCGCCGTGTCGGCGATGCCGGTCCGGTAGCGGATGCTGCTTCCCTGCGCACTCATGAGCCCGGCGTTGAACCCCATCGCCGGCGACGCCCTCAACGCCGGCAGGCGGATCGAAACGACCCGGTCGTCGGCCGCAAATGCGTCGTCGGCCATGCGACAGGTCGCCTCGTCCAGCCCGTCATCCAGGAGAACAATCTCCATTTCCGGTCGCGGATCGCCAGCCAGCGAAGCCAGGAGGGCCGCCAGGCGCGACGGCGCATAAGCCGTGCAGTCGACGATGATGGACGTCGACGCGTCTGCCGTGGAGCGGCGCGGTCGGACGGCTATGTCCGCAAGGACGCGGGATGCCTTGAGCGTCATGACCGGAGAAGCGGTGCGTCTACGTCTCGCGCGGACGCGACCGCCACGCAAAGGGCATCGCAGACCCGCTCGACATCGCCGGAGTACAGGCGAAGATGCAGCGGCAGCGAAATGACCCGGCGGCTCGCTTCCCGCGCCGCCGGGCACGGGCCGTGTGCGTCGCGGTAGACCGCATATTCGGTGTTGTCGCGATAGTGGACGCCGGGAAAGATCCGCCGCTCGTTGAGCGCCAGCATGACGTCGTCGCGGTTGTCCACCAGCACCTGAAACAGGTGACGCGCCGACAGACAGCCCGGCGCCGTGGGGACGATCGCGATCCCCGCGCGGCCCGCGAGCCGGGACTCGTAGAGGTCACAAAGACCGCGGCGATGAGCATTGCCCTCTTCGAGCGTCTCGAGCTGCGTAAGGCCGATGGCCGCCATGATCGAATTGCCGTGATACTTGTAGCCGACCGCCTCGACCTCGTACTGCCACTTGTAGCGTCCGTCCGCCACGGTTCGGGTAAACGTGTCCTTGTCGATGCCCAGCCACGACAGTTTCCGCGCGGTCGCGTCATGCCGGGCTTCGGCGAAGCAGACCATGCCCGCGTCGGCGGTCGGCAGGTTCTTGACGGCCTGGAACGAATAGACCGCCGCGTCGGCAGCAAGCCCCGGGCAGACGCCGTCCAGGCGTGTCCCCGCCATGTGTGCGGCATCCAGGATCACGGCTAGCCCGCGCTCCCGGCACAATCGCAGGATCTCCGGCCAGGAACCGGTGTTTCCTCCGAGACCGACGAACATCACTGCGCGGGTGCGCGGGCCGATGCGCTCCATGACGGAGGCGGGGTCCAGCGTCATGTACCGATCCGTGTCGGCGAAGACGGGCGTCAGTCCCTCGTAGAGGATGGCGTGGTTCGTCGACACGAAGGTGATCGGTGTCGTGATGATCTCGTCGCCGTCGCGCCAGCCGTTGCTTTCCTTGAGGATCTTCACCGCGAGATGGAGGCCTGCCGTGGCCGAGTTCAGGAAATGCGCATGGGAATGCCCCGTCGTCGCGCAGAATGCTTCCTCGAAAGCCACGGTCTGGTCGCCCAGACCGGTCCAGCCCTTCTCCAGGCAACGTCGCACCGCCGCGAGGCAGGCTTCGACGTCGAAGGTCGGTACGAAGAGGTGTATGTCTTTCATGCCGACGAGGCCGCCCCAACCTTTATCCCTGCCGCGCATTCCAGTTGCACGACAACGGGAAAGAGGCGATCAAAAACCCTGCACGCGGCCGATTCCGACCAGGCGGCGCGAACGATTTCCAGTTTCACGACGTCCTGACCGGACGGTGCGTGACGCCATGTGCCGATCCGGACGAAGCCCAACTGATCGAGAAGGCCGAGAATCGCTGTGTTCCGCGCCTGGCAATTCGCGTAGATACTCCCGAGCTTCAGCACGGCGAAGCCGTAGGCGACGATGCAACCGCTGATCGAGAGACCGATGCATTGGCGCCGGCACGCATCGTCGACCAGGATTCGCCCGTATTCGGCGCGGCCGTCGGCAATGTCGTAAAGCGCGACCATTCCAACTGGAACGCCGGCGCGCAGCGCGACCAAGGTCAAATCCGCCGGATCCCTCCTGGACCGTTCGGTCCAAGCCAACTGGCTCGCGCGTGTCATCTCGACGTCGCTCAGGAACCTGGTCCGGTTTTCCGGCTGCATCCTCCAGCGCACCACCCAATCGGCATGTTCTGGCGCGATGCGCACCAATTGCAGACCTTGCGGAAGCTGATCGAACGCAAGAGCCATCACGTTTCTTCTCAGGGTGTTGCTTCAGCCCCGTGCACCACGGTCCCGGCCAAACGGTCAATTTGCCTGTCGACCGTCAGGCATAGAGCGAGCCTCCTCCCGGTTCAAGCCACGATCGCCGCGTCACAGGTCACGGAGTTGCACGCGCGGACCGGGGATGCACCGGGTGCCGGTCCGCTTTCGTCCGCGCAGCGTCCCGATGTCGCCTCGACCCAGCGGCACCCTCCCGTTGCCGCGGCTCCCGCTCTGCCCCATCTTCTGCCGCATGTGCTCCGATTCCGCGGCCCTCGTTCTCTTCCGCCATGACCTTCGCATCGCCGACAACCGCGCGCTGGCCGCGGCGGCGGCGCGCGGTTGTCCGGTCGTGCCGGTCTTCGTGCTCGACGACGTCTCGCCGGGGACGCGGGGCGCGGGCGGAGCGCGGCGCTGGTGGCTGCATCACTCGCTCACGGCGCTCTCCCGCGATCTGTCGCGCCTCGGCAGCCCGCTGGTCCTCAGGCGCGGAGCCATGGGAGACGTCGTCGAGGCGCTGCTCGCAGAAACCGGCGCGAATGCCGTCTTCTGGAACCGGCGCTACGATCCGGCCGGACGCGCCGTCGACGCAGCGCTGAAGGCGACGCTGCGCGGCCGCGGTCTCGACGCGCAAAGCTTCGAGGGCCAGCTCGCCCATGAGCCGTCGCTGCTGAAGACCAAGGGCGGCAGCCCCTTCCGGGTGTTCACGCCGTTCTGGCGGGCGTTCTGCGCCGGGGCCGAGCCGCGCGAGCCGGTGGCCGCGCCAGCGCGGCTCCACCCGCCCGCGTCGCCAGTGGCGAGCGAGGCTTTGCGAGACTGGGCACTGCTGCCCACCGCGCCGGACTGGTCCGGGGGGTTCGCGCCGCGCTGGACGCCGGGCGAAGCGGGCGCCCGCCAGGCGCTCGCTGCTTTCCTAGGAACCGGCCTGGCAGGGTACGCGAGCCGGCGCGACCTGCCAGGAGAGGATACCACCTCGCGACTTTCGCCCCACCTCGCCCATGGCGAGATCACACCGTTCCAGGTTTTCGCCGCGCTCAACCGCGACCCGGCCGCCGGTACGGCCGCCGACAGGGAGAAATACCGCCAGGAACTCGGCTGGCGCGAGTTCTCCTGGCATCTGCTCTTCCACAATCCCGACCTCGGCTCCGAGAACTTCAACAAGGCCTTCGACGCCTTCGCCTGGGTGGAGGACGGGCGCGAACTCGACGCCTGGCGGCGCGGGCTGACCGGCTATCCGATCGTCGATGCCGGCATGCGGGAACTGTGGCGCACCGGCTGGATGCACAACCGCGTGCGCATGGTCGTCGCCTCGTTCCTGGCAAAACACCTGCTCGTCGACTGGCGGCGCGGCGAGGACTGGTTCTGGGACACGCTCGTCGATGCCGACCTCGCCTCCAACGCGGCCAGCTGGCAGTGGGTGGCCGGCTCGGGGGCCGACGCAGCACCCTATTTCCGCATCTTCAATCCGATGCTCCAGGGCGAGAAATTCGATCCCGACGGAGCCTATGTGCGCCGCTGGGTGCCGGAACTGGCGAAGATGCCGCCGCGCTTCGTCCAACGCCCCTGGGAAGCGCCGCCGAGCGTGCTTTTTCACGCAGGTGTGAAACTCGGCGAAACCTACCCCGTACCTGTCGTCGATCACGAGCGCGCCCGTCGGCGCGCGCTCGCGGAGTTCGAGGCAGCGAGGGGCAAGCATGACGATCGTTCCGTTCAGGCACGGAGGTAATCCAGGGAGGCAGAAGATAGCGGTCATCGGATCGGGAATAGCGGGATCGGCCGCGGCCTGGGCCCTTCGCGATGTCGCCGACGTCACGCTCTACGAGGCGGATGCGAGGCCGGGCGGCCACACGGCGACCGTGGAGGTCGACTACGATGGCGTCCCGCTGGCCGTGGACACCGGCTTCATCGTCTATAACGAGCTCAACTATCCCGACCTGACGGCCCTGTTCGCCCATCTCGGCGTCGCGACGCACGAAAGCGCCATGGGGTTTTCGCTGTCGCTCGACGGTGGCAGGATGGAATGGTGCGGCGAAAGCTACCGGGCGATCTTCGCCCGCCGGCGCAACGCACTGTCGCCGACGTTCCTTTGGATGCTGCGCGAGATCCTGCGCTTCAACCGCCAGTGCGCCGCCGACCGCGATTGCGGCTATATCGGCCATGCCACGATCGGCGAATACCTGGCCCGGCGGAAATTCTCGGCCGCGTTCCGCGACGACTACCTGATCCCGATGGCCGCGGCGATCTGGTCGACCCCGCGCGCCGAGATGCTGGACTACCCCGCGGCCGCCTTCATCACCTTCTTCGAGAACCACCGGCTGATCCACAACGAGCGGCCGGCCTGGCGCACCGTCAGCGGCGGCTCGCGCAACTATCTCGACCGGCTGCTGGCGCCGCTCGGAAACCGCCTGCGGCTGACTACGCCGGTCCGATCGATCCTGCGGGACGCGTTCGGTGCGACCGTATGGGCGGGCGACCGCGATCCCGCGCGCTATGACCACGTCGTCGTCGCCGCCCACACCGACCAGGCGCTGGCAATGCTCGGCGATCCCTCCCCCATCGAGCAGAAGATCCTATCGGCCATCCGCTACCGCCCGAACCGCGTGGTGCTGCATCGCGATCCGCGCCTGATGCCGCGCCGGCGGGCCGCGTGGTCAGCGTGGAACTACCTGCGCTCCTCCGAGGCCGGCGGCGAGACGGAAGTGTCGATCACCTACTGGATGAACCGGCTGCAGGGCATCGATCCGCAACGGCCGCTGTTCGTCTCCCTGAACCCGACGACTGAGCCTCGCGAGGAACTCGTCTTCGGCGAGTGGACATTCGACCACCCTCAGTTCGATGGCCCCGCGCTTTCGGCACGGGCGCGGCTCGACGACATCCAGCGCGTGCGCAACACGTCCTTCGCCGGCGCCTGGACCGGCCACGGCTTCCACGAGGACGGGCTGCGCTCGGGCCTCGACGCTGCGCTCGCGCTCGGGGCCACGGTACCGTGGCGGGGGACACCGGCGCCGGCCCTCGACCTCGCAGCGGAGTAGGGGCGAGCATGACCCTCCGCGATCGCGCCACCACACTGGAGGAGAACGGCCCGCCGCCCGCGGCGGCCGCCCTCCTCTACGAGGGCAGCGTGATGCATGCGCGGCTGAAGCCGTTCGGCCACCGCTTCGCCTATTCGGTCTATTCGCTCCTCGTCGACGTCGATCGGCTCGCGGAGGTCGGTCGCATGTCGCGGCTCCTGTCCGTGAACCGGGGAAACATCGCCTCGTTCCACGAGAGCGACCATGTGGAGGAGCCAGGCGAAACCTTGCGCGGCTTCGCCGACCGGTTGCTCGGCCTCGCCGGCCTGCCGCCGGCGAGCCGCGTCCTTCTCCTCGCCTACCCGCGCATCCTCGGCTACGTCTTCAATCCGCTATCGGTGTTTTTCTGCTACGGGCAGGGCGAGCGGCTTTTCGCCGTGATCTACGCCGTACGCAACACGTTCGGCCAGCGCCATACCTATGTCGCCCCGGTGGAAGAAGGCGAGCTCGGTCCGGCCGGCCTGCGCCAAAGCCGGGCGAAGCGCTTCCATGTCTCACCCTTCGTCGGCATGGATGCACGCTATCATTTCCGCATCATGCCGCCCGGACGTACCGTTCGCCTGCGCATTCTCGAGACCGAAGAGGGCGAGCCGCTGCTTTCGGCCGCGTTCCAAGGTGCCGCCCGCCGCCTGGACACAGCGACCATGGCCGCTTGCCTCTTGAAGTTTCCGCTGCTCACGTGGAAGATTATCGGGGGGATACACTGGGAGGCGTTGAAACTGTGGCTCAAGGGAGCCCGGTTTCGCAGCAGCCCGCCGGCCCCGGAGCCGGTGAGTTGCCGTGACGCAGTCGCGCTCGAACCCGGTGAATGAGCGAAACACGCCGCGCGGCGCCCCGGCCGCAACGGCCGGAACATGGGAATGAAGACGGCTCACAGTCCGGCGAGCATCGCCAGCGAACCGATACGCCTCGACGAAAGCAATGTCGGGTCCGTGACCAGGGGCATGCCGGCGAAGGCGCGTCTGGTGATGTCGGCCGCCACCGGCCTCGCGCGCGGCTCGCTCCAGGTGACGGTGCCGGACGGCCGGACCTTCGTCGTCGGCGGACGCGCGCCGGGACCCGATGCGAGGCTCGTCCTGCACAACTGGAACCTTCCCGTGCGGGCGTTCTCCGGCGGCACGATCGGGGTCGCCGAATCCTACATGGACGGCGACTGGGAGAGCCCGGACGTCACCACCTTCCTCGAATTGTTCGTCGTCAACGCCGAGGCCGGCGAGAAGGTCGCCGGCGGCGCCAACTGGCTGCTCGGCACCATCCAGCGGGTCCGCCATTGGCTCAACCGCAACACGCGGACCGGTTCGAAGCGAAACATCTCCGCCCACTACGACCTCGGCAACGCCTTCTACAGGGAGTGGCTCGATCCGAGCATGACCTACTCGTCGGCGCTCTATCAGACCGGCGCCAACGACCTGGAAAGCGCGCAGGCGGCAAAATACCGGGCGCTTGCCCGCGACACCGGCATCGGCCCCGACGACCACGTGCTCGAGATCGGCTGCGGCTGGGGCGGCTTCGCCGAGTTCGCGGCGCGCGAGATCGGCTGCAAGGTCACCGGACTTACGATCTCGAAGGAACAGTTCGATTTCGCCAGCGAGCGCATCGCCCGGGCCGGGCTGTCGGAGAAGGTCGAGTTCAAGCTCCAGGACTACCGTGACGAGCAGGGTCGCTACGACCGTATCGCCTCGATCGAAATGTTCGAGGCGGTCGGCGAGAGATACTGGCCGGTGTTCTTCGGCAAGGTGAAAGACTGCCTGAGGCCCGGCGGAACCGCGGGCATGCAGATCATCACGATAAACGAAGCCGCCTATCCGCTGTACCGGAAGCGCCCCGACTTCATCCAGCGCTACGTCTTCCCTGGCGGCATGCTGCCGACGCCCGCCCTGCTGCGCTCGCTCGGCGCCGACCACGGACTTTCCTTCCTGCGCGAACGGGTCTTCGCCCAGGACTACGCCCGTACGCTCGCCGACTGGCGCGACCGGTTCTGGACTTCGTGGGACCGCATCGTCCCGCTCGGTTTCGACGAGCGCTTCCGCAAGCTCTGGGAATTCTATCTCCACTATTGCGAAGCGGGCTTCCGCGCCGAGTACATCGACGTACGCCAGGTGGTGTACAAGGCCTGACGAAGGCGCCGCGAAGACGGCGGCACCGTCCCGCGCCGCCGCCCGCCGTATCCCCGCTCAGTTCGCTTTCAGCGTTCCCCCGAGCGGAGCGACGATATGCGGTCGCCCCGTTTTGCGGCCCGGATCGAGGACCGCGCCTCCCGGCGCGACGACGTCGGGACGGACCTTTGTGCCGGCACTCGCAGCCTTGCAGTCGCGGCCGTTCGTGTACTCCGTAATCAGCTTGGAGCAGTCGATCTGGCCGCCCGAGGTGCTGCAATAGGTGCAGTAATCGAAGAGGCAGTTGAATTTCTCGCCGGTGGCGGCGTCCTTTCCGTCGCGCCGCTCGGTCCCCGAGCTGGAACAGTTCTCCCCGGTGCTCGACTTCTTCGGTGCCGCCGCGGCCGGGTTCGGGAGGGCGAGCATCGCCGCGGCGAGCAACGGTAGCCAGGCCCGGCGGAGCGGATGGATGCGCGACAACGTGTTCATGGAACGCTCCTTCCGTGGTACTACTGGCGCTTCAGCAGATTGCCGGCCCGGCCCGCCGGGCTGGTCGTGGTCTTGCCGCCCGAATCGAGAACCTGACCGCCGGGAACCACGCCGACCGTGCCCTTGCGCGCGGCCTTGCCCCCGACCTTCGGATCCCACGTGCAGTCGTTCCATGTGGCGGAGCAGATCCAGCAGCCGTCTTCGAGGCAGCAGGAGGAAATGGATTCGCCCGGTCCGGCCGGATGAGGCGTGCCTTCGATCCAGCACTGGCCGACGCCCGAGCCCGACGTTCGTTTGGCTGCGTCCGCGGACGGGGGAATGAGGACGAGGACTGACGGTACGACGGCGGCGAGGATGAGATAGCGGATCCGCAGCATCACGGTAACTCCTGAATGGGGCCGGCACTGTTTCGACAGCACCGGAGAGCGTCCCTCTGCGCTCCTCCCTAGGGCGTCGTGACGCGCCCGGCATCCGCCGCACGGGAGATGACGGCACTGAGCGACCGAATCCGAGCGTCAGGAGGCCCGCAGCGGCGGCGACAGGTCGCGGATCAGGAGTTGCAGTTCGCGTTGGTCGCCAGCGCCGGTCTTGTCGAAGATGGCCGACAGCTGCGCCTTGACGGTTCCGTCCGTGACGCCGCCCGCTGCCGCGATTTCGCCGCGGCTGCGGCCCGCCGCGACATGGCCGGCGACGCGTTTCTCGGCGGCCGTTAGACCGAACAGCGCCGCGATCGCATCGAGCGCCGCGACCGGCTCCCTTCCGGCGACGGCGATGAAGATCGCAGCAGCGGCCGGCGCAACGACCCGCACCTCCCGCTCGCGGCGCGCCAGCGGCAGGACATGCGCCACCGCCGGCGCATCGGCTTTTACCAGCGGCACGTCGATCCCGGCCGGCCCGAGCGCGAACTCGTCGCCATTCCCGATGGTGACGGCGCGCGTGATCGCCGCGTCCGCCGGAGCATAGGTGAAGCACAGCCGCCCGTGCGCCGATGTTACCGCGCTCCGCTCTGCCAGCAGGGCCTCGGCCGCCGGATTGGCGAACAGGATGCGCATGTCGGCAGCCACGACCAGTACCGGGTGGACGAGGCTTTCCACGATGTCGCGCAACATCCGTGCGATCTGGCGTTCCTCCTCGAACAGGTCTCCGATCGTAATGGCTCGACGCATGTGGGGCGCGAGCAGCGCCATGGCATGGAGCTCCTCGCCAGTGATCTCATGGCGGTCGCGGCCGGTCACGACAATGAGCGTGCCGGCGCGCGACGGCCGGCGCACCAGCACCGTCCAGAAGAAGTCGTCGAGGTCGTGCGGCACCACCCATTCGCGCACGATGCGGCTCGACAGCCAGGCGTCTCGCGCGCCCGGTCCCTGAATATTGTAGATCATGTCGACCGTGAACGGGACATCGATCTCCATAGCCGGCAGCGCGGAATAGAAGGGAACGTCCCGGGCGTAACTGCACACGAGCGGATCGACGACGGCCGGATCGCCGCAGGCGCAGGAGAAGCGCGGCTGTCCGGTCACCGTATCGAGCACGGCCAGCGTGGCGAGGCGCGCATCCGCGGCGCGGCAAATCGCCTCCAGTGTGCCCGGCCAGCGCGCGGTATCGGCGACGCAGTCGTAGACCGAGCCGACGATCCCGGGCATTGCCGACGCCGAGAGTGCTCCGGCCACCATCGCACAGCCCCTGACTTGTCGATGGCCATGCTAGCATGCCGGCAGCCGCGCGAGAAACGGAACGCCGGAGGGAAGGCGGACAGCATCCACTGGGGCCAGGTCGGCCGGCCAGCCCGCTGGCGGGATTCGGTCCCGTCCGGAACGCGCGGCCACCATTTCGCCATCGATCCGCCTTAATGCACCCACCGCTCGATGCGAGTGAGTTCACGCAGAAGTGATGCTGTGCGGCGATGCGGATTCGCCGGGGCTGGCCAGGCATGAAACAAGGTTTTCGCATTCCCATCGCGTTGTTCGGATGCTGCGCCCTCCTCGCGGCCGGTGCCTGCGCGCGCTCTTCCGACGGCTCCGTCGTCGTGAACGCGCCGCCAAGCCTGGCTTTCGCGGTGCCGCCCTATCTCAGGCCCGACGGGAAAGGCGCAAGCGCGCAGGAGACCGTCTCAGCGTCCAGCTTCCCCCCGCCGCCCGCCGCCCAACCGGTACGCAAAGCGCCGGCAAAGGTGCTGCCGCCGGTCAAGGCGTGGAAGGTCGGTGGCGTCCAGGCGCCGTTCAAACGCGCGGATTCAGCCGCGCCGCTCACCTGCCGCAACGAGACGGGCGACGGCGGCCGCGTCAAGGTCGTCTGCCAGTGACGAAAGGGAGGAACCGCGGTCCGTTGCCGGATCCGCGGCGTCTCTGTTCAGGCCACGATCGGGCCTAGAGCGTGATGCGGTACTTGGCGAAGCCGCCCTCGCCTTCGCCGGCGGCCTCGATCTTCACTGCCTTGACGTCGCCGATGAAATCCTTCGCTTTCGGCCCGGTCTCGAACAGCACCGTCGTGCCGGAAAGCGCGACGAACGACCAGTTGGAGTCCGCCGACGGATTGATCGTGCCCTGCTGGACGATGTAGCGCACGATCACGTCGCGGTTGGTGTCCGGTGCTTCCAGGATGACCTTCGAGGAATTGATTTCCGGGAAGTTGCCGCCGCCGCCGGCGCGGTAGTTGTTCGTCGCCACGACAAACTTCGCCGCCGGATCGATCGGCTTGCCGTCGAACATCAGGTCGACGATGCGGTTCGAGCCGGCATTGAGGACCGCGCCCTTCGGATCGTATTTCGGCGGCTGCGAGACGTCGACCTTGTAGGTGACGCCGTCGATCACATCGAAATTGTAGGCGGGGAAGTCCGGGTTGATCAGCGGCTGGTCGGCCTTGCCTGCCTCGACCTGATTGAAGATGCCGGCCGACATCTCCAGCCATTCCTTGACCTGCGCCCCGGTGATCGCCACCGCGCGCACCGTGTTCGGGTAGAGATAGAGGTCGGCGACGTTCTTGATGGCGATGTCGCCGGCGGGCACGTCGGTATAGTAGTCGGGACCGCCACGTCCGCCGGACTTGAAGGGCGCGGCCGCGGACAGCACCGGCAGGTCCTTCCACTGCGACTCCTTGAGCAGGTCCTTGATGTACCAGGTCTGCGCCTGGCTGACGATCTGCACCGACGGATCATCGG
>CALFXR010000200.1 GCA_937958475.1 uncultured Mesorhizobium sp. | reverse complement strand
TCGAGCAGCGGCCGCACCACCTGCCGCCGCGCCACCACAACGATCGCGGCGGAGATCAGCAGGCCGGCCAGGAGCAGTCCGCCCATCAGCAGTTTCGCGACGGAGCCGCCGGCGGAGGCCGCCTCTGCCTCCACCGAGGCGGCCGCCTCGATCCTGGACGTCGCCTCGTCCATCGCGACTTCGAGCGCGTCGTACTGCTTCTTGAAGTCGGGGAACATTTCCTGTGCGCCGTAGGTCGACGCGTCGGTTTCCTTGAGGATGGCGAGGGCCGCGTCCTTGTAGGCGATAAGCGGCTTGGCGACGCTTTCCAGCGCCTCGATCGTCGCCGGATCGGTGGCAAGTTCCCGCGCCTTGGCGATATCCGCGATGATGGAAGCGGTGTGCGCGGCGAAATCGGCGGCGATGGCCTTGCTGCTGAAGCCGATGCCGATGGTGGTCGACTGCATCGCCGAGACCACGTCGGCGCGCAATGCGTGACGCATCATGTCGGCGTGAGAATGATGGCGCAGCACCTGCGCGGACTGCAGCGAACCCTGGAGACCGTCGCCGAGCGAGGCGGCCACGTAGATGCCCATCCCCGCCGTCAAGGCCCCGATCAGGCCGGCCACGGCGACGCCGCCGGATATCTTCGTATTGAGCGACGCCATCTGCTCCCCCGCTGATTAGCCATCGAATCAAATTCTCGTGACTGGAGAGTGCGGAAGAAGGGTTAACGGAGCGTTGGAGACGGCGCGGCGCGGGCGGCGGGAATCAGGCGGCGTCGCTCGCCTGGCCGCGCGCGACCGCATCGGCGGCACGGAGGAGCACTTCGGGACCGGCGCCGGGCCGCGTCGCGTCGGTGGACAGGATCTGCCGGAAGCGCCGCGCGCCCGCCTGTCCGTGGAAGAGCCCGGTCATGTGCCGGGTGACATGGGCGAGGCGCCCGCCGGCGGCGATATGCCGGCTGGCATGGTCCGCCATCGCCGCGACGACCGCCTCCAGGTCCGGGCCCGGCTCCGCCTCGCCATAGATGCGGCGGTCGACGTCGGCCAGGATGCCCGGCGTGTGATAAGCAGCGCGGCCGAGCATGACCCCGTCGACGAAGGCGAGATGCGCCAGCGCCTCGTCGATGCCGGGGATGCCGCCGTTGATGCCGACGAAGCGGTCAGGCCAGCGCCGCTTCAGCCGGTAGACGCGATCGTAGTCGAGCGGCGGGATGTCGCGGTTCTCCTTCGGGCTCAGCCCTTCCAGCCATGCCTTTCGTGCGTGCACCCACAACCCGTCGGCGCCGGCCGCGAACACCGCGTCGGCGACGGCATCCAGCGCCGTCTCCGGATCCTGCTCGTCGACGCCGAGCCGGCACTTCACCGTGACCGGAACCGAGACCGCCGCCTTCATCGCCGCGACGCAGTCGCCGACGAGCGTGGGCGTGCGCATCAGGCAGGCGCCGAACGTTCCCGACTGCACGCGGTCCGACGGGCAGCCGACATTGAGGTTGATCTCGTCGTAGCCGAAGCCTTCGCCGATGCGCGCCGCTTCCGCGAGCTTGGCCGGGTCGGAGCCGCCGAGCTGCAGCGCGACCGGATGCTCGACCGGATCGAAGCCGAGCAGCTGCTCGCGCCTCCCCTGGATCGCCGCATCGGCCACCACCATCTCCGTATAGAGCAGCGCACGACGCGTCAGCTGGCGGTGGAAGAACCGGCAATGCCGGTCCGTCCAGTCCATCATCGGCGCAATGGCGAGCTTGTGGCGGAACATACTGTCCTTCTGATCGGTCCCGGGCGGCGGCCGGAACGTTCGTCCCGGCGCGGGACGCTCCGGCGCAGCTACATATAGGAAGCGCCGCCGATCATCCACGCAGGAATGCGGCCGGCGATCAGCCGCCTCCTTCGGGCGGCTTCGGATAGGTGATGAGGAACTGCCAGGCGCCGAGCACGGCCATCCCCGCGGCGAGCGCGGCCCAGCCATGGGCGCCGTTGACGTATTCGAGGATGGCCCAGCCGACGCAGACGGCGACGAGCACGACGCGCCGCCACAGCGGCCTGAGGAATGGATGGTCGCGGTCTGCCATACGTCTCCGTCCCGGATGTCGAGCCCCGCGCCTGTCCATGCGGCGGCGCCCCGTCATTCGACATCTAGCGCCGGTTTCGTCCGCGTGACAGCCCGCCGGGACGGCTATAGTGTGGATGAGCCTTAGCCCGTCGCCGCGTTCGATGCTGATCAGTACCAAGATCCAACCGCCCGCTCTCCGCGAAGCGCTCGTCGAAAGACCGCGGCTGCTGCGGCTGCTCGACCGCGCCGCGGCAGGCAAGCTGGCCATTGTCTCCTCGCCGGCCGGCTTCGGCAAGTCGACGCTGCTGTCGCAATGGGCGGCGCGGGCTGCCGGCGGCCGCGGCGCGGTCGCCTGGCTTTCCGTCGATGCACTCGACAACGAGCCGGCGCGGTTCCTCAAATACGTCACGGCTGCGCTGCACCGCGTCGACCCGGCGATCGCGGCGAACGCCGAATCGCTGATCGATTCCAGTCCGATCACGCCGGTCGATTCGATCCTGACGACGCTCGTCAACGACCTCGCTAAGCGCGCCGACCCGATCCACCTCGTCATCGACGACGCCCATTTCCTCGTCTCGACGGAGATCGCGACCTTTCTCAACGCGCTGGTCGCCTATGCGCCGCCATCGCTTCACGTCGTGCTGGCCACGCGCGGCGAATTGCCGATCGAACTCGGCAGCATGAAGATCAAGGGCTACGTCGTCGATCTCGGCGACGCCGACCTGCGCTTCTCGCTGGAGGAGACCGAGGAGTACATGAAGTCGGTGTCGCGCCTCGACCTGCCGGTGTCGGCCGTCGTCCAGCTGCACCACAAGACCGAAGGCTGGCCGGCAGGGCTGCAGCTCGCCGGCCTGGCGCTCGCCCACGAGGAGGCGCGCGAAGCCTTCATCGCCGAGTTCTCCGGCAGCCAGCGCGACGTCGCCACCTTCCTCGCGCACGAGGTGCTCGCCCGGCAGCCGCCCGAGATCCAGGCGTTCCTGCTCAGGACGTCGGTACTCGAGCGCTTCTGCCTGCCGCTGCTCCAGGCGGTCAGCCCCGACCAGGATTGCGCCGCCGCGCTGGCCCATGTCGAACGGTCGAACCTGTTCCTGATCGCCCTCGACTCGACCGGCCAGTGGTACCGCTACCATCACCTGCTCAGCGAGTTCCTGCGCAATCTCGTGCGGTCCTGGCCGGAGGATCGCCGCGCCGCGCTGCACCGTGCAGCGGCGGACTGGCTGGTCCGCAACGGCCACGTCTCCGACGCCGTCGGCCATGCCCTGGCGACCGGCGACAACGTCTTCGCCGCCAGCCTGGTCGAGACCTGCGCCATGCCGCTGGTCATGCAGGGCCACATCCCGCGCGTCACCGAATGGCTGAACCAGCTTCCGCCGGCACTGATCGCGGTCCGGCCCCGGCTGCTGCTCACCCGTGTCTGGGCCGAGTTCCACACCAGCCGCCCGCGCCAGGCGGCGCGGATGCTCAAGCAGGCGAAGGACCTGATCAACCGCCAGGCCGCCGACGGGCTGCTCGACCGCGCCACGATCCGCTCGCTGAAGGCGGAGTTGCAGACGCTCACGGCCGGCGTCGTCTCCGCCTCCGACCGTTCGCGCACGGCGACCTCGATCGCCCGCCGCTGGCTCGCCGACTTCCCCGAAGACGAGCCCTTCGCCAGGGGCACCCTCTCCAACGTCTGCGCCTTCAGCCACTATTCGCTCGGCGAACTCGACGAGGCGCGGCTGCGCGCGCTGAAGGGCCGCGACTACCACGAGGCGACCGGCTCGGTGTTCGGCATCGTCTACTCCGACCTGATCCTGGCGATCGTCGAGATCGCCGCGGGCAACCTGTTCCGCGCCAAGGACCTGCTCGACCGGGCCTCCCGCCTCGCGCGGGAGCGGCTGGGCTCCGGCTCCTACGCCGAGGCGATGACCGCGGTCTTCGAGGTCGAACTGCGCTACGAGTGGAACGACCTGCAAGGTGCGGAGCGCCTGCTCCACCAGCACCGCCAGATCATCGAGGAGTGCGGCCTGGTCGTCCACGAGATGGCCTGCAAGCTGCATCTCGCCCGCCTCGCCGCCGCCAGCGGCCGCGAGGACGATGCGATCGTCTTCCTCGAGCGCGCCGAGCGGCTCGGCGCCGAGAAGCGCTACCGTCGCCTGACCGCGAGCGCGCTGAACGACCGCGTCCGCCTGCTGCTCGCCAGAGGCGACATCCGCGCCGCCCGCCTGGCGCTCAGGTCGCGCGGCATCGACCCCTCCAACGTCGGCGATGCGCGCGACATCCATCCGCTGCACGAATACGCCCATATCGGCGCCGCCCGCGTCCTCGTCGCCGAGGGCCAGTGCGCCCGGGCGATCGCGGTGCTCGACCGCATCGCCAGGCGCATGCGTGCCGACGGACGCTTCCGCGGCTACATGCAGGTCCGCGCGTTGACCGCGATCGCCGCCAACAAGGCCGGCGACGTCCTGCTCGCCCTTGCCGCCGCCGTCGACGTTGTCACGCTCGCTCTGCCGCAGAACGCCGTTCGTTCGCTGCTCGACGAAGGCCCGGCGATGCAGAACGTCCTCGAACTGGCGCGCTCGAAGCTGCCGGCATGGACGAGCACGTCGGAGACCGCGGACTTCGTCCGCCGTCTCCTCAACGAGTTCGGCAGCGAGGTCGCCGCGCCGGGCCGCCTTCCATCGCGCAGCGCACCGGCGCGCAAGCGCGCGCTCAGCACCAAGGAGGCCGAGGTCGCCGGCCTTCTCATGCGCGCCTATTCCAACCGCCAGCTCGCCCAGTCGCTGTCCATGGCGCCCGACACGGTGAAGTGGCACCTGAAGAACATCTTCGGCAAGCTCGGCGTGTCGAACCGTACCGAGGCCGTGCTGCGGCTGAAGGAGATCGGCCTCGGCGCCGGCTCCGAACAGCGCCTGATGCCCTGAGCGGGCCGGCGTTCGCCACCCGAACGGGTGGGTGAAAACACCACCCGTTACCCGAAAGTGGCGGGACCCCCGCCCGGGCGTGGTCCATCATCCTGCCGACCCAGCGTTCGGACGGACCATGAGACAGCTCGGCGTCGCCGTGACACAGATGGCCTGCAGCGAGAACCGGGCGGAGAACATCCGCCGGGCCTGCGCCCTGGTCGAGGAAGCCGCGTCGAGGGGCGCGCAGGTCGTCATCCTCCAGGAACTGTTCGAGACGCCCTATTTCTGCATCGATGTCGATCCCGCCTGGCGCGGGGAGGCGACGACGGTCGAGGCCAATCCGGCCATCGCGGCGATCCGGCCGCTCGCCGCCCGCCTCGATGTCGTCGTGCCGGTCTCCTTCTACGAGCGCGCCGGCGACGGCCGCCTGTTCAATTCGCTGGCCGTCATCGACGCCGGCGGCGACATCCTCGGCGTCTACCGCAAGTCGCACATCCCGGATTTCCCCGCCTACGAGGAAGCCTTCTACTTCGCCCCCGGCGACACCGGCTTCAGGGTCTGGGAGACGAAACACGTCCGCCTCGGCTGCGGCGTGTGCTGGGACCAGTGGTTTCCCGAAGCCGCGCGCATCATGGCGCTGGCCGGCGCCGAACTGCTCGCCTACCCCACGGCCATCGGCCGCCCGCTGAAGAGCCGCGCCGTGCAGCCGGCCGATTCCAGGCCGCACTGGCAGCGCACCATGCAGGGTCACGCCGCGGCGAACCAGATACCGCTCGCCGCGTCGAACCGCATCGGCGTCGAGACCGGCAAGGACGACGTGACACAGTTCTACGGCGCCTCCTTCGTCTGCGACCCCACCGGCGACAAGCTCGTCGAGCTCGACGAGACCGCGCCCGGCGTCGGCGTGACGACCGTCGACCTCGACGCCGCGGCCGCATTGCGCCGGCTCTGGGGCGTCTACCGCACACGGCGCACGGACCTCTACGGCCCGATCGAAACGCAGGCGCCGCCCGAATACCTCCGGGCGCGCTGAGGGAACCCCATGGCAACAGGCTTCGTCTTCCACGAACTCTATCTCTGGCACAACACCTGGAACTGGGCCCAGGTCTTCCCGCCGAGCCTGACCGTGCAGCCGGGAACCCATGCCGAGAACCCGGAGACCAAGCGCCGGCTGCGCAACCTCCTGGAAGTCAGCGGCATCCTCGACCACCTCGTCCCGATCAAGCCGCGCGCCGCCACCGTCGCCGAGCTGGAGCGGGTGCACACGCCCGCCCACGTCGCCCGCATCAGGGAGATCTCCGACCGCGGCTACGGCGACGCCAGCATCCTCACGCCGCTCGGCGCCGGCAGCTACGAGATCGCGCTGCTCGCCGCCGGCGGCGCGATCCGCGCGATGGATGCCGTCATCGACGGCGAGGTCGACAATGCCTACGCGCTGGTCCGCCCGCCCGGACACCACGCCACGTCCGACACCGGCATGGGCTTCTGCCTGTTCTCCAACGCCGCGGTCGCCATCCGCCACGCGCAGGCCGCGCGCGGGCTCGGCCGCATCGCGGTGGTCGACTGGGACGTCCACCACGGCAACGGCACGCAGGCGATCTTCTACGACGACCCGAGCGTGCTGACGATCTCGCTGCACCAGGACAACCTCTTCCCCGCCGCCTCCGGCAGCCTGGCGGAAAACGGCGCAGGTCGAGGCCAGGGTTACAACATCAACGTGCCGCTGCCCCCCGGCTCCGGCCCCGGCGCTTATGTCGCCGCCTTCGAGCGGGTCGTCATGCCGGCGCTGGCGCGCTACCGGCCGGAGCTGATCGTCGTGCCGTCCGGCTTCGACGGCTCCGGCGTCGATCCGCTCGGCCGCATGATGATGAACTCCAGCGGCTACCGGGACCTGACGCGCATGATCATCGCCGCGGCGAACGAACTGTGCGGCGGGCGCATCGTGCTCACCCACGAGGGCGGCTACTCGGAGATGTACGTGCCCTACTGCGGCCTCGCCGTCATCGAGGAACTGTCCGGCCATTCCACAGGGGTCGTCGACCCGTGGGATCAGCTGATGGCCGCCTGGGGCGGAATGGCGGCGCAGCCGCATCAACTGGCGGTCGTCGACGCGGCCGCCGGACTCGTCGACAATATTCGCTAACCAAGGGGAACGGCTATGAAGCGAAGCACGAGACTCTCGACACCCAATTTGATCGCCGGATCGCGGCGCAACTTCCTGATCAAGGGCGGCCTGACCACGGCGGCGGCGCTGACCGGCATGCCGGCCATGCTGTTCTCCATGAACAGCGAGGCGCGCGCCGAAGGCGAGCCTATCCCCGTCGGCCAGTGCGGCCCGACGACCGACTTCGCCGCGCCCGACGGCATCGAGTTCAAGAACGGCCTGACGCTGGCCTGCGAGGAGATCAACGCGCTCGGCGGCATCCTCGGGCGGCCGCTCGAACCCTCCTTCGAGGACACCGCACAGATGGGCGACGCCACCAACGTCCAGGCCGCCCAGCGCCTCGTCGACCGCTACGGCGTCCACGCCATCCTCAACGGCTACAACATCGGCTCCGGCGCCGCGATCCAGGAAGTGGCGGCCGACAACGGCATCATCTACGTCCACTACGACACCACCATCGGCCACAACGACCTGGTGAAGTCCAATCCCGACCGCTACTGGGGCTCGTTCCAGGGCGACCCGGCCGAATACTGGTACGGCCCGGGCTTCCTCAAGTTCCTCCAGGATCTCGAGGCGAACAAGGAATGGACCCGTCCGAACAACAAGATGGCGGTCATCCTTTCGGCCGGCGTCTACGCCTCCAACATCGCCAATGCGGTCAAGGAGCAGGCCGCGGCCTACGGCTGGGAGATCAGCCTGTTCGAGACGGTCGGCGTTCCGGCTTCCGAATGGGGCCCCACCCTCGCCAAGATCCGCCAGGACCCGCCGGCGGTCATCTGCGTCACCCACTTCCTGCCGGCCGACCTCGCCCAGTTCTGCGTCCAGTTCGCGCCGAACCCGACGCCGAGCCTGATCTACATGCAGTACGGCCCGTCGATCCCGGCCTTCCGCGACATCGCCAAGGAAGCCGCGAACGGCATCATCTACGCCACCGTCGTCGGCGCCCTCCAGGACGAGATCGGTACCGCCTTCGAGAAGCGCTACAAGGACCGCTTCGGCGCCAATGCCGGCCATAATTCCGGCGCGCAGCCCTATGACGGCGCCTATGTCTGGGCGACCGCGGCGGCCCTCGCCGGCGGCAGCGGCGAACCGGGCAATGCCGACCAGAACCGCAAGGTCGCCCAGCGCATGAGTGCGATGATCTGGCGCGGCGTCACCGGCACGACGCGCTTCATGCCGCTGGAGAATGCGGCCTATACCTACCCGACGCAGACCAACGATTCCTCGCTCGGCATGCCGCACCAGTTCCTGCAGATCCAGGACTTCACCAAGGGACCGGGGCTGATCGCGCCGGCGCCCTACGGCACGGCGAAGTTCGTCATGCCGCCGTGGATCAAGGCCTGAACGGGAAAGGCGACGCGACCGGGGAATGGGAAACGCCGCCGCCACACCGCTGCTCTCCTGTCGGAGCGTCAGCAAGCATTTCGGCGCGCTGACGGCCGTCCGCGACCTCTCCTTCGACATCGCCGAGGGAGAGGTGGTCGGCATCGGCGGGCCGAACGGCGCCGGCAAGACGACGCTCTTCGAGGTGATCTCCGGGCTCAACCCGGCCTCGGCGGGATCCGTGCTCCTCGGCGGGCAGGACATCACGCGCCTGCCCGCCGAGCGCATCTGCCATGCGGGCGTCGCCCGCACCTTCCAGCTGAACGCCGGCTTCGACACGATGACGGCGCGCGAGAACGTGCTGGTCGGCGCCTATTTCGGCCGCGAGAACCGGCTGGCGCCCTCGCTTCGCCTCGGAGCGGCGGCGGAACGCGCCGCCGACGAGGCGATGGCGCTGCTCGGTCTCTCCGACCGTGCCGAGGCGATCACCGGTTCGCTTCCGGTAATCGACCGCAAGCTCTTGATGATGGCCAGCGCGCTGGCCACCCGTCCGCGCCTTCTCCTCATGGACGAGCCGGTCGGCGGCCTCACCGACCGCGAAGTCGACCGCATCATCGAGGCCGTCCGCGCGATCCGCGGCTCCGGCGTCACCATCCTCCTGATCGAGCACGTGATGCGTTTCCTCGTCCAGCTCTCCGACCGGGTGCTGATCATGCATCACGGCGAGAAGATCTTCGAAGGCCCGCCGCGCGACCTGGTCAACGACAGCACCGTCGTCGACGTCTATCTGGGCAAGGGCGCGTCGGAGCGCCTGCGCAGCTTCATGGATTCGCGCGGGGCCGCCCATGGCTGAGCCGATCCTCGCGATCAGGGGCCTGCGCGCCGGCTATCCCGGCAACGTCGTGCTCAAGGGCCTCGACCTCGCCGTGCCGGAGGGCCGGATCACGGCGATCGTCGGCCCCAACGGCCACGGCAAGTCGACCCTGCTGCGCGCCATCTCCGGCCTGGTCCGCATCGAGGCGGGCGAGATCGCCTTGCGCGGAAAACGCATCGACGGCCGCCGCCCCGACCAGATCGTCGAGGACGGCGTCATCCAGCTGCCGCAGGGCGACCTCCTGTTCCCGTCGATGACGGTGCAGGAGAACCTCCTGATGGGCGCCTATCGCAAGGCCGCCGCCGCTGACGTCGACACCCGCCTGGGCAAGGTGTTCGACATCTTTCCGAAGCTGAAGGAACGCCGCGGCCAAGTCGCCGGCACGCTGTCGGGCGGCGAGCGGCGAATGTGCGGCATCGGCCGCGGGCTGATGGCCGGAGGCGACGTGCTCATGCTCGACGAGCCGTCGCTCGGGCTGGCCCCGATCGTCATCGACCAGATCTACGAGGTGATCTTCGACCTGAGGCGCCGCGGGCAGACCATCCTGCTCGTCGAGGAGAACGCCCAGCGCATCGCCGAACATGCCGACATGATCCACCTCCTCGACAACGGCCGCTTCGCCTGGTCGGGCCTCGGCCCGGACCTCCTGGCGCGGCCGGAAATCCTCGAAACCTATCTGGGGGCATGACATGACCGACGTGCTGATCCAGATCGTCGCCTCCGGCCTGACGCTGGGCGCCATGTACGCCGTGGCGACGGTCGGCCTGTCGCTGGTCTATGGCTCGCTCAACATGCTGAACATGGCGCACGGCGCCGTGCTGACGCTCGGCGGCTACGTCTGCTACGCGGCGATGACGCTCGCCGGCCTGCCGGCCGTGCTCGCCTTCGCCGTCGCCGCGGCCGTCTGCGCCGCCGCGGGCCTCGCCATCTACTTCGCCGCGGCCCTTCCCCTGCTGCGCTCCGGCAATTTCGAGACCAACATCTTCATCGCCACCATCGGCATCGGCTCCGTGATCGAGAACCTGATGCTCAAGACATTCGGTCCCTATCCGATCCCGCAGCCGCTGGCTGTTCCCGGACACCTGATCGTCGGCGGCGTCCACATCCCCTATCAGAACCTCTTCATCCTCGGCGTGGCGCTGGCGCTGATGGCCGCGGTCGCCGTCCTCCTCCAGCGCACGCGAACCGGCCGCGCCATCCGCGCCACCTCGATGAACCGCGACGCCGCGCAGCTGATGGGGGTGAGGGTCGGCAAGGTCTACGCCCAGGTTCTGGCGCTGTCGGGCGCGCTCGCCGCGGTCTCCGGCATCATGATCAGTTCGATCGCCACGCTGACGCCGGTGATGGGCGGCGACCCGATGCTGAAGGCCTTCATCGTCTGCGTCGTTGCCGGGCTGGGCAACGTCTACGGCGCCGTGGTGGCGGCGATCCTGCTCGGACTGATCGAGGCCGGGACGCAATATGTCTTCGGCGTCCGCTGGAGTTTCGCCATCCTGCTGCTGATCGTCATCGTCGTGCTGATCTGGCGGCCCTACGGCCTGTTCGGCAGGCAGCAGGTGGTGCGGCTGTGAGCCCGGTGCGTCGCGACATCCTGATCGGCCTCGCCTTCCTCATCGCGGCGATCGCGCTGCCCTTGCTGGTGCCCGGCCGCTACATCGTCACGCAGTCGACGCTGCTGTTCGTGTGGGCGATCGTCGTCGTCCAGTGGAACCTGGTGCTCGGCGTCGGCGGCATCTTCTCGCTGGCGCAGATGGCGCTGTTCGCCGCCGGCGCCTATGCCACCGCCATGCTCGGCTTCTACTGGAAATGGCCGATGCTGCTGGCCATTCCCGCCGGCGGCGTCGTCGCCATCGTCGTCAGCCTGGTCGTCGGCCTCGCCTGCCTTCGCCTGAAAGGACCCTACGTCGCGCTGCTGACGCTGGCCGTCGCCCAGGTCATGTACGTCCTCATCGTCAACGACACGGACTGCTTCACCACGACCGGCGGCTGCATGCCGCTGTTCGGCGGCGTCCGCGGCATCGGCCAGTTCGGCGACATCGGCCTGCGCGCGCTGTTTCCCTCGAAATGGTACGTCGCCCACTACTATGTCGCGCTGGCGCTGCTCGCCGTGGCTATCGCCTTCTCGGTGGTCGTCATCCGCGGTCCGCTCGGCCTCGCCTTCCGCGCGCTGCGCGACAATCCGGGCTACGCCATGTCGCGCGGCATCAGCCGCTTCAAGTACCAGCTGTGGATCTTCGGCGTCTCCGCCTTCTTCACCGGCATCGCCGGCGGCTTCTATGCCGTGCACTTCCGCGTCGTCGGCCCGTCGGTGTTTTCCTTCCAGCTGCTGCTCTTCCTGATCGCCATGATCGTCGTCGGCGGTCTCGGATCGATCTGGGGCCCGCTGCTCGGCGCCGTGTTGCTGATGTTCGCCGACGAGGCGATGAAGGAGTTCTCCGACTACCGCAACATCGGCCTCGGCCTGCTGCTGGCGGTCTTCGTCATCGCCTGGCCGAACGGCATCGTCGGCTGGATCGACACGCTGCGCCAGCGCCGCCGGGCAAGGAAGGCCGCGGCGGAGCTGTCGCGCTAGCCGTCTCCGGTTTTCGTGGAGGAACGGCGGCGGCCGCCTCGGGCCGCCGCTCGACGCATCGCGTCAGGCTGCGATGCCGGGCTTGTCGGCGACCTGCGGCTTGATCCACGCCGGAACGGCGCCGCCGGAGATCTGCTCCAGCTTCGCCCATTTGGCGAACGCGTTGCGCGCCGCTTCCGGCGGGCAGAGCCCGTCATGCGCGGTATGGCAGAGGCGCTTCGCCGCCTCGTGGAGGACGTTGCGGCGGTAGATGGGCCATTCCTCGAGGAAACGGATGGCATCCTCGACGGAAGCGATCGCGTGCTCGCGCACGTCCGCGCCGATGACGACGACAGGGGTCTCGAAGCTCTTCATGGCAGTCACTTCCTCTCTGATTCTCAATGCTTTTCGAGCAAGCGCCCTCGCCCCGCCCGCGAGGGAGGCGGCCATGATTTGGTGAATGAATGAGTCGTTTCAAGGGCCGCCGCGCGGCGGCGCGACGGTCCCCGCCGGTCAGCCCCGCTGCTGGCGCAGCATGGCGACGTTGCGGCGCACGCTGTCGACCGCCTCGTCGATCTCGGCAGGCGTGTTGTAGCTCGCCGCGCCGATGCGCACGACGCCGTCGTCTGCCGGAATGCCGAGCTGGTGGACGATCTCCCAGGCGTAGTTGTGCCCCGACCAGACGAAGATGTTCTCCGCCGCCATCAGCCGCACCAGCGAATCCGGACGGATGCCGTCCACCGTGAACGAGACGGTCGGCACGCGCTCGGCCACCCGCGCCGGATCGGCGATGCCGTGGATGGCGAGGCCGTCGACCGCCGACAGCCCCTCGATCAGCCGCGTCGCCAGTTCCGCCTCGTGGGCGATCGATGCCGCATAGGCGGCGGCGATGCGCTGCCTGCGCGAGCCGGTCTCGCCGACCATGGTCCCCAGCGCCGCGAAATGGTCGACCGTCGCCGTCAGTCCGGCCATCAGTTCGATCTGCGGCGTGCCGGTCTCGAAACGCTCGGGCAGCGCGTTCGACGAGCAGCGGCACTTGTAGGGCGAAAGCGTCTCCAGCACCGCCCGGCGCCCCCAGACGATGCCCATGTGCGGGCCGAAGAACTTGTAGGACGAGCAGGCGAGGAAGTCGCAGCCGAGTTCGGCGACGTCGACCAGCCCGTGCGGGGCGAACTGCACCGCGTCGACATAGACCAGCGCGCCGGCCGCCCGGGCGATCTTCGCCAGCGCCTTCACCCGGTTGACCGCGCCGGTCAGGTTGGACGCATAGTTCAGCGCCACCAGCCGCGTGCGCTCCGACAGCACGGACGCGAGCGCTTCCTCCTCGACCTGCCAGCTGTCGGTGGAGAAGGACACGAAGCGCACGGTCAGGCCGCGGTCCTCGGCGAGCTGCAGCCAGGGGGAGACGTTGCCCTCGTGGTCCATGCGCGTCACGACGATCTCGTCGCCGGGCGAAAAGCCGCGGCCGAGCGTGCGCGACAGATGGTAGGTCAGCGTCGTCATGTTCGGGCCGATGACGATTTCTTCCGGCCCCGCCGCGCCGAGGAACTCGGCCATCGCGGCGTGCGCCTCGTCGACGACGCGCCCGGCGGCCACCGTCGTGGCGAAATGGCCGCCGAGATTGGCGTTGGTCTCGATCAGGCAGCGCGCAACCGCGTCGGCCACCGCCCGCGGCACCTGCGTGCCCGCCGGATTGTCGAGATAGACGCGGCGGCGGCCGTCATCCTTCAGCGCCAGCGCCGGAAAGCGCGCCCGCAGTTCGTCGACCGGAAAATCCATGATCCCCTCCCCCTCGCCCAGCGATCTCACGGGCACGGATTGCCGACCCGCTGGTGCACCGCGTCGACCGCCTTCTGCATCTCGTCGGTCCATGCCACCTCGGCCGAATCGAGCGCCATGTCGAGCTGTTCCAGCGACGTCGCGCCGATGATGTTGGCGGCGACGAAAGGACGATGCGTGACGAAGGCGTTGGCGAACAGCGCCGGCTCCATGCCGAAGGAACGCGCCAGCCTGCCGTATTCGAGGATGACCTCGGCGGCGTTCGGCGTCGTGTAGCGCTGGCCGCGGTCGAACAGCGTCGAGCGCGCGCCGGCCGGTCTTGCGCCGTGGTCGTACTTGCCGGTGAGATAGCCCTGCGCCAGCGGCGAATAGGCGAGCAGGCCGATCGCCTCGCGGTCGCAGACCTCGGCGAGGTTCACCTCGAAGGTGCGATTGAGCAGGTTGTAGGCGTTCTGCACCGAGACGGGCCGCGGGCCGACGCCCTTCTCGCTCTCGAAGAGGAAGCGCATGACGCCCCAGGAGCTTTCGTTGGAAAGGCCGAAATGGCGGATTTTTCCGGCCTTCACCAGTTCGCCGAAGACGGCGAGCGTCTCGGCGATCGGCGTCTCGTCGGCGTCGCGCGGCGGCGGCCACGCCTCGACGCGCGTCGGATTGGCGCCCCAGGGCACGCGGCGTTCGGGAAAGTGGATCTGGTAGAGGTCGATATGGTCGGTCTGGAGGCGCGCCAGCGACTTCTCGACGGCGTCGAGGATGTCGGCGCGCACCAGCTTCGACGGCCGGCCGCCGCGGAACCACTCGTTGGCCGTGCGGCCGACGACCTTGCTCGCCAGAACGACGCGGTCGCGGTTGCGTCTGGCCTTCATCCAGGTGCCGACGATGCGCTCGGTCGAGCCCTGCGTCTCCGGGCGCGGCGGGATCGAATAGAGCTCGGCCGTGTCGAGGAAGTTGACGCCGCGCTCGAAGGCGCGATCCGCCTGCGCATGGCCGTCGGCCTCGCTGTTCTGCTGGCCCCAGGTCATGGTGCCGAGGCAGATGCGCGAGACGAGGAGTTCGGTCCGCCCGAGTCGGCGTTTCTGCATCGATGGAATCCTCGGTCGAAGAGGTGCTGGAGCGCGCAGCCGCCCCGCCCCGGGTCGGCCCGGGCCGGAGCGCGGGCGTCAGGTAGCCAGGGCGATCGTCGCGGCGACCGACATCAGCGTGGCCAGCACGATGAGCACGCCGTAGACGCGCGGCCGGTCGAACAGCATGGCATGGCCCGCGATCCAGGCGCAGGTCGCCGCGCCGAGCGCGAAGAAGAATCCCGATCGGTCGCCCAAGGTGATCGTCGCCGCCATCAGCCCGCCGATGATGACCGCGCCGAAGACGATGATCACCGCGACCGCGTATTTCTCGTAGTTGTCTTCCATACCCGTTCCTCGCGGAAGCCTTCGCACTGCCGCGGCGAATCTCGCCGCCGGCACAAAGGATGACCAAAAACCGTGATGGCCGGACTGTCAAATTCTACCGTCGTCTCACGGCGCCGGCATGGCTTGATTCTGGCACGGGCGGGCGCGCGAGGCCAGCCCCGGCAGGCGGAGGACACTCGGTCGCGGAAGGTTGAAGGTCAGCCGCGCGGCGGGCGTGCGGCGGCCAGCGCTCGCCGGCGGGCGTCATCGATCAGCATGTTGGCCACCTGCATGCGCAGCAGCGCGCGCGGGCGCAGGTGCGGGGCGACGCGGTCGGGATGGTTCCTGAAGGCGAAGGCGCGGCGGATGTGGGAGAGGTCGGCGATCGGCGTGTTGCCCTTGATGCCCAGTTCGCGCGAAATCGCCTCTGGCTCGACGGGTAGAAGCGCGGCCGGCGCCGGTTCCGGCTCGGTTGCGACGTCCACGGCCTCGAACAGGGCTTCGACGGTTTCGTCGACGTCATCGGCCGTCTCGCGATAGAAGGCCGCAACGGTTTCGTCCGAGACGGTGATGCGGCCCGAAAGCAATTCGTCGGCAACCGCCAGATAGTCGAACGAGACAGACGCAGGACCGGCCAAGCCGCGTCCGTCGTTCTCGGATTCGGCGAGCAGGTCCTTCAGAAGCGTGGCGAAGTCGCGGTTCGTTTGCATCGGCATGACAGCTCCTCCGACCCTTCAACACGCGGATAGCGGTCCGGTTTCGCACGCTATGCGGGCGAGGTTAAAAATGGCTTCGTTCGCGGGGGACGATTTTAACGTTCAGGCGGAACGCGCGCGCCGCGCCGGCGATGCGGCGGTTTCATGACGCCCGACTGTTTCCGCGCGCATGGCTGCCATGCGTATGCTGCACTGCACAATCGGGATGAATCCACCTAGATCGGCATGGGGAGGAACCGGACCAGGAGCGATGCCATGGGGTTTCTCACCGAACTGTTCGCCAGGCCGCGGCCGCGGGAGCAGGATCGCTATCGCGCCGCACTTTGCGTGCTCAACGCGACGAGCGAGGCCGACCGCGTCGACACCGGCACCAGGCCGGCCGATTTCCCGCGCATCTGCCGCGAGGCGGCGTCGCGGCAGTAGTGCGCGCGCCGGACGGACCGGGCGCGCGCGGCGGCGGGCCGCGCCTGCTGAAAGGCCTTATCCGCGACCGAAGAAGTCGGCCTTGCCGAGCGGCACGCCGCGGCTGCGCAGGATGTCGTAGGCGGTGGTGACGTGGAAATAGAAGTTCGGCATCGCATAGTGCAGCAGGTACTGCATGCCGGGGAAGCGCATCTCGCCCTGGCGCAGCGTGACGACGATCTCGCGCTCCTCTGAACCGTCGATGTCGGCTTCGGCAAAGGTCTTCAGCAACTCGCGCGTCTTCGCGATCCGCGCGTGGAGTTCGGCGAAATCCGCTTCGTTGTCCGGAAAGGACGGGATGTCGCGGCCGGCCAGCCGGCAGCAGGCGCCCTTGGCGTGATCGCAGGCGATCAGCACCTGCACCTTCAGCGGCAGCATGTCCGGCGCCAGCCGGGCGGCGAACAGCTCGCCCAGGTCCGCACCGGTCTCGGCGGCGTGGCGCTCGGCCTTGGCCAGCACGTGGTCGAGCGCCTTCAGCATGGCGGAGAACACCGGCACCGAAGCCTGGTACATCGAAATCGTCAATTCACCCTCCCGTCGGCCATGTCGGCGGGACATCCATGGCGCTTTTTCCGGCGCCGCGCCAGAGAGCCGCTTCACCGCCGCGCCATATTCGCACAGCATTCTCCGGCAACGTCCGGAGGAGGATGATTCGCCATGACCAAATGGATGACGGCAGCCCTGCTGCTCGCCTCGACCGCCCTGTTCGCCGGCTCGGCCACCGCAGACGACGCCTATGTCGATGACCGCTCCGATGCGGCCGCCCTCGTCCGCTCCTTCTACAACGCCGTCAACAAGCGCGAATATGCCCGCGCATGGGGCTATTTCGGCGACGCCAAACCGTCGAAATCCTTCGACGCGTTCGTCGCCGGCTACGACAAGACCGAGCGCGTCGAGGTGCTGACCGGCGCGGTCGGCGCGGAAGGCGCGGCCGGCAGCACGTTCTACTATGTCCCGGTCGCCATCAGCGCCACCGACGCCGACGGCGGCGCCAGGATCTTCGCCGGCTGCTACCTGGCGCGCCTCGCCGGCCCGCAGATCCAGGACCCGCCGTTCCGGCCGATGCACCTGGAAAAGGGCAGCCTCAAGCCGGCCGACGGCGAACTCGCCGACGTGCTGCCGCAGGACTGCCCCGGCGGCCCGCCGGCCGAGTCGCGCGACGCCGTGCTCGAGCGCGTCGAGGCGACATTCCGCGCGGCCTATGCCGCCTCCTGCCAGACGCTCGATCCCGGCGCCGAGCCGGACGCGGCGAAGCCCGAGATCCACGACATCGCCTTCCGCTATTCCTACGACGAGGCCGGCAGCGCCGAGCGCATCGCGCGGCTGTTCCGCTTCACCTGCGGCTGGGGCGCCTACAACAGCAGCGAGGTCTACTATCTCGCCGACGATTTCGGCGAGGTCGGCCAGTTGCAGTTCGCCGAGCCCGACCTCGACATCCGCTACGAGAACGAGAACGACAACGCCAAGGTCGAAGAGATGCGCATAGTCGGCTATACGGCGAGCGACCAGGCGGTGAACTCGGCCTACGATCCGGCGACGCGCTCGATCACCACCTTCTCCAAGTGGCGCGGCGTCGGCGACGCCTCCTCGAGCGGCGTCTATCTGTTCCGCGAGGGGCGTTTCGTCCTGGTGAAATACGAGGTCGACGCCAGCTACGACGAGGAGATCAATCCCGAGACGGTGCTCGACTTCGACACCGCGCCCTGACCGGCGCGCGGGGGCACCCCGTAGCGCGCGATGACGGCAACCGGCGAATGCTCCGGGTCCGGCGGTCTGCATCGGGACATGCCGTGCGGAGGCGCGGCGGGGCACCGGATCCGACGGCCGGCGCCGCTCAGAGCAGGCTCAGGACGATCTCGCGCACCTGCTGCGCGGCAAGCGTGAGCCCGCCGTCGCGCTCGATGATCTGGATGCAGGTGCGCGGAAGGGCCGGCAGGCCGCTGTCGGCCCCGAGCCGGCGGAAGCCCGCCGGTACGGTGCCGTCGGCCATGATGGTGATCGTCGTACCCGAGCCGACGGCGCCCTGGATGACCTGGCCGCTGCTGCTGGTCAGCGCCGCGCGAAACGGCACGGCCGCCCGCTCCAGCGCCTCGATCGCGGCGGCGCGGAAGGCACAGCCTTCCGGATAGAAGGCTATCGGCCAGGGCTGGCCGGGCTCGGCGCGAAAACCTTCGGCCGCCACCCAGAGGAGTTCCGGCTCGCCGATCACGGTTGTGCGGCGCTGGCCGCGCGGCAGCGTGACGATGGCGAGGTCCAGGTTGCGCGCCTCGACCTGCTGGCTGAGGCGGACGCTGAGCGCCCCGGTGATGGCGAGCTCGATGCCCGGAAACGCCTGGCGCACGCGGCGCAGCAGGCCGGGCAGGAAGGGCTGCGCATAGTCCTCGGCGACGCCCAGCCTGACCGTGCCGGAGATCTTTCCCAGCCGCATGCGGTCGACCAGGGCGTCATGGCTGTCGACCAGCGCCTGCGCTTGCGGCAGCAGCGCCTGGCCGGCGACGCTGAGAACCACGCGATGGTAGCCGCGCTCGAACAGTTCGGCGCCGAGCAGGTCCTCCAGCGTGCCGATGCGCAACGACATGGTGCCCTGGGAGCAGCCGAGCCGCTCGGCGGCGCGCGAGAAGCTGCCTTCGGCGGCGACCGAGAGGAAGGAACGAAGAAGGCGTGTGTCGATATCGGTCACGAGATTGGATTTTTCAATTTTATCGATCGAATAAAATGGCTTTACCGATGATGCAACGCGCTTCTAGCTGGCGGCAACGACAATTTTTTCCGCGCGGAGGACGGCATGAAGGTCGGTTTCATCGGACTGGGAACCATGGGCGGTCCGGCGGCGCGCAACGTCATGCGCGCCGGCTTCGACACGACCGTCAACGATCTGCGCCGCGAGGCGGCACGCGACCACCTCGCAGCGGGCGCGTCCTGGGCCGACAGCCCGCGCGAGATGATCGAGCGCGTCGACTGCGTCGTCACCATGGTGTTCGGCCCGGCGAACCTCGACGCGATCGTCAACGGGCCCCACGGCCTGCTTGCCGGCCCCTGCGCCGGCAAGCTGTGGATCGACATGACGACGTCGTCGCCAAAATTCATGCGCGAGTTGGTGAAGCCCTTCGCCGCCGTGGGCGGACGCGCGGTGGATGCGCCGGTGACGGGCTCGGTCGACGCCGCGATCCGCGGCGACATGCCGATGTTCGTCGGCGGCGAGGAGGCCGACGTCGAGGCGGCACGGCCCGTGATCGAGGCGATGGGGGAACTGCGCAAGGTCGGCCGCTACGGCAACGGCTACGTCGCCAAGCTGGTCAACAACCAGCTGTGGAAGATCCACGCCGCGGCGATCGGCGAGGCGATGGTCTGCGCGGCGAAGGCCGGGCTCGAACCGGACGTCTGGTGGCAGGTGATGAAGGGCGGCGCGGCCGACAGCTTCGTGCTGCAGCACGACGTGCCGTCGATCTTCGCCGGCCACTACGACCCGTCGTTCCCGCTGAAGCTCTGCCTGAAGGATCTGGGCCTCATCCATGAACTCATGGAAGAAACGGGCACCCGCTCGGAGATGACGGATGCCTGCCACGCCCGCTTCCGCGAGGCGGCGGGCCGCTACGGCGCCGAGGCCGGCGAGATGACGGTGTGCAAGCTGATCGAGGAGGACGGCGG
>CALFXR010000199.1 GCA_937958475.1 uncultured Mesorhizobium sp. | reverse complement strand
CGAGCAGCGCCTTGCACTCGGCCTCGGCGTCCTCGAAGTGGCGCAGCAGGGTCGCCGTGTTGGCGAACTCGAAATTGTGGCGCGAATACTCCTGCTCGGCTTGCAGGAAGACCTCGCCGTAGGTGACCTTCTCGTCGCCGTCGCGACCGTTGAAATTGAGGTCGTAGACGTTGTCGACGCCCTGGACGTACATGGCCAGCCGCTCGAGCCCGTAGGTCAGTTCGCCGGCAACCGGCGCGCACTCGATGCCGCAGACCTGCTGGAAATAGGTGAACTGCGACACTTCCATGCCGTCGCACCAGCACTCCCAGCCCAGCCCCCAGGCGCCCAGCGTCGGGCTCTCCCAGTCGTCCTCGACGAAGCGGATGTCATGGACCAGCGGATCGATGCCGATCGCAGCGAGCGAGCCCAGGTAGAGCTCCTGGAGGTTCGACGGGTTCGGCTTCAGGATCACCTGGTACTGGTAGTAGTGCTGGAGCCGGTTCGGGTTCTCGCCGTAGCGGCCGTCCTTGGGCCGGCGCGACGGCTGCACGTAGGCGGCGTTCCACGGGCGAGGCCCGAGCGCCCTCAGCGTCGTCGCCGGATGGAACGTGCCGGCGCCAACCTCCATGTCGTAGGGCTGCAGGATGACGCAACCGTGGTTCGCCCAATAATCGTGCAGGGTCAGGATCAGCCCCTGGAAGGAGCGGCCGGGGTGCATGTGGGCGGGCGGAGCGGCGTTCACGGGCAGGCCTCGTTGGGTCGGCGAAGCCTCCTCCTAGTGAGCGTTGCCGACACGGTCAAGGCGAGGCCGTGCCGAACGGCTGCCTCAGCGGACGGATGCCGGCAACCGCAGCTCCTGGCCGGGCAGGATGCGTCCGGGGGCGGCGCGAAGCGTGGGATTGAGGTCGAGGATCTCGCGGTAGCGCTCGCCGCTGCCCAGGCGATCGACGGCGATCGACCAGAGCGATTGCCCCGGCTGCACCGTGTAGGTGGCCGGGATCGCCGCCGAAACTTCCGAACCGGGGGCCGTTTCCTGGGCGGGAGCGGGCGCGGCCTCGCTGCGCTTCTCGCCGTCCGTCGCGGGCGCCTTCGCCGCCGGCTCCACGGCGGGTACCGATGCGGGCGCCTGCTCGGCGGTCGCCTTGTCGGCAAGCGGCGGAAGCCCCTTGGAAAGCTTCTCGATGACCTTGGCCAGCACGTCCGGCTCCGGCTTCATGTCGCGGGCGTGGCTCCACTGGAACGTCGCCTCGAGCCGGCGGCCGGCGCGCCAGTAGGCGTCGCCCAGATGGTCGTTGAGGATCGGATCGTCGGGCTTCAGCGAAACGGCGCGCTCGAGCTCGGTCACCGCCTCCTCGAAGCGGTTGAGCCGGAAATAGGCCCAGCCGAGCGAATCGACGATGTAGCCGTCGCTCGGCCGCAGCTCGACGGCGCGGCGGATCATCTCGAGGCCCTCCTCGAGGTTCATGCTCATGTCGACCCAGGAATAGCCGAGGTAGTTCAGCACCTGAGGCTGGTCCGGGAAGAGTTCCAGCGCCTTGCGGAAGTTGGGTTCCGCCTTCGGCCATTCCTTCAGCCGCTCGTAGGCGATGCCGCGCTGGTAGAAGATGTTCCAGTGCTCGCGCGTCGGCTTGTCGATGTGCGAAACCGCCTTTTCGTAGAGGTCGGCGGCCGAACGGTAGTCCTCCTTCGAGGCGTAGACGCCGCCGAGCGCCAGGTAGGCGCGCATGTCGTCCGGGTCGCCTTCGAGCAGCGCCTTCAGATGCGTGATGGCCTCTTCATGGCGGTCGAGGTCGGCGAGGTTCAGGCCGAGCTGCAACTCGGACACCCGCTTCATCGGCGAGCCGTCCGGGACGCGGCTGTAGAAGGTGATCGCCTCCTCGGCGTTCTGCTGCTGCTCCGAGACGGCGGCGAGTTGCACGAGCACCTGGTCGTTGTCGGGCTGGAGGGCGCGCGCGTATTCGAGATAGAGGCGCACATAGGCCTCGCCGCCGCCGCGGTTGAGCGCCGTGCCGAGATTGAGCAGCACCTCGGTGGCGCCGGCCAGCGGGCCGTCGGCCAGGGGCCGGATCGCGGCGCCCGATTCGATCTGGCGGCGCAGCGCCGCGATCGGAAGCCGCCCGCTGGCGAACTCCTCGGCACGGTCGAGGACGCCGAGCGCGCGCTGCTTCTCGCCGGAGCGGGCAAGGAAGCCGGCAAAGGCCTCCGCGGCGCGCAGCCAGGTATCCGGCGCGGCGCCGCCCGCGGCCATGTTGTCGATGGTGGCGGTGTACGCGGCGTCGGCCTCGGCCTTCAGCCCCGCGGCATCGGCGACGAGGGCGCGGTGATAGCCGGTGAACAGCTTGTACCATTCGGGGCCGTCGAGCTTTTCGAGGAAGGACAACGCCCCGTCGGCATCGCCCGATCCCAGCTTGGCCCAGGCGGTCATGAGCCCGGTGATGAGCCGGTCCAGATCGGATTCAAGCGCGAGCTTCAGCCAGGTCTCGGCGCCGGCATAATCCTTGCGGCGGATGGAATCGACCGCCAGCGCCAGCCGCGAGAACCGCTCCACCTCGGGCTCGGTCTTCAGCTTTTCGGCCAGCGGCAGCGCCTCGTCGAAGCGGCCCTGCGCGATGAGCGACAGCATCAGGCTCTGCTGGAGCTGCGTGTTGGCCGGATCGAACTCGAGCGCGCGCGCATAGTATGCGGCCGCGCCCTCCCGGTCGTTGTCGCTCTCGGCGATGCGCGCCGCGAGATAGGCGCCGGAGAAATTGCCGATGCTGACGGTCTCCGATGCGCTCCGGGCGCTGACCGGTCCCGCGGCAAGCGCGAGAACCGTCATGGCCGCCACGCCCGCAAGCCAGTATCCGCGTTTGGACCGCATCATCTTCCTTCCTGCCGAGCTTGCTCCCGCGGAGCGGTGACTCAGGCCGCCAATGGGCGAAAAGAATGGCCTTTTTGGGATCGGGCTGCAATCCGGCCGGCTTCACAATCCGGTCACGGCGCCGCTGTCAGGAGACACGGCTGATGCAGAAGTCGATCACCTCGAGCAGCGCCGCCTTCTGCGGCGAGGCCGGCAGCGGCGCCAGCGCGTCGCGGGCGATGCCGCCGAAGTGCCTGGCGCGGCCGATCGTGTCGGCGATGGCGGCGTGGCGGCCCATCAGGCCGACGGCCTTCTCCAGCGCGGCGTCGTCGGTCCTGCCGTCCTCGATCGCCTCCTTCCAGAAGGCGCGCTCGGCCGCCGAGCCGCGTCGGTAGCTGAGGATGACGGGCAGCGTCACCTTGCCCTCGCGGAAATCGTCGCCGACGTTCTTGCCCAGCTCCTTCGAGCTGCCGCCATAGTCGAGCGCGTCGTCGATCAGCTGGAAGGCGAGGCCGAGGTTCATGCCGTAGGAGCGCAGCGCCGAGCGGTCGGCACGGCCGGTACCGGCGATCACCGGGCCCACTTCGGCCGCGGCCGAGAACAGCGCAGCCGTCTTCGCCTTGATCACGGCGAAGTGCTCGTCCTCCGTGGTCTCGAGGTTCTTGGCCGCGGCGAGCTGCATGACCTCGCCCTCGGCGATGACCGAAGCCGCGGCGGAGAGGATGTCGAGCGCGTCGAGCGAACCGACGTCGACCATCATGCGGAAGGCCTGGCCGAGCAGGAAGTCGCCGACGAGCACGCTCGCCTGGTTGCCCCAGATCATGCGCGCCGTCTTCTTGCCGCGGCGCAGCGCGCTTTCGTCGACGACGTCGTCGTGGAGGAGCGTGGCGGTATGCATGAACTCGACGCTGGTGGCGAGCTTGACGTGGCAGTCGCCCTCGTAGCCGAACATCTGCGCGGCGGCGAGCGTGACCATGGGGCGCAACCGCTTGCCGCCGGACGAGATCAGGTGATTGGCGATCTCGGGAATCATCTCGACGTCGGATCCCGCCTTGGACAGGATCAGCTCGTTGACGCGGCCCATGTCGGCAGAGGTCAGGTCGATGAGGGCGCGAATCGACTTCGCCTCGCGCTTGCCGTCCTCGAGATTGACTACGACGCCCACAGTTCTACTCCCTGCCCCAGCGGTCACGATAGCTGAAAGCCGATCCTGCCGCATCACGCAACTGGCGAATTGGCGCGCCTTTGTCCCGCCGTCAAGCCTTGGCGATTTACACGGCCGGCGCAAACTGCGAGTTTTCCGGCCATGCTTGAGCTCATGCGTACAAACGACGCCGTCATCATCTCGTTCGTCGAGGCATTGCTGAAGGATGCCGGCATAGCCTGCTTCGTCGCGGACCGGAACATGAGCATCCTCGACGGGTCGATCGGCATCCTGCCGCGCCGCGTCATGGTCGACGAGGACGACCTCGCCGAAGCGCGGCGTATCCTCACCGACGCGGGCATGGCCAACGAACTCAAGGGCGACTGACCCGCCTGCCATGACGGATCAGGATTTCTCGATCGACGCCTTTCATCGCGGACGCTTCTTCCTGGTGCAGCCGCGCGAGCGCGGGCACCGGGCCGGCATGGACGCCATGATGCTCGCCGCCGCCGTTCCGGCGGCGTTCGCCGGGCGGCTCGCCGACTTCGGCGCCGGCGCCGGGGCGGCCGGCCTCGCCGTCGCGGCGCGCTGCGCCGGGGCAAGCGTCGTCCTGGTCGAGCGGGCGCCGGAGATGGCGGCGTTCGCCCGGCGCAGCCTGGCCCTTCCGGAAAACGCGCTCCTGGCGGCGCGGGCCTCGGTCCTCGGGGCTGACGTCGGCCTGACCGGCAAGGCGCGCGTTGCCGCGGGGCTCGGGGATTCTTCCTTCGACTTCGTCATCATGAACCCGCCCTTCAACGCCGGTCACGACCGTCCGACGCCCGACGAATTGAAGCGTGAGGCCCATGTCATGGACGCGGACCTGTTCGCGACCTGGATCCGCAGCGCTGCGGCGGTCGTGCGCCCGCGCGGCGGCGTTGCCGTGATCGCGCGGCCGACTTCGCTGCGCGCCATCCTCGATGCCCTGGACGGCCGCTTCGGCAAGGCCGAGATCGTGGCGGTCCATCCGCGTGCCGGCGAAGCGGCAATCCGCATCGTGGTGCGCGCGGTACGCGCCTCGCGCGCCGCCCTGTTGATCCGGCCGCCGCTCGTCCTCCATGACGACGGCGACAGCTTCTCGGCGCAGGCCGACGCGATCAACAACGGCAGGGCCTCGCTTTTCGGCGACTGAATGGCGAACGCCGGCCGTTCGCCATTGCGGACCTTCGGCGAATTCCTACATGGACGAGACGATACCGCCGGAGACCTTGCCGCCTTGAGCCGCCTCATCGACCGCTTCATTCCGAAATTCCTGCGTTCCGACGCCGTGACGATCCCAGTCGTCAGGCTGCACGGGACGATCATGTCGGGCGGCGGCCAGTTGCGGCCGTCGCTGTCGCTCGCGAATACGGCAGGGATCCTGGAGAAGGCCTTTTCCTACAAGAGCGCGCCGGCCGTGGCGATCTCCGTCAATTCGCCGGGCGGTTCGCCGGTGCAGTCGCGACTGATTTACCGCCGCATCCGCGACCTCGCCGCCGAGAAGAACAAGATCGTGCTGATGTTCGTCGAGGACGTCGCCGCGTCCGGCGGCTACATGATCGCCGTCGCAGGCGACGAGATCATCGCCGACCCGTCGTCGATCGTCGGCTCGATCGGCGTGGTTTCGGCCTCCTTCGGCTTTCCCGAGCTCCTGAAGAAGATCGGCATCGAACGCCGCGTGCATACGGCCGGCAGGAACAAGGCCGTGCTCGATCCCTTCCAGCCGGAGAAGGAAGAGGACGTCGAGCGGCTGAAGGCGCTGCAGGTCGAGGTTCACGAGACGTTCATCGAACTCGTCAGGGAGCGCCGCGCCGGGCGGCTGAAGGATGATCCCGACCTGTTCACCGGCCTGTTCTGGACCGGCAGGAAGGGCCTCGAACTCGGCCTGGTCGACGCGCTCGGCGACATGCGCTCGGTGCTGAAGGCGCGTTACGGCGAAAAGACGCGGCTGAGGCTGATCACGGCGCCGCGCGGGCTTTTCGGCCGCAGGCTCGGCATCTTCGGCTCGGCGAGCAGCGCGGCGTCCGGCGAGATCGGCGCCGCCTTCGCCGGCGGGTTGATCGATGCGGCCGAGGAACGCGCGCTCTGGAGCCGCTACGGCCTTTGAATTGCCCGGAAAGGCGGTTAGCATTCCCGCCTTCTCGCATCGCCTGACCGGCCAGGCCCTTCGCCGGCGCTCTTTCGGAGGAGCAAGGGACATGCCACAGCTCATCTTCTTCGCCCTCGTCGGCGTCGCGGCCTATGTCGGGTATCGCGCCTTCGTAAAGGAGGCCGAGCGGGTCACACAGCGCGTACGGCGTGCCGAAAAGCAGGCTTCGACCGGCGCCAACGGAACCCTGGTCAAGGATCCCGAGACGGGCGAATACCGCCTGTCCAAGGACTGAGTATCCAAGCCCGCGGTTCGAGGCCTTTCGTGACGGAGTATCGGCTCGCACCGGCGAAGATCAATCTGGCGCTGCACGTGACCGGACGCCGCGCCGACGGCTACCACCTGCTGGAAAGCCTGGTCGTGTTCACCCGCTTCGGCGACCGGCTCGCCGTCGGGCCGGCGCAGGCCGATACCTTTTCGGTGGACGGTGTCTACGGACAAGGCATCCCCGACGACGACGGCAATCTGGTGCTGCGCGCCCGGAACCTGCTGCGACAGGCGGCAGGGACCGCGACGCGACCCGTGGCGATCCGTCTCGAGAAGAACCTGCCGGCCTCCTCCGGAGTGGGCGGCGGCTCCAGCGACGCCGCCGCGACGCTGCGAGCGCTTTGCCGCCTGTGGAGCATCGATCCACGCGAGGAGACGGTGCGCGGCGTCGCCGCGGCGCTCGGCGCCGACGTGCCGATGTGTCTTTCGGCACTGCCGCTGGTGGCAAGGGGGATCGGTCACGACATCGTGCCGCTGGCGGACTTCCCGGCGCTGCCGATCGTCCTCGTCAATCCCGGCGTCTCGGTCTCCACACCCTCGGTCTTTTCGCGCCTCGCCAGCCGAGAGAACCCGCCGCTGCCGCTACTGCCCCGCTTTGCCGGCGCCGACGCCGTCGCCGGATGGCTGGCGACGACCCGCAACGATCTCGAGGCGCCGGCGCGGGCGCTGGCACCCGAAATCGCCACGGCACACGCCGCGCTTGCCCGCGCCGGTGCACGGTTTGCGCGCATGTCGGGCTCCGGCGCGACCTGCTTCGGTATCTTCGCCGGCGCCGCGGGTGCGAAGGAGGCGGCCGACCGCATCCGCCGCGAACACGCCGGCTGGTTCGTCGAAGCGACCCACACCATGGCATCGGGAGAGTTCGAGGATGAGCAGGATTGACGAGCAGCGCCCCTTCGTCCCCGTCGGCATCGCCGTGCTGACGGTTTCCGACACGCGGACGCTCGCCGACGACAGGTCGGGCCAGACGCTCGTCGACCGGATCGCCGAGGCGGGACACCGGCTCGCCGCGCGCGACATCGTCAGGGACGACCGCAACCTGATCCGCGAGCAGGTGCTCGCCTGGTCGAAGGATTCGGCGATCGACGTCGTCATCACCACCGGCGGAACCGGCTTCACCGGCCGCGACGTGACGCCGGAGGCGCTGGAGCCGATCTTCGAGAAGCGCATGGACGGCTTCTCGGAGGTGTTCCACCGCATTTCCTACGACAAGATCGGCACCTCGACGATCCAGTCGCGGGCGACCGGCGGCGTGGTCAACGCGACCTTCGTCTTCGTGCTCCCGGGATCGCCAGGCGCCTGCAGGGACGCCTGGGACGGCATCCTGAAGCCGCAGCTCGACTACCGGCACATGCCGTGCAACTTCGTCGAGATCATGCCGCGGCTCGACGAGCATCTGAAGCGCGGCGGCACCTCCGTCTAGGCGGTGAAACCGCGACGGACGCGGCACGGCCGCCCACCGTGACCGCCGGCTGTCCGGAACGCACGGTCCGGCCCGGCCCCGGAAGCGGTCAGCAGGCTTGCAGGACACCCGGTAGATACTGGCCTTTCGAGCAGATGATGCCGCCCCAATGATAGGCGCGCACGCCCTTCGACGTCTCGATCACGAACCAGTCGTAGCCGTTGAAGGTGGTCCCGGAATTGTAGATGATCGTGATCCGCGCGCCCTCCGGCAGGCTGCCGGCCGGGCGGGCGTCCATGCTCGGTCCTTCGCGCAGCCGCCCGCCATAGGACTTGCCCGGGATGTTGAGGTCGGCTTCGGCTGCACCGGCATTGTCGTCGCCGGCGTCGTCGTAGCCGCCGCCGCCCTGGCAATCGAACTGCTCGGATCCCATCCACAGCGTCGGCGGGTTTTCCTCGGGATAGAACTGGATCTCGCGCTGGGTGTTCACCCAGGCGCCCTCGTTGTCCGGCTTGAGCTTGGCCCGGTAGGGGCCGTTGAACTCGGCCTTGCCGGTCTCGGTCTCGATCGTGATCGTGTAGCCCATATCCTGGCCGCACGAATATTCGAGGCTCGGGCTCGCCGCCGCGACGCCTCCGAGAGAAACGCCGGCGCCGGCGACCGCCGCCGCGATCGTCGCCCGTATCGTCGTGAACTTCATTCGATATCCCTCATGGCACTACATCGTGCGGTCGCGACCTGGGTCTGTCTCCGGCGATCGCACCTGGACCGCGGAGACGCCGCGCTTGCGCGCCGGCCGTTTCGGGATTTCCTAACAAGGAACGAGCGCGACCGCATACCCAGTTGTGGGTAGCCGAACGGCTGGGCCCGTGCGCACCTCAGCCCCTGCGTGCAGGAGACCCGGCAACGATGCCGGCGTCGAGGCGTCGCGCCGAAACGGCTCGCGCCATCGCGGCGGCCGAGTCGTCGCCGTGCGAGAGCGACAGGGCCTGGCGCTTGGTGATCACCAGCCCGTCGCGCAACGGTCGCCGCGCGGAGAAGACCCTGGCCAGGAAGGGCTGCCGGAAGTGCTTCGACCGGGCGAAGCGCGCGGCCTTCGTCGAGTGGGCGGCGTGGTCGAGGACGGTTTCGATCCATCCATCGTCGAGCCGCGCCCCCGGTTCGAGGAGCAACAGCCATTCGCCCTTGGCCTGGCGGATGCCGGTCGCGATGCCGCCCGCCGCCAGGAAATGGCATCCTGCCTGCTCGGCGACCCGGTGCGTGTGATCGGTCGAGCCACGGTCGCAGACGATGACCTCCCTGACGATGCCTTCGACGGCGGCCGGAACGAGGGACGCAAGGGTCCTCGCCAGGCCCTCCTCGTCGTTGCGGGTCTCGATCAGCACGCTCAGCATGCACGCCGCTTAGACGAAACACCGCAGCGGCGCCAGTTCCCCGGGGCGCGGAAAGATTGTTCTTGCTTTGTTCCGTTTCGGAAGATAGGAATAGTTTCATGAGAACAGCGAGCAACAAGATCGACGAGTCGCCTTGGGAGCGGGCCAGGATGGAACAGATCGTACGCGCCGACATTGCAGCCTTCGGAGCGGGACGCGCGGAGATGGCGAACGCAATCGTCGAACAGAGCGGCATGCGGGTGCGTCCGGAACGCAACCGCGGGCGCTCGGCGGGCATCAACCCGTCGGGACGCTTCGAACCGGTCTCCCGCCACGTCTTCGACGACGGCTGGAACTCGCTGGAGGAACTGCCGCCGTTCAAGACGGAAGTGCAGGTCGAGCGGCCGCGGACCATCATCACGCGCAACGAATCGCCCGACATCTCGTTCGACCGCTCGATCAATCCCTATCGCGGCTGCGAGCATGGCTGCGTCTACTGCTTCGCCCGGCCGACGCACGCCTATATGGGGCTCTCCGCGGGTCTGGACTTCGAGGCGAAGCTCTTCGCCAAGCCGGACGCGGCGAAGCTGCTCGACCGGGAGCTGTCGAAGGCCGACTATCAGCCGCGCACCATCGCCATCGGCACCAATACCGATCCCTACCAGCCGATCGAGAAGACGCATCGCATCATGCGCGAGATCCTGGAGGTTCTGGAGGCGCGCAACCATCCGGTCGGCATCGTCACCAAGTCGGCGCTGGTGACGCGCGACGTCGACATCCTGTCGCGCATGGCGGCCAGGGGGCTCGCCAAGGTGGCGTTCTCGGTGACGACGCTCGACCGGACGCTGGCGCGGACCATGGAGCCGCGGGCGGCGACCCCGCCGCGGCGTCTCGAGGCGATGCGGATACTGGCCGAGGCCGGGATCCCGGTCTCGGTGATGGTGGCGCCGGTGGTGCCGGGGCTGAACGACGCCGAGATCGAGCGCATCCTCGACGCCGCCTACGCCGCCGGGGCGCGCGAGGCCGGCTACATCATCCTCAGGCTGCCGCTCGAGGTCAGCCCGATCTTCAAGGACTGGCTGCTGCGCCACTATCCCGACCGCTACCGCCACGTCATGTCGCTGGTCCGCTCGATGCGCGACGGCAAGGACTATGATTCGGAGTGGGGCAAGCGGATGAAGGGCTCGGGCCCCTACGCCTGGCAGATCGGCCGCCGCTTCGAGATCGCCGCCCGCCGGCTCGGCTTCAACGCGGAACGCCGCCCGCTGCGCACCGATCTCTTCGTCGCACCGGCGAAGGTGGGCGAACAGCTCGTCCTGCTCTGAGGCGCGGCCCGGCGGGCCTGTCGCCGCACTTACAGCTTCCGTCCGGCCATCCCCGCCGGACGGTGCCTTTCCCGCCCCCGCCGCCCCAATGGCGGGAAAGGCTCACGGAGGACCAGGATCGTCGCGGGTTTCGCCGCCAACGATCCGCCGGTCCGGGTCCTCCGCCCCCTTTTCTGGCCACGCCTGGGCGCGGCCGACTGCATCGGCGCGAAGATCGGAACCGATTTTCGGAAAGCACGACAAGGCAGATTCGATACTTTGGAGCGAGCGTCAGCCGACGTCCTCGAGGACAGCGTCGACGAGGGCCTCCAGGCCGAGCGAGAGCTGCGAGACCGGGCGGAACGACTGCCGGTGATGGCGGGTCGGGCCGTAGCGGGCGAGCGCGTCGAGATGATCGGCGGTGCCGTAACCGGCGTTCTTCTCCCAGCGGTAGTTCGGGTGGCGCAGCGCCAGCATGCGCATCAGCCTGTCGCGGCAGGTCTTCGCCACGATCGAGCTCGCGGCGATCTGCGGCACCGACGAATCGCCCCTGACCACCGCCTCGCAGCGCGAAGCAAGGCCCGGCGGGACGTCGAGCCCGTCGACGAAGACCGGGAGATCGGCAGCCGGCAGGTCCGAAGCGAGCCCGGCGATCGCGCGGCGCATGGCATCGAGCGTCGCATTGCGGATGCCGACGCGGTCGATGACCAACGACGACGCCGCCGCAACCCGCACCCCCGCCCCCCCAACAATCCGCCGGGCGAGGCTTTCGCGCCGAGGCGCCGTGATCTTCTTGCTGTCGTCGAGTTCCGAAAGGAGGTCCTTCGGCAGCGCGCGCGGGTCGAACCAGACGGCGGCGACGACGACCGGACCGCAGAGCGCCCCGCGCCCGACCTCGTCGCAGCCGATCGCGACCGGGTATCGTGCCGATCGGCGTGGATTGAAGGGGCCGGTCATGCGTTCGTCTCTACCGGGTGCGGATCGGCGGCCGCATCGATTCGGCCGCCGGCGAGGACAGTGCAGTTCCGCGAGCGCCGGCGCAAGCCGGCGGTCGGGCCGTGGACCAGCCGCGTCAGGCCACGTCGCCCGCCCAGCCGGAGATCGCCTTGACCTCGAGGAACTCCTCCAGGCCCCAATGGCCGCCTTCACGGGCGCGCCCCGACGCCTTGACGCCGCCGAAGGGCGATCCGGCCCCGCGCGACTGGCCGTTCATCTCGACCATTCCCGAACGCAGGCGCCGGGCGAGACGGTTGCGTCGCCCGCCGTCCTGGCTCTGCACGTAGTTGGTCAGGCCGTAGGGCGTGTCGTTGGCGATCTCCACGGCTTCCTCCTCGCTGTCGAACGGCATGATCGACAGGACGGGGCCAAAGATCTCCTCGCGGGCGATCGTCATCTGGTTGTTGACGTCGGCGAAGACGGTCGGGCGGACGAAGTAGCCGCGGTTCAAATCCGCAGGCCGGCCTAGGCCCCCGGCGACAAGACGCGCACCCTCGTCGATGCCCTTCTGGATGAGGGCCTGGATCTTCTCGTACTGGCCGGCCGAGACGACAGGGCCGATATGGCGACCGGCCTCGTGGGCGGAGCCGACCTTCGTCGATTCCGCCACCTGTCGGGCGATCTCGACGGCGCGGTCATAGGCCGGGCGCTCGACGAGCATGCGGGTCGGCGCGTTGCAGCTCTGGCCGGAATTGTTGAAGCAGTGCTGGACTCCGCGTTTCACGGCGTTCTCGTCTGCGTCGGCGAAGACCAGGTTGGCGCCCTTGCCGCCGAGTTCGAGGCACACGCGCTTCAGCGAATCGGCCGCGGCCTTGGAAATGGCGATGCCGGCCCGCGTCGAGCCGGTGAACGAGATCATCTCCACGTCGGGATGGGTGGACAGCTGCGTGCCGACGCCGACGCCGTCGCCGTTGACCATGTTGAACACGCCGGCCGGCACCCCGGCCTCGTCGACGATCTCCGCGAAGACGATCGACGACAGCGGCGCGATCTCGGACGGCTTCATCACCATGGTGCAGCCGGCGAGCATGGCCGGGATCGCCTTCAGCGTCACCTGGTTCATCGGCCAGTTCCACGGCGTGATCAGGCCGACGACGCCGATCGGCTCCATGGCGATGCGGTCGTTCGGCGCGTGGGGTCCAAGCGGCCGGACGAACTCGAATTCCTTGAAGGCCGTGATGAAGTTGGAGATGTGCCATGTGCCGGAGGTCACCTGGCTCTGCCGCGAGAGATCGATCGGCGCGCCCATCTCGAGGCTGATGGCGCGCGCCATGTCCTCGGCCCTGCGCTGATAGACTTCGAGGATCTTCTCGACGAAGCGCAGACGCTCGACAGGCGCCGTCATCGACCATGTGACGAAGGCGCGCTTGGCGGCCGCGACCGCGGCGTCGGTGTCGGCCCGGTCGCCCAGCGATATGACCGCGCAGGCCTCTTCGGTCGACGGATCGATCACGTCGAGGTCGCGGGGCGCGGCCGGCGCGACCCACTTGCCGTCGATATAGAATTCTCGTTTCACGATCATCTCGGTCTCCGTCATGTCGGCGATGCGCCAGGGTATCTATCGGCCGGTCGATTATCAGGCCAGCGACGTGCACGCGAGAGCCGCGTGTCGCCCATGATTGCGCCAGGGTGCGGCAACTTTCTCACTGCCGACGGCAACGAGCCAATAAAAAACCGCCGGCAAGCGGCGGTTTTGCTGCGAATCGGATGTTCGACCGCCTAATTCAGACGCGCCTTGAGTTCGGCGACCGACGCCTTGAACAGGTCTGCGTCGGCCTTGCCGTCCACCTTGGAGGAGAGCACGGAACGAGCCGCCTCGACGGCGACGTCGACCGCACGCGAACGCACCTCGTTGACCGCGTCGCGCTCGGCCTGGCCGATCTTCTGCTCGGCAAGCGCCGTGCGGCGGACGACGTACTCGTCGGTCTTCCTCTTCGCTTCCTCGACCAATTGGCCGGCTTCGCGCTTGGCGGCGGCGACGATATCGCCCGCTTCCTTTTCGGCTTCCTTGCGCTTGCGCTGGTACTCCGCGAGGAGCTGCTGGGCTTCCTCGCGAAGGCGCCGTGCCTCATCGAGTTCGTTGCGGATGCGGATCGCGCGCTCGTCGAGCGACTTGGAGATCGTCCCCGGAACCTTCACGTAGAAGACGACGGCGAGGAAAATGACGAGGGCGATGAAGGCCCAGAATGTGGCGTCCATGGTCGGTTACTCCCCGGCTGCCTTGACCGCGGCCTGGATCGCCGCCTTGTCGGGCTTGCCGCCGACGAGCTCCTGGACGATCGCGGTGGCGGTGTCCTCGGCGATCGTGCCGACCTCGCTCATGGCGGCCGTCTTGATGGAAGCGATGCGCGCCTCGGCTTCGGCCAGCTTGCTCTCGAGCCCGGCCTCGACCGCCTTGCGTGCGGCTTCGGCGTCGGCCTTGGCCGAATCCCGGGACTGCTGGCCGATCGTGTTGGCCTTCGAACGGGCTTCCGCCAGTTCTTGCTCGTAGGCGGCCATCGCCGCATCGGCCTCGCTTTTCAGCAGGGCCGCCTGGTCGAGATCCTGCGCGATGCGATCGCGACGGACCTCGAGAATGCTGCCGATGCGCGGCAGCACCACGTTCTTGAGGAACAGGTAGAAGAGACCGAACGTAATCGCCAGCCAGAGCAGCTGCGACGCGTAGGTCGTCGGGTCGAAGGGCGGAAACGCACCTCCGCCGTGCCCGGCGCCGTGCTCCACGCCGACTTCGGTGTGGGCTGCGCCCTCGGCCGGGGCCGCTTCCTCGGCATAGCCGGGTGTCACAAACATCGTCATCCCCTGTTCGCTCTCACCGGCCGCGATCGCGCGCGGCCGGCCCTATCGATCCCGGGCCGTTCTCAGGCGAACAGCAGCAGGAGCGCGACGAGTAGCGAGAAGATGCCCAGAGCTTCCGTCACCGCGAAGCCGAAAATCAGGCGGCCGAACTGGCCGTCGGCGGCCGACGGGTTGCGAAGGGCGCCCGAAAGGTAGTTGCCGAAAATGGTGCCCAGGCCGATGCCGGCGCCACCCATGCCGAGGCAGGCGATGCCCGCTCCGATTGCCTTTGCTGCTTCAACTTCCATTGTCCAACTCCTTGTGGATCGAGATCAGGTTGAGGTTCCGTTCGGCGGCCGTCCGCCGGCGAAGGATCAGTGGCCGGGATGCACGGCGTCGTTGAGGTACATGCAGGTGAGTACCGCAAAGACGTATGCCTGCAGGAAGGCCACCAGGAATTCGAGGGCGGTCAGCGCCACGGTCATGATCAGCGGCAGCACCGCGCCGGCGACGCCGACCGCGCCGAACGCACTTAGCGACACGACGAAGCCGGCGAAGACCTTCAGCGTGATGTGGCCGGCCAGCATGTTGGCGAAGAGACGGACCGAGAGGCTGATGGGACGCGACAGGAACGAGATGACCTCGATCAGCACGACCAGCGGCACCAGCAGGCCCGGCACACCGTGGGGCACGAACAATTTCAGGAAGCCGAATCCGTGCTTCATGAAGCCGTAGACGACCACCGTGCCGATCACCAGCAGCGCCAGCGCGAAGGTGACGATGATGTGGCTGGTGACCGTGAAGAAATAGGGAAACAGGCCGAGCAGGTTGGCGACCAGCACGAACATGAACAGCGAGAAGACGAAGGGGAAGAATTTCATGCCGTGCGAGCCGGCGGCGTCGCGCAGCATCGAAGCCACGAATTCATAGGACATTTCCGAGATCGACTGCAGGCGGCCCGGGATCAGGCCGCGCGACGACGTCGTCAGGAACAGGAAAGCGCCCGCGGCGGCGACCGTCGCCACCATGAATGCGGAGGAATTGGTAAAGGACAGGTCCAGCCCGCCGATCTCGATGGGAATCCATTTGGAGATCTGGAACTGATGGATCGGATCGTTGGCCAACTAGACCCCCTCGATGTCGTCCGCGCCGACGGCGCCGTTCAATTTCCGTTACGCCCGCCGTCCTGCCCGGGCTTGCGCAGCCCGGATTCGGCGACAACCCCCGCCGACCGCATCACGTTGAGGACGCCGGCAGCGAAACCAAGGAGCAGGAACACGATCAAGCCCCATGGCGAAGAGCCGGCGAGCCTGTCTATCACCCAACCGAGCCCCGCACCGACCGCGACCCCGGCGATGAACTCGCTGGAGAGCTTCAATGCCTGCCCGTATCCGGCCGTGCCGCCCGGCTTCGCGCCTTCGTCCCCGTTCCGCCTTTCGGTCGCCCTTGTCGCAAGTGATGCTTCAAGCGCGCGCCGGCGTCGTTCCAGGTCGTCGTCGCGGAATTCGGGACGTTCCGTCTCGCCGGGCCCGGTCTTTCCGGTTTCGTCTGGCCTATCGGAACGGGCCATCGCAACCTCCCTGCCCGGCCAGCGGGTTACCCGCCGTCCGCTTCAAAGTCGCGCGCAACATAGTTAGGCCGCCTCCCCCCGTCAAGCCGAGGATTGGCCAGCGACCAAATGTATTTATTTGAATTATTTCAATCGCTTGGCAAGGTGCGACATCGTGCCGGCCGCTTTCCCCGCCGGGCCTCCGGGGGAATCGGCCGGCAAAGCCGCCCGGCGGCGCCGCCGGCGGGTCAGTTTGCCGCGGTCAGCTCCAGCCGCCGCCATATGTGCGGTAGAAGATGTGGAGACCGATCTTCTTCATCTTCTCCATGGTCCGCGACCAGCGCGGATTGACGTAGGTCGCATGGTAGTGCGTCGACGAGCCGACGTCGGAGATGAAGATCTTGCCGGCGGTGACCGCCAGGGCGATGTCCTGGGCCAGCCGGTAGTGTCCGGGACTGGTGATGCGGTCCTTGATCCCGTCGCAGGCGAAGGAGAACTGGCAGGCGTTGCGCCAGTCGTCGTTCTGGTAGACGACGTCGCAGATCGAGTTCGGATAGGTGGGATTGCGCACGCGGTTGAGGATCACCTGCGCCACCGCCGCCTGGCCGCGCGTGTTCTCCCCGCGCGCCTCGAAGTAGATCGCGGTGGCGAGGCATTTCTGTTCGGCCTCGCTGAAGACGCTGGCGGGAAGCGGCTTGCTCATCCATTCATGGTCGCCGCGCGCCACCGGCGGGATGAAGCGGCCCTGGACCGGTTCCTCGCGCAGCAGGCTCTCGAAGGGCGAAGCCTTCGCATAGTCGGGCGCGGCAGGTGCATAGGCGGTCGCAAGGACGTCGCCCTGCTCGTTCGTGACGAGATCGGCGATCGCCGCCGGGACACCCGGATCGACCCGGTCGCGGCGGACGTAGAATGCGGTGGCGATCTGGATCTCGCGGCCTTTTATGTCGGGCCGCGCGAAGGCCATCTTCAGGTCGCCGTCGAAGGTCGGGCGCAACAGCGAACTGCTGCGCTCGAGCACCGAGCCGGCGTTGAACGCCTTCGGCGGCGCGACGGGCGCGACGTTGACGATGCGTCCCTTCTTCGCGGACCTGACGACCCTGTCCTCGTCGGGCGTCCCGCTGGCGCTACCGCCCTTGCCCTTGAAGGCGACGGCGCCGATGCCCGGCGCGTTGAGGCCGGAGCCGGAGATCGAACCGGTGGCGATGTCGCCGTCGACGAACGCCATCTCGGCCGAATGGACGGAGCCGGCCACCGACTTCTCGACGAAGCCGCTCCAGCGCGCGCCCGGGGTCTCGGCCCCCGAGACCATGCTGGCCATGTCCTGATAGGCGCTGACGGTCGGAAAACCGATCCAGATACCCAGGCCGACGATGAGGGAAGGAAAGAGGGACGGCTTCTTCGCGCGTGCGACCCTTGCCGGCCGCAAAACCAGTCGTCGATGCACGGGAACTCTCCAGAACGCAACGCTTACCCACCGAAATGAGACAGTGCTGCATTAACCTTGATGGAGGGTTAACGGTGCGTGCCGGGCCGCATTAAGGCGGGATCGCGGCTCAATTGCGTTTCTTCGACCGGCCGGCAAAAGGGTTCTCCGAAGCGCGAAGAGCGATGCGGATGGGCACGCCCGGCATGTCGAACGATTCCCGCAACCCATTGGTGAGATAGCGGACATAGCTCTCCGGCATGGATTCCGGGCGCGAGCAGGAGAGGACGAAACCGGGCGGCCGGGCCTTCACCTGCGTTATGTACTTCACCTTCAGGCGCCGTCCGGCGACCGCCGGCGGCGGGTGGTGCGTCAAAACGCCCTCGATCCAGCGGTTGAGCCGTCCCGTCGAGATGCGGCGGTTCCACACCTGGTGGGTCTTCAGCACCGCATCCATCAGCTTGTCGAGGCCGCGCCCCGTCTCTGCCGAAACCGTCACGGCCAGTATGCCGCGCAACTGGGGCAGAAGGCGCGCGGTCTTCTCGCGCAGGATGGCGAGCGTCTCCTGGGGCGTGTCGATCAGGTCCCACTTGTTGAAGGCGATGACCGGAGCGCGTCCTTCGCGGGAGATCAGGTCGGCGATCTGCAAATCCTGCTTCTCGAAGGGAATGGTCGCGTCGAGCACGATGACGACGACCTCGGCGAAGCGGATTGCGCGGAGCGCGTCGGCGACGGACAGCTTCTCCAGCTTCTCCTGGACCCTTGCCTTGCGGCGCATGCCGGCCGTGTCGAACAGCTTCATCTTGCGGCCGCGCCACTCCCAGTCGACCGAGATCGAATCGCGGGTGATTCCCGCTTCAGGGCCGGTCAGCATGCGCTCCTCGCCGATGAGGGCGTTGATCAGCGTCGACTTTCCGGCGTTGGGACGGCCGACGATGGCGATGCGCATCGGCTTGGTGTCGTCGTAGGCGGGCTCGGCGTCGGGATCGACGATGTCCTCGCCGATCAGAACCTCGCTTTCCGCCGGCACAGCCTCGTCCTCCTCCTCGTCGAAGGCGCGTGCCTCGCCGAGCGCGCCGATGACGGCGTCGCGAAGGTCGGGGAATCCCTGGCCATGCTCGGCGGAAATCGGGATCGGCTCGCCGAGGCCGAGTTCCCAGGCTTCCAGCATGCCGCCCTGCGCGCCGCGCGCCTCGGCCTTGTTGGCCACGAGCACGACCGGCTTTCCGGCGCGGCGCACGATCTCGGCGAAGGTACGGTCGTCCGGTAGCAGGCCGGCCTTGGCGTCGACGACGAAGAAGATCAGGTCGGCTTCGGCAATGGCGATCTCGGTCTGCGCGCGCATGCGGCCCTGGAGCGTCTCCGCGGCCGCATCCTCGAAGCCGGCGGTGTCGATAACCTCGAAGATGAGATCGTAGAGCTTCGCGGCGTGCACGCGCCGATCGCGGGTGACGCCCGGCAGGTCGTCGACGAGCGCGAGCTTGCGCCCGGCGAGACGGTTAAAAAGCGTGGACTTGCCGACGTTGGGCCGGCCGATGATGGCAACCTTGAAGCTCATCTCGGATCACGACGCGTCGCCCGAGCCGCGGATCAGCTCGACCATCATCGTCGCCCTTTCGCGGCTGTTGCGCGGTGCCGTGGGATCGTCGGCCACCTGTTCGAAGAGCTTCAGCGCGTCGGCGGCGCGGGCATCCTTCCAGGCCGACAGGCCCAGCGCCTCGCGCGCAGAGTGGCGGAGCGGATTGGAATCGGCGGTCAGCGTCTCGACGCGCTGGGCGACGTCCGTATACGCGCCGCTGTCGACGAGGATGAAGGCGGCGCGGAGCCGCGCCATGTCGCGGATCGCCGTCGGCACGGAGTTGTCGGCGGCGACGGCATCGAAGCCGGCGACGGCGCCCGCCGTGTCGCCCTTGTCGGCGAGAACGGTCGCGGCGCGCATGCGGGCGAGAAGCGGATAGGCGCCGTAGCCGTCTTTCTCCAGCGCGGTGAGCGCGGCCAGCGCGTCGTCGCTCTTGCCCTGGTTGGCGAGCAGCAGCGCCTGCGAGAAATCGTCGCCAGACTTGTTGGCGCGCGAGGTCGTCCAGTAATCCCAGGCGACCCAGCCGGCGGTGACGAGGACGACCGCCACGGCCGTGCCAAGGACGAACGGGCCGTAGCTGTCCCAGAGAGCCTTCGCCTGGTCCTGGCGAAGTTCCTCGTTGACCTCGCGGATAAAGCTGTCGTCGGACATCAGATCAAACCGTCAAATCCCGTTTCCCGTCGCGGGACCCGTCGTGAGCCGCCGTTTTATCCGAAATTCGCCGCCATGGAAGGGGCGCGGCGGCAAAAACGACCAAGCCGCCCCGAAGCGCCCGCGGCGGCTAGCCGAAAGGCGCGACGCCGATCAGCCACTCGTGCAGCCGCCAGACGAAGAGCAGGTAGAGGACGACGCCGACGGCGACTGCGGCGACGTCCATCGTCGCCGGCCCCGGCCTTGGCACGGCGGCGCCGCGCCGCTTGGCCGCAACGCGATCGGCGGCTGCCCACAGAAGGAAGGCGCCGAAGAGCACGACGGAAGCGAGGTCGCCGTTGGCGATGAGATGGGCCAGCGCCCAGATCTTCACCGCCAGCAGCATCGGATGCTTGAGGATCGGCTTCAGCCGCCCCGCGGGCAGCAGGTAGACCGCCAGCGAAACGAAGGAGAACAGCATCAGCAGCGCGGCGAGATGGCGCGTCCAGACAGGCGGATCGTAGAGGATCACCGGCGCTTCCCAGGCCTTGCTATAGCCCCAGACGATGAGGACGAGGCCGACCGCCGAAAGAACCGAATAGATGCCCTTGAACGCCCCCTCGCCCCCGGCGGCGATGCGCGCGTCGCGCCACGCCGGGGCGACGATGCGTACGGAATGGACGCCGAGGAAGATCACCAGACCGAGGACGAGCCAGAGCATCGCAGTGCCTCCGCGCCGGCGGCTGGTTAACCACATCGGCAATCGCCGGCCGCGTTTTCGTACACTGTTATCGCCTGCGGCGGAACCATCCAATCGCGGCCACATTCGCGCCGTATCCGCTTACCGTCGTCCAGAGAATGCAGTCCATGCCCGTTCCAGTCCGCGTCGGCGCCGCCATCGGCGCAATGTGCCTCGCTGTTCCCGCATGGGCCCGGCCGCCCGAGCCGAAGACGCAATACGTCATCATCTCCTTCGACGGCGCCCACGACCTCGCCCAGTGGCAGCGCAGCCGCGCCCTTGCGAAGCGGACCGGCGCCACCTTCACCTACTTCCTCTCCTGCGTGTTCCTGCTGACGCCCGAGACGAAGGGTACCTACAAGGCGCCCGGCAAGGGTGCCGGACGCTCGAACGTCGGCTTCGCCCTGTCGAAGGACGAGGTCGCCGGCCGGCTGGACGCGATCTGGGGCGCGCGCGCCGAGGGGCACGAGATCGCCAGCCATGGCTGCGGCCATTTCGACGGCGGCAGGTGGAACGTCCGCGACTGGAAGAGCGAGTTCGACGCCTTCACCCGCATGCTCGGCGAGGCCTACGCCGTGAACGGCATAGCGGGCGAGCCGGCGGCCTGGAAGGAATTCGCGGCGACGGAGATCGCCGGGTTCCGCGCGCCTTATCTCTCGACCAACGACGCATTGCGCGTCGCGCTCGCGGACAAGGGTTTTGCCTACGACGCCAGCGACGTCTCGCGCGGCCCGGTCGAACCCGAAACGGCGGGGGGCATAACGCGCTTCGCCCTGCCGCAGATTCCCGAAGGCCCGAGCGGCCGGCGCGTCATCGCCATGGACTACAATCTCTTCGTCCGCCATAGCGGCGGCTTCGAGCGCGAGGACAAGGACGGCGTCTTCGAGAAGCGTACGCTGGACGCCTTGCGCGACGCATTCGACCGCGAGTACCGCGGTGCGCGCGTGCCTTTACAGCTCGGCTTCCACTTCACCCTGATGAACGGCGGCGCCTACTGGCGAGCGCTGGAGCGTTTTGCCGCCGCCGTCTGCGGCAAACCCGACGTCGCCTGCGTCAGCTATCGCGACTACCTGAAGCGATGGCCGGCGCCGGCGAAGGATGCCGACAGCGCCGCCGCGATCAAGGCAGGCGGCTGACCGGAAGGCCTGGTTCCGTCCGACGTCTATCTCGGCACCCACACCGGATCATGCGGCGGGCTGGTCCTCCGGCTCGGTTCCCGACTGCTCGCGTTCCATGTAGCGGCGGTCGATGTCAGGCAGAGGCTCGCCCTCGATGGTCGCTTCGAAGGCACGCAGGCGCTTGTGGACGGAGAGAAGCTCGACGATCGTCGGCCAGGAGTTGACGAGAAACTGGAACGAGCTGGAGACCTGCGAGAAAGCATAGCTGATCTGGTTGAGCAGGCCGAGCGTGATGGTGCCCGCCACGATCGAGGGGCCCAGGATCAGCAGCGAGAAGATGCCGTTCGCCTGCAAGTAGGTGTAACGCACGACGTTGAAGTAGACGTAGTGGAAGTAGAGTCGGAAGTAGTTGCGGCGGACGTTGGCGAACAGATCGGCGACGGTCACCGGCCTGGCGCGCTCGGGATCGTCCTCGCCATAGACCAGTTCCTTGCGATAGGCCGCCTCGACGCGCTGGTTGCGGAACTGCAGCCCGGGCAATTTGAAGCCGGCAACGACCAGGCTGATAGTGCCGAAGACAGACCAGGCGATGGCGGCGACGACCAGCGGATGCGCGATGGCGCCGACGATCGGCAGTTCGGTGATGTGGGTGGAGAGGCCGATCAGAACCGGCATGAAGGCGATGAGTGTCATGATGGAATCGACGAACGCCGTGCCCAGCCCCTCCATGATCTGGGAGAAGCGCATCGTGTCTTCCTGGATACGCTGGGAAGCGCCCTCGATGTGCCGCAGACGGGTCCAGTGGGACATGTAGTAGTCGTTCATCGCCGTGCGCCAGCGGAAGACCCAATGGCTGACGAGGAAGGCGTTGAGCACAGAAACGTTCATGCCGACCAGTGCCAGCCAGGCGAAACTCGCCACCTGGCCGTAGAATTCCGGCGAGGTCGACGTGACGGTCTTTGAGAGGACGGCCTGGATATAGTCCCAGAAGGGACCGTACCAGTTGTTGACCGCGACGCTGACCTGCACCTGGAAATAGACGATGAACAGGATCAGCGCCGAGCCGAGGATCGACCAGTTCTGCCACGGGTGCGGGGAGAACCAAGCCCAGAAGGCGTAGAAGAGTCCGACGCCCGCCGCGAAATAGAGATAGAACCACAGGAACGGCTTCGACCAGAACACCGCGATGCCGATGATCGGCGGCGCATCCGCCGCCGCGGGCGGCAAGCCCAGCGCGGCGCCGAGCTGCTCCCCGCCGAAGAACCACAGCAGCACGAGCACGAGACTCCATGCCGCCGCCGACAGGAAGAACAGCTTCGGCTGGGGGAAGAAAGATACGAACACGTCGGGAATTCCTTGTGGCGTGCGAGCCTGGGGGGCGAATCCGGGCATGAAGTCACAGTTCGCGCGGAAAGTGAACGACCGGCCGCGGCGAAGGCCGCGACCTTTCACGCCAGGATCATGGCGATTTTGTCGCCTCGCCGGCGGAAAGCGCCACCAGCGCGGCCGCGAGCAGCACGGCGGCGGCGACGAGCGACGCCAGCAGGTAACTGCCGGTGCGATCGGCGAGAAATCCGGCCACGAGAGGGCCGAGGATCTGGCCGGTGCCGAAGGAGACGGTCATCAGCGCCAGGGCACGACGGGGTGCTGCTGGCGCCAGCAGGCGGCCGATCTGCAGGCCGATCGCGGTATTGGCGATGAAGGTGCCGCCGAGCAGCATGCCGCCGACGAGCGGCCCGGCATAGCCGCCGAGGCCGACGCTTGCCGCGACGCCGATCGCCTCGACCACGCAGCCGACCGCGAAGGTCGCGGTCAGGCCGATGCGGCGGCCGAGGCGCCCCCACAGATAGACCGAGGGAATGCCGGCCAGGCCGGTCGCCAGCCAGACGGCGGATTCGAACATGCGGCCGCCCTCCCCGGCGCGCACGATCGCCACCAGGAAGGTGGCGGTGACGATGTAACCGAAGCCGAACATGCCATAGGCGAGGATGACGCGGGTGAGCGCACCGCTCTTCGGCAGCGGCGGCTCGCGGACGGCGGCGCCGTGGACGACAGGCCCGCGGTCGATCAGGACGGCGGCGACGACGAACCCCGCCGCCGACAGGACCGCCGCCCATATCCAGCCGGCGAACCAGGCCGAATCGGCCAGCACCAGCGCGCCCGTCATCAGCGCGGAGATCGAAATGCCGAGCGCCACGCCGGCGAAGTGAACGGCCTGGAGATCGCCCCGCCCGGCTGCGGCGAGTTGGCTGAAGACGATGGTCGACAGGAACACCATGACGAAGGCGCTGGCGACGCCGGCGAGGAAGCGGACGGCGAGGAACAGGGCCATCCCCTCGCCCGCCGCCATGAGCGCGGCGAGGAGCGCGCTGGCCGCGAGCGCGGCGAGCATGATCGGCCGCTCGCGCCGGGAGGCCCAGCCGCCGGCGGCGGCGAAGGCGCCGACGAGGTAGCCAAGATAGTTGGCCGAGGCGATCAGCCCCGCATCCGAGGCCGTGAGCCGCAACTCGTGCATCATGCCGGGCAGGATCGGCGTGTAGACGAAGCGGCCGATACCCATCGCGACCGCCAGCGCGATCATGCCGCCGATCGCGAAGCGAAATGGGGATGCGGGGTGCTGAGTCATCGCCGCGACGATACCGGCGGCTTGCTGCGATGCAACCGGGCCGGCGGCCGCAGGCACGCGTTTCGGCTGGTCCAGACGTCGCATTGTGCGCGCCGCGCCATCTGTTATGTGTTCGCGGCCGTTCATCCGGGGAACCCATGACCCAGCCCGCCATCGCCATCGTCGGCTTCTACGCCGCGCTCAACACCTTCATCCTGTTCTGGTTCGTCTGGCAGACTTCGATGCTGCGCGGACGTCACAAGATCTGGTTGGGAGACGGCGGCAACGCCCATCTCGCCCGCGTCATGCGCGGCCATGCCAACGCGATCGAGAACATGCCGATGATGTTCGTGCTGCTTCTGGTCGCCGCGCTACTGGGCGCGCCCGCCGTCGCGCTGCATGTGCTCGGCGCCGGCTTCACCGTCGGGCGCTTCCTTCATGCGCTTTACTTCATCCAGGAAAGCGCGCCGCGCTGGCTGCGCGGGCTCGGCTACACGCTCACCTTCCTCGGCCTTCTCGGCGCCGCAGGCGGCGTCATCGCCCACGCCTGGCCGCTGGTGTTCTGAGATCGCGTCCGCCGACCCGGGCGAACAGGTACGGTGGCTTCACGAACGGCAGCGGGTCGCCTCGGCGCTCCGCGCGGCGAATCGCGGCTGGCCGAGCGGCAGGTCGGCAAGTTCGCGTTCGCTCATGTTCGTGAGTGCGGGATGGGACAGCGGGTCGCGCCGCCAGGAGACGGCCGCCTCCCGATCGATGCGCGGCGAGATCGCGCGAAGCAGTTTGCGAATGTAGACCAACTTCATCGTCCGGCTCCCCGATCGGGGTCTTGTTTCGTTGCATTCTCCCCGGAACCGGCTAATCCTCAATGCAGAAATAGCCTCCCACCGCTTCAGGTTTCCTAAATGGCGAACCTCAACGCCTTCCACCTGACCGGCCTGCGCGCCGTCGAGGCCGTAGCGCGCTGCGGCTCACTGCAGAAGGCAGCCGACGAACTCGGCGTCTCGATCAGCGCCGTCAGCCAGCAGGTCGGCAGGACCGAGAAGCAGCTCGGCCACACGATCTTCGAACGCAGCGCAGCCGGCCTGAGGCCGACGCCCTTCGGCCGCGAGTTTGCCGCCCGGCTCGGCGCCGGCTTCCGCGAGATTTCCGGCGCGCTGGCGTTGGCCGAGGAAACCGGCAGCAACACGCTCGTGGTCTCGGTGGCGCCGTCCTTCGCCTCGAAATGGCTGCTGCCGCGCCTGTCGCGCCATTTCGAGCTCTATCCCGACGTGCTGCTCAGGATCGACGCCTCGACCCGGCTCGCCGATCCCAACAATTCCGACGTCGACATCGGCATCCGCCTCGGGCGCGGCAACTGGCCCGGCGTACGCGCGGAAAAGCTGCTCGATCTCGAGATCCTGCCGGTCTGCTCGCCGCGCATCGCCGCCGACCTGCACGAGCTCGGCGACCTGTCGCGCAGCTGGGAGATCACCGACGAGAACGCGATGTTCTCCTGGGCGACCTGGTTCGCGGCGGCGGGATCGCCGTCCGTCGCGCTGCAGCCCGGCGCGCGCTTCACCGATCCGATGCTGTGCATCGATTCTGCCGTGGCCGGTCACGGCGTGATGCTCGCCTGGCATCTCCTGGCGGCCGACGCGCTAGCGGACGGAAGGCTGGTCGCGCCCTTCCCGGTCTGCGCGCGGATCGACCTCGGCTACTACTTCGTCACCGCCTCGTCGCGGCGCGAGAGCCCGAAGGTGCGCGCCTTCAAGACGTGGCTGCGGGCGGAGATCGACGCGACCATGGCGCGTTTCCGCGCGGCCTATCCCGCCTCCAGATGACGAGCGGGTGGCAAGCGCGTGAGCTGCGTTCTATGTAGTGCTCGAACAACCGACAGAGGCAATCCGATGACGTCCCACCCGCGCAGTCTTTCCGCATCGATCGACCCGGTGAAGCTCGACCGGCTGGCGGAGGTCGCCGTGCGCGTCGGGCTGCAGTTGCAGCCGGGCCAGGATCTGGTGATGACGGCGCCGGTCGCCGCCCTGCCGCTGGTGCGGCGCATCGCCGAACACGCATACAGGGCCGGCGCCGGCCTGGTGACGCCCTTCTTCGCCGACGAGGAACTGACGCTCGCCCGCTACCGCTACGCACGCGACGAGAGCTTCGACCGTGCCTCGGGCTGGCTCTACGAAGGCATGGCCAAGGCCTTCGCCGGCAACGCGGCGCGTCTGGCCATCGCCGGCGACAACCCGATGCTGCTCGCCGAGCAGGACCCGGCGAAAGTGGCGCGCGCCAACAAGGCCAACTCGATCGCCTACCAGCCGGCGCTGGAAAAGATCGCCGGCTTCGACATCAATTGGAACATCGTCGCCTATCCGAACCCGTCCTGGGCCCGCCAGGTGTTTCCGGGCGAGGAGGAGGACGTGGCGGTGGCGAAGCTGGCCGATGCGATCTTCGCCGCCTCGCGGGTTGCTGTGGAAGATCCCGTCGCGGCCTGGGCGGCGCACAACGCCGCGCTGCGCAGCCGCACCGAATGGCTGAACGCCCGGGCCTTCCATTCGCTGCGCTTCACCGGCCCCGGCACCGACCTGACAGTCGGGCTGGCCGAAGGCCACGAATGGCACGGCGGCGCCTCGACGGCGAAGAACGGCATCACCTGCAATCCCAACATCCCGACCGAGGAGGTGTTCACCACGCCGCATGCGCGCCGCGTCGAGGGCCATGTCACCAGCACGAAGCCGCTGTCGCACCAGGGCACGCTGATCGACGGTATCGCGGTGCGCTTCGAGGGCGGACGCATCGTCGAGGCGAAGGCGAGCCGCGGCGAGGAGGTGCTGCTGAAGGTGCTCGACACCGACGAGGGCGCAAGGCGTCTCGGCGAAGTTGCGCTGGTGCCGCATTCCTCGCCGATCTCGAAGAGCGGGCTGCTGTTCTTCAACACGCTGTTCGACGAGAACGCGGCGAGCCACATCGCACTCGGCCAGTGCTATTCGAAGTGCTTCGTCGACGGCGCCTCGCTGACGCCCGAGCAGATCGCCGCGCAAGGCGGCAACAAGAGCTTCATCCACATCGACTGGATGATCGGCTCCGACCGGATCGACGTCGACGGTATCGCCGCCGACGGTTCGTCCGTGCCGGTCATGCGCAAGGGCGAGTGGGTGACGGCGTAGGCCGGCATTCGCCGAGGCCCTCAGACCGCCAGGATTGCGTCGGCGGCCGCGAGGCCTGAAAGATACGCGCCGTGCGTGGTGGCGAAGTACTCGGCCGACGTCGCCTCGCCGGCGAAGAAGAGCCTTCCGTCGACCGGCTCGGCCAGCGCCCGCCGCGTCGCGCCGTCGCTGCCGACGGCGTTGAACGAATAAGCGCCGCGCGCGAACGGATCGGCCGCCCAGCGGGTGACGATGGCGCCGGTCGGCGCCGGCACGCCTGAGCCGAACATGGCGCGCAGCGCATCCAGCGCCGCGTCTGCGACGGCCGCGTCGTCGAGAGACCCCAGCGCGCGTCCGTAGGCACCGGCGTTGAAGGCAACGAGCAGCGGCGTCCCGGTCGCACGCGTCAGGCTCAACCACTCCGTCCATTCGCCGCGCCGGCCGGAGAAGAATTCGATCCAGTCGACGTCGCGCGGCCAGAACGGTTTTTCGAAGCGCAGGCACGTCTTCTCGAGAACGCCGAAGCCGAGCTTTTCGATGGCTTCCCGGTGCCCGGCCGGCAGCGTCGGCTCGAAGGCGATGCGGCCTTCCTTCAGGATTCCGAGCGGGACGGTGACGACGACATGGTCGGCCCAAACCACCTGCCCGTCGGCGAGCCGCACCGAGGCCTTCGGCGCGGCAAGCGAGATGGCTTCCACGACCGCGCCGAGGCGGATGTCGAGGCCGCGCGCCAGGAACGCCGGGACGGCGTCGTAGCCGTCCGGCAGAAGCGCGTCGGCGCCGCCGAAGCCGCTGTCCGCGTCGAGCGACCAGGCGGACAGCTCCGACCAGTCGCCGGCATACTCCAGCTGGAATTGGGCGTCGACGACATGGTCGAGGAGCATGCGACCGCGCTCGTCGAGGCGGCGGTGGCGCGGATGCGCCTCGATCGCGTCCTTCAGCGAGACATCCTCGTCGAAGTCTTCGACCGCCTCCCGCGCCTCCTCGATCAGGCGTTCCATGCGAGCTGTATCGGCATCGATGTCGACGACACGTCCGCGCGAATCATGGGCGACCGATGCATCGTAGTCGGTCGCTACGCGGCGCGCTCCCGCCTCGCGGGCGAGCGCTGTGACGGGATTGCCGGAGACGCCGTGGATCCACGAGGCGCCAAGGTCGACCGGCAGGCCGTTCCAGCGCCGGTCGGTGAGGATGCGTCCGCCGATGCGGTCGCGCGCCTCCAGCACCACGGTCTCGCAGCCCGCGGTGGCGAGCCTGCGGGCGCAGGCGAGCCCGGCCATGCCGGCGCCGATCACGGCGACACGCCCGGACCGGGCGGCGCGCGATGGCGAAACCGCCACGGCCAGCGTGGCGGCGAGCAGGCTTCGCCGGGAAATGGTCATGCCGCGCCTCCCCGATTCAAGGCGACTCGCGCCGGTTGCGCTTTCCGGCCGATGCTACGACGGATCGACCAGGCGCGGAACGCCGCGGCGACGGACATCGGCCCGGTGCTCGGCGACACGCCGGTTCTTCGTGACAGCAAGGGGCATTTGCGCAATAAATGGCCATGCCGCCGCGAACGGATGCAGGAACTCTCCCGGGAGGAACATGCTGACGCCGAGCTACGATCACGCCCTGGTGCTGGCGTCGATCGCCGTGTCGATCATGGCCTCGTACACGGGCCTGACGCTCACGCGAGGCATCTCCGTGCTTCCCGATACCCAGCGCAAGTTCATGATCGTGATGGCCTCGCTGGCGCTCGGCGGCGGCATCTGGTCGATGCACTTCGTCGCCATGCTGGCGATGCGCATGCCGCTACTGATCAACTACGACGCGCTCTACACGCTGGGGTCGGCGCTGATCGCCATCCTCATGTCCGGCGTGGCGTTCCTGATCCTGCACTATTCCGGCCGGAGCTGGTTCCACATAGCGGTCGCGGGCGTGATCCTCGGCAACGGCATCGTGGCGATGCACTATGTCGGCATGTCGGGCATGCGCGGCTGCCTGCCGATCTTCTCGCCGGCCGGCGTCGCACTCGCCATCGCCGGCGCCACCGCAATGGGCATCGTGGCGCTCGCGCTTTCCTACCGACGGCGATCGACAGCGGGCGTCTTCGCCGGCGCCGTGTCGTTCGGCCTGTCGGTCGTGCTCGTCCACTTCGTCGCCATGGGATGGACGTCGTTCGAGGAAGCGGCCTCGGCGCTCGCGGCCACGCCGCTCCTCGACAATGGCACGCTGGCCATCCTCGTCATGCTGTCGGCCTTCGTCATCTGCGGGACCTTCCTGCTCACCTCGGCGAACTTCATCTTCGCCAAGCAGCCGGCTGCCGGCGCCGCGACCACCGCAAAGGCCACCGACGCAGCAGTGCCGGCCCCCGCCGCGGTCCATGCCGCGGAGGAGGACGACGAGACGCCCCTGCCCGAGCGGCTGCCGATCGCGGCGACGATCGTCGAGCGCCTGCCCTACGAGCGCGACAAGCGCACGCATTTCATCGAGGCCGACCAGGTCGCGGCGATCCGCGCCGAGGGTCACTACTCGATCCTCTATACCCGCGACGACAAGCTGTTCTGCCCGCTGTCGATTTCGACCGTCGAAAAACGCCTGCGCCGCGGCGCCTTCGTGCGCACCCACCGCAGCTATCTCGTCAACAAGAACCGCGTCGCTGCCTTCGAACGGCAGAAGGACAACGGCATCTGCCTGTTCGAGGGCATCCAGTCGCTGAAGGCCGCGCCGGTGAGCCGCGGCTACATCCCGCAGGTCCGCTCCGCGCTGGGCATCTGACGGGCCTTCGCCGCCGGCCAGGGCCCTCCCCGCATTTCGTGCAGCCATTTCGCATTTCGTGCACGGCACCCCGCAGGCCGGGCGTTCGCCGTCGCGCCCTGCGGCGTTCGGCGTCTCCATGGAAATCGAACGAGCGCGTCTGGAGGGATGCGCATCGGTTCTCTGGGAGGAGACAGATGATTCCAGCACCATTCGAATATCACCGGCCGGACTCCGTCGACGCGGCGGTCCGGCTGATGTCGTCGCTGGGCGAAGGCGCCCGCGTCGTCGCCGGCGGCCACAGCCTGGTGCCGATGATGAAGATGCGCATGACCGACATCGCCCATCTCGTCGACCTTCAGGGGATCGGCGCGCTGAGGGGCATTTCGGTCGACGGCGCTTCCGTGCGCATCGGCGCGATGACCACGCAGCACGAGCTGATCACAAGCGAAGCGCTCGCCAAGGCTGCACCAATCATCCGCGAGGCGTCGCTGCAGATCGCCGATCCGCAGGTTCGCTACATGGGAACCATCGGCGGCAACGTCGCCAACGGCGACCCCGGCAACGACATGCCCGGCCTGATGCAGTGCCTCGACGCGACCTACGACCTCACCGGCCCGGGCGGAAACCGTTCGGTCAAGGCCCGCGCCTTCTACGAGGCGGCCTATTTCACGGCACGCGGCGACGACGAGATTCTCACCGCGATCCGCTTCGCGGCGAAGCCCTGCGGCTACGCCTACGAGAAGCAGAAGCGCAAGATCGGCGACTACGCGACCGCCGCCGCCGCGGTGACCATCGAGAAGTCGAACGGCCGCTGCACGGCCGCCTCGATCGCCATGACCAACCTCTCCGACACGCCGGTGTTCTGCGCCGAGGCGGCCGCGGCGCTCGTCGGCACCGCGCTCGACCAGGCGGCGCTCGGCAAGGCGGTCGAGGCGATGCTCGGCGCCATCAATCCGACGGAAGACAATCGCGGGCCGGTCGAATTCAAGCGCCACGTGGCCGGCGTGATCCTGCGCCGCGCCATCGAGCGCGCGGCCTCGCGTGCATAGGGGGAGCGAGATGACGAAGACCCACATCAAGCTGACGGTCAACGGCAAGCCGGTCGAACTGCTGGCCGAACCGCGCGAACTTCTGATCCACGTCCTGCGCGAGGAGCTTTCGATCACCGGGCCGCATATCGGCTGCGAGACCTCGCATTGCGGCGCCTGCACGGTCGACATGAACGGCAAGTCGGTGAAGTCGTGCACCGTCTTCGCCGCCCAGGCCAACGGCGCCGCGATCACCACCATCGAGGGCCTCGGCGGGCCGAACGGGCTGCATGTGCTGCAACATATGTTCAAGGAGCATCACGGCCTGCAATGCGGCTTCTGCACGCCGGGCATGATCACGCGGGCCTGGCGCCTGCTCCAGGAGAACCCCGACCCGACCGAGGAGGAGGTCCGCTTCGGCATGGCGGGCAACCTCTGCCGCTGCACGGGCTACCAGAACATCGTCAAGGCGATACTCGCCGCCGCCGCCGAACTGAACGCGGCCAAGGAGGCAGCACAATGAACGACATGACCCCACCCAAGGCCGAACGCGCCGCGGCGCTGAAGGGGCTGGGCTCCGCCCGCAAGCGCGTCGAGGACGCGCGCTTCACGCAGGGCAAGGGCAACTACGTCGACGACATCAAGATGCCCGGCATGCTGTTCGGCGACTTCGTCCGCTCGCCCTATGCGCACGCCCGCATCAAGTCGATCAACGCCGACAAGGCGAAGGCCTTGCCCGGCGTGGTCGCCGTGCTCACCGCCGATGATCTGAGGCCGCTCAACCTGCACTGGATGCCGACGCTCGCCGGCGACGTGCAGATGGTTCTGGCCGACGGCAAGGTGCTGTTCCAGGGCCAGGAGGTCGCCTTTGTCGTCGCCTCCGACCGTTATGTCGCGGCCGACGCCGTCGAACTCGTCGAGGTCGAGTACGAGGAGCTTCCTGTCGTCGTCGATCCGTTCAAGGCGCAGGAGCCGAACGCCCCCGTGCTGCGCGAGGACCTCGCCGGCAAGACGTCGGGCGCCCACGGCCCGCGCCGCCACCACAACCACATCTTCACCTGGGAACAGGGCGACCAGGCCGCGACCGACGCCGTGCTCGGATCGGCCGACGTGGTCGCCGAGGAGATGATCTACTACCACCGCACGCATCCCTGCCCGCTGGAAACCTGCGGCTGCGTCGCCTCGATGGACAAGGTCAACGGCAAGCTGACCGTGTGGGGCACCTTCCAGGCGCCGCACGCGGTACGCACCGTCGCCTCGCTGATCTCGGGCATCGCCGAGCACAACATCCGCATCGTCTCGCCCGACATCGGCGGCGGCTTCGGCAACAAGGTCGGCGTCTATCCCGGCTACATCTGCTCGATCGTCGCCTCGATCGTCACCGGCGTTCCGGTGAAGTGGATCGAGGACCGCATGGAGAACCTGTCGGCGACGGCGTTCGCCCGCGACTACTGGATGCAGGGCAAGATCGCGGCGACCAAGGACGGCAAGATCACCGGCCTGTGGTGCCACGTCACGGCCGACCACGGCGCCTTCGACGCCTGCGCCGACCCGACGAAGTTCCCGGCCGGGTTCTTCAACATCTGCACCGGCTCCTACGACATCCCGGTCGCCTACCTCGCCGTCGACGGCGTCTACACCAACAAGGCGCCGGGCGGCGTCGCCTATCGCTGCTCGTTCCGGGTGACGGAGGCCGCCTACTTCATCGAGCGCATGATCGAGATCCTGGCGATCAAGCTCGGCATGGACGCGGCGGACCTCAGGGCGAAGAACTTCATCCGCAAGGAGCAGTTCCCCTACCAGTCGGCGCTCGGCTGGGAGTACGATTCCGGCGACTACCACACGGCATGGCAGAAGGCGCTCGACGCGGTCGACTACAAGGGCCTGCGCCGGGAGCAGGCCGAGCGGATCGAAGCCTTCAGGCGTGGCGACACGCGCAAGCTGATCGGCATCGGGCTGACCCACTTCACCGAGATCGTCGGCGCCGGACCGGTGAAGAACTGCGACATCCTCGGGCTGGGCATGTTCGACTCCTGCGAGATCCGCATCCATCCGACCGGATCGGCGATCGCGCGGCTGGGCACGATCAGCCAGGGCCAGGGCCACGCGACCACCTTCGCGCAGATCCTCGCCTCGGAGATCGGGCTTCCGGCCGACGACATCACCATCGAGGAGGGCGACACCGACACCGCGCCCTACGGGCTCGGCACCTACGGCTCGCGCTCGACGCCGGTGGCCGGCGCGGCGACGGCGATGGCGGGCCGAAAAATCCGCGCCAAGGCGCAGATGATCGCCGCCTACCTGCTCGAGGTGCATGACGACGACGTCGAGTTCGACGTCGACCGCTTCGTCGTCAAGGGCGCGCCCGAGCGCTTCAAGACGATGAAGGAGATCGCCTTTGCCGCCTACAACAAGGCCATCCCCGGCCTCGAGCCGGGCCTCGAGGCGGTGAGCTACTACGATCCGCCGAACATGACCTATCCGTTCGGCGCCTATATCTGCGTCATGGAGATCGACGTCGACACGGGCGAGTGGTCGATCCGCAAGTTCTACGCGCTCGACGATTGCGGCACGCGCATCAACCCGATGATCATCGAGGGCCAGGTGCATGGCGGCGTCACCGAGGCGCTGGCGATCGCGATGGGCCAGGAGATCGCCTACGACGAGATGGGCAACGTCAAGACCGGCACGCTGATGGACTTCTTCCTGCCGACGTCCTGGGAGACGCCGCACTACACGACCGATCACACGGTGACGCCGTCGCCGCACCATCCGATCGGCGCCAAGGGCGTCGGCGAAAGCCCCAACGTCGGCGGCGTGCCGGCCTTCTCCAACGCCGTCCACGACGCCTTCCGCGCCTTCGGCCTGGTGCAGACGCACATGCCACACGACCACTGGCGCATCTGGCGCACCGCGCGCGACCTCGGCCTGCACGGCTGAGGCGGTTGGGCAACCAGGGAAGGCGCGGCGAACCCGCGCCTTCCGGAGACCAAAGCATGGACTGGAAGACGCTCCAGGCAGACCTTTTCGACAGGGGCTACGTCGCCGGCGACGAACTGGCGATGGCGCTCCATCTTTCGGTCGCGCTCGGCAAGCCGCTGCTGCTCGAAGGGGCGGCCGGCACCGGCAAGACGCAGATCGCCAAGACGCTGGCCGAACTGTTCGACACGCGGCTGATCCGCCTGCAATGCTACGAGGGTCTCGACGCCTCGGCGGCGATCTACGAGTGGAACTACCAGCGCCAGCTGCTGTCGATCCGGGCGGCGGCCGAAAGCCACGAGACCGGCAGCGACATCGAGGAGCGCATCTTCTCGGAGAAGTTCCTGCTGCAACGGCCGCTGCTCGAGGCGATCCGCCAGGATCGGCCGCCGGTGCTTCTCATCGACGAGATCGACCGCGCCGACGAGGAGTTCGAGGCCTACCTGCTCGAGGTCCTGTCCGACTTCCAGGTGTCGATCCCGGAGCTCGGGACGATCACGGCCAAGACCAGGCCCTACGTGATCCTGACGGCGAACGGCGCGCGCGACCTCTCGGATGCGCTGCGCCGGCGTTGCCTCTATGCCTTCGTCGACTATCCCGACCGGGTGACCGAACTCGCCATCCTCGCCAAGCGCAATCCCGGCCTGGACGCGCGGCTCGCAGAGCAGATCGTCGGCGTCGTGCAGGCGCTGCGCAAGGAGGACCTCGAGAAGAAACCGGGCGTCGCCGAGATGCTGGACTGGGCCGCCGCCCTCGCCGGCCTCGGCGTCAACGACCTCGCCGACGATCCCAAACAGGTGCAGGCGACGCTGGTCTGCCTGCTGAAGACGCAAGCCGATCGCGCCGCGGTGCCGATCGAGGTGCAGCAGCGCCTGGTCGGCAAGGCGGCCTGAGATGCGCGCGACCCGCTTTCCCGCTCGCGCCGTTGGCGTCGCCGACCGGATGGCGGGCTTCATGGCGCATCTGCGCCTGAACGGCCTGCCCGCCGGCCTGCCCGAAGCGGAGACGGCGCTGCGCGCGCTGGAGCGGATCGCGCCGACCGACCCAGGCGAAGTACGGCTGGCGCTGAAGGCGATCTGCGCCAACGACGCCGACCGACGGGCGCGCTTCGACGAACTGTTCGACGCCTACTGGCTGGATGCCGGGCGGATCCGCCAACGGCCGGCGCAAGGCGCGGACCGCGGCAGACCGGCGCCGCGGCAGACCTCGAACCTGGCGGCGGCGACGGCATCCGCCGACGGACGCGGCACGGCGGACGCACCGGAAACGTCCGGCGACGGCGAGGCCGACATGTCGGGCGAAGGCCGGCTGGTGGCGTCGCGGCTCGCCAATCTGCGCAAGACCGACCTGCGCGCGCTGGCGACGCCGGAGGAACTCGCCGCCGCCGAGACGATCGCCTACCGCCTGGCGCGGGCCATGCACGACCGGCGCTCGCGTCGGCGCAAGGCGGCGCGGCGCGGCGCCCAGCTCGACCTGCGCCGCATCGCCCGCCACAGCGTCGCGCGCGGCGGCGAGCCGCTGATCCTGCTGCGGAGGCGACGGCCGGAGCGGCCGGTGCATATCGTCGCGCTGCTCGACGTGTCCGGCTCGATGACGGTCTATGCGCGCGTCCTGCTTTCCTTCGTGCGCGGACTGACCAGCGCCGACAGCCGCACCGACGCCTACCTCTTCCATACAAGGCTGGTCAGGATCTCGGACGCACTGCGCGACCACGACACGCTGCGCGCGGCCGGCCGCATGTCGATGATGGCCGAGGGTTTTGGCGGTGGCACGCGCATCGGCGCCAATTTGAAGGCCTTCAACGAACAGTATGCCCGCCACGGCGTCGGCGGCCGAACCGTCGTCCTGATCCTCTCCGACGGCTACGACACCGACCCGCCGGAGCTGATCGACGCCGCACTTTGCCGCCTGAAGAAGCGCGGCTGCCGGATCGTCTGGCTGAACCCGCTGAAGGGCTGGAAGGACTATGCGCCGGTGGCGCGCGGCATGGCCGCCGCGCTGCCGCATCTCGACCTGTTCGCCCCGGCCGCAACGCTCGACGACCTCGCCGCGCTCGAACCCGTCCTCGCAGGCCTGTAATGGAGCCCGCCATGTCACGACAGCCAAGCATCCTCGACCACGCCGCCCGGCTGCGCCTCGCCGGCGAACCCTTCGCGCTGGCGACCGTGGTGCGCACGGTCGCGGCGACGGCGGCCAAGGCCGGCGCAAAGGCGATCATCCGCGCCGACGGCTCCGTCGCGGAAGGCTGGATCGGCGGCGGCTGCGCCCGCGGCGCCGTGCTCAAGGCGGCGAAGGACGCGCTGGCCGACGGCCAGCCGCGGCTGGTCTCGGTCCAGCCCGAGGAACTGCTCGTCGAGCACGGGGTGGCGGCCGGCAGCGTGCACGAGGGGGTCCGCTACGCCCGCAACATGTGCCCGAGCAAGGGCACCATGGACGTCTTCGTCGAGCCGGTCCTGCCGATGCCGCAGCTCGCCATCCTCGGCGCCAGCCCGGTGGCGGTGGCGCTTTGCGAACTGGCGCCGCGCTTCGGCTTCCGCACGCTGGCCTGCGCGCCGGCGGCCGACCAGGGCGCCTTCGCCAGCGCCGACGAGCGGATCGAGGGCTTTCTCCTGCCGGCCCAGTCGCCCGGCCAGCGCTTCGTCATCATCTCCACGCAAGGGCGCGGCGACGAGGCCGCGCTGAGGGCAGCCCTCCAGGTCGAAGCCCTGCATGTCGCCTTCGTCGGAAGCCGCGCCAAGGCGGCTTCGCTGCGCGAAACCCTCGTCGCCGACGGCGTCGCCGACGAGGCCTTCGACCGGCTGAAGGCGCCCGCAGGGCTCGACATCGGCGCGATCACGCCCGAGGAGATCGCGCTGTCGATCCTCGCCGAGATGATCGAGGTCAGGCGCCGCGGCCAGCGCGCGCCGGGAGGCCGGCCGTGAGCGCCGCCCTCGCCATGGCGCGGGGCTGGCGCGACCGACTGCGCGCAAAGCTGCGCCGGAGAGCACCGGCGGCCACGGCGGCCGAGCGTCGGTCCCGGCGCCCGTCCGAGAATCTCCCGGTCGAGATCCTGCTTCGCATCCATTCCTGCTGCGGCTGAAGAGAGGACATCCATGGAACTCAGCGACGAAATCCGCATCCCTGCCCCGCGCGACCGCGTCTACGCGGCGTTGAACGATCCGGACGTGCTCAAGGCCTGCATCCCGGGATGCGAATCGCTGACCAAGCTCTCCGACACCGACCTCGAGGCGAAGGTGACGCTGAAGGTCGGGCCGGTGAAGGCGAGCTTCGGCGGCAAGGTCAAGCTCGACCAGGCCGGCGCGCCCGGGCGCTTCTCGCTCTCCGGCGAGGGCAATGGCGGCGTGGCGGGCTTCGCCAGGGGCGGCGCCGACGTCGAACTCGTCGAGGACGGCGACGGCACGATCCTGCGCTATGCCGCGAAGGCCGACATCGGCGGCAAGATCGCCATGCTCGGCAGCCGGCTGATCGACAGCACGGCGCGAAGACTGGCCAACTCCTTCTTCGAGACCTTCGCCGAGGTCGCGGTCAAGCAGGGCTGACACCCTCACCGGCAAACGACCCGAGGGCGGGGCGCGGCGCACTCAGCGCCTCCGCCGACGCGGCGTCCGCCGGCGATAGAACCACGTCTTGGCGAGCTCGTTGGCGGCGACGTAGCCGACGATGATCGCGACGATGGCGACGAGCTCGCCGGCGGACAGCGGCACGAAACCGAACACCGCGGCGAGCGGCTCGACATAGGGCAAGAGGAAAGCCAGCGCGAAGACGGCCGCCGTCGACCCCAGGAGCAGCCGGCTCGGGCGGCTGCGCAGGGCCGGCCGCCGGGTCCTCAGCACCAGCACGACGACGAGTTCGGTCAGGAGCGAGATCGTGAACCACATCGTCTGGAACGTCGCCTCGCCGGCGTGGAAGACGAGCACGAGCAGCGCGAAGGTGAGCAGGTCGAACACCGAGCTGACCAGGCCGAACAGGATCATGAAGCGGCGGATCGCGGCGAGATCCCAGCGCTGCGGGCGGGCGACGGCCTCCGCATCGACGGCATCCGTCGAGACCGCCATCGACGGCAGGTCGGAAAGGAAGTTGTTGAGCAGGATCTGCTTGGCGGCGAGCGGAAGGAAGGGCAGCAGCGGCGTCGCCAGCGCCATCGAGACCATGTTGCCGAAATTGGCGCTGGTGGTGATCGAGATGTACTTGATGGTGTTGGCGAAGGTGCGCCTGCCCTCTTCCACCCCGGTGCGCAGCACGTCGAGGTCGCGCTCGAGCAGGATGACGTCGGCGCTCTCGCGCGCCACGTCGACGGCGCCGTCGACCGAAATGCCGACGTCGGCGGCGTGCAGCGCCGGGGCGTCGTTGATGCCGTCGCCGAGATAGCCGACGCAGTGGCCGGTGCGCTGCAGGGCGCGCACGATGCGCTCCTTCTGCTGCGGATCGATCTCGACGAAGAGGTCGGTGCGCGGCGCGCGGTGCCAGAGCGCCTCGTCGCGCATCGTGGCGAGCTCGGCGCCGGTCAGCATCGCCGACGCGTCGAGGCCGACGGCGCGCGCCACGTGGGCGGTGACGTTGCGGTTGTCGCCGCTGATCACCTTGACGCGGATGCCGCGCGCGGCGAGTGCGGCGAGCGTCTGCGCGGCGTCGGGCTTCGGCGGATCGCGGAAGAAGAGGAAGCCGCGGAAGACCATGTCCCGCTCGTCGTCGCGCCCGTAGCGCGGGCGGGCCTCGACGTCGCGGCTGGCGACGGCGAGGACGCGATAACCCTCCTGCCCTCGCGCCGCGCAGAACGCAGCGAGTCCGGCGCGCCGCGCCTCGTCGAGCGGGACCTCGCCGCCGTCGGCCTCTACCGTCGCGCAGACCCCGAGCACGTTCTCGAAGGCGCCCTTGGTGACGACGAGGTGGCGGCCGGGCGTGTCGTCGGGGGCGACGACGATGGTGAGGCGCCGGCGCAGGAAGTCGTAGGGAATCTCGTCGACCTTGGCGTAACCGGCGGTGCTCAGCCCGAGGCCGTTCCCCGCCGCGACGATCGCCTGATCGAGGGGATTTTCGATGCCGCTCTCGAAGGCGGCGTTGAGGAAGGCGAGCCGGCGGACGTCGCTGGATGCCCTGCCCCGCGGGTCGGCGGCGTCGTCGAGCACGACCTCGCCGGTGGTCAGCGTTCCCGTCTTGTCGGTGCACAGGACGTCCATCGAGCCGAGGTTTTCGATGGCGTCGAGGCGGCGCACGATGACGCCGCGGCCGCTCATGATGCGCGCGCCGTTGGAGAGCGTGACGCTGATGATGGCGGGCAGCAGTTCCGGGGACAGGCCGACGGCCAGCGCCACGGCGAAGAGCAGCGATTCGATCGCCGGCCGGTCGAGCGCGACGTTGGCCGTGAGAACGAACAGCACGATCACGACCATGACGCGTACCAGCAAGTAGCCGAAGCCGCGCACGCCGCGGACGAAGTCGGTCTCCGCAGGCCGTGCCTTCAGCCGCTCGGCGATGGCGCCGAAGGCAGTGCGCGCGCCGGTCCTGACGACGAGCACCCGCGCGGTGCCGCTGCGCACCGAGGAGCCGAGATAGACCGCGTTGGTGCGCGCCGACAGCGGCACGTCGGCGGCGACCGTTCCGGGCGACTTCTCGACCGGGAAGGATTCGCCGGTCATGCTCGCCTCGCTGACGAGGAAATCCTCGGCGTCCAGCACGAGCCCGTCGGCGGGGATGAGGTTTCCCGCCGAGAGCAGGACGACGTCGCCGGGCACGATCGCGGTGACGGGCGCCTCAACCTCGGCGCCGTCGCGGACGACCCGGCAAGTCAGAGCCAGCCGGGCCTTCAGGCGGGCGACCGCGACCGAGGCGCGGTACTCCTGGAAGAAGCCGAGGAGAGCGCTGCCGAAGACGATGGCGAGGATGATCGATGCGTCGACCCACTGCTGCAATACAAGCGAGACCGCCGCGGCGAAGGCGAGGATGAGGACGAGCGGGCTCTCGAACTGGCGCAGGAGGAGGCGCAGCGCGCCGAGCCGCCTGCCCTCCTCGACGGCGTTCGGGCCGGTCGCGGCGAGCCGCCGTTCGGCCTCCCCGGCGGACAGGCCGGCGGGGCCGGAACCCAGCTCGGCCTGGAGTGCTGCGGCGCCGCGGCTCCACCAGGCGTCGGCGGCGGCCTCGCTGCGCTGTTCCGCCCCGAAAACCCGAACATCCGAGGAAGGCAATCCGAGGCTCCCCACATCGATCCGGACGACAGTCTAGACCGCTTGCGGCGGAGGAGGAAAAAGATTCGGCCCGAGACCCTCAGCGCGGGGAAAACAGCGCGGCCCAGGCGTCCGGCTTGAAGCCGACGGAGAGCCTGCCGCCGGCATCGAGCACCGGGCGCTTGATCATGGTCGGGTTGGCGAGCATCAGCGAAAACGCCTTCGCTTCGTCGAGGCCGGCCCTCTCTGCCTCGGGAAGCGCGCGGAACGTGCTGCTCGATTTGTTGAGCAGAACCTCCCAGCCGAGCGCCTTCGTCCATTTCCCCAGCGTCGCGGCGGAAAGCCCTTCGCTGCGATAGTCGTGGAACGAATAGGCGACGCCGTGGCCGTCGAGCCAGGCGAAGGCCTTCTTCATCGTGTCGCAGTTCTTGATGCCGTGGATGGTGACGCTCACGAAAGTGCCTCGCCCTGCCTTTCCCAGACCTCGGTCGAAACGTTGCCGCCGGGGTTGCCGAAGCCGGGCTTCGCGCTGAAGCCGGCGCCCTCGAGAAGCCGCCGCAGCGCGGCGACCCGTTCGGCGCCCAGCGGATGTTCATGGAATTCGACGACCACGGCGCGCAGGCGCTCGAACGGACAGGCCGGCAGGATCTCGCTCTCGGAGCCTTCCGCATCCATGACCAGCACGGTCGGCCGCAACGCCTCGACCAGCTGGGCGATCGGCGCGACCTCGACCGCCGCGCTCCAGCCACCCTCGTTGCCGAGGCTGACCGACCCGCCGAGCCAGTTGCGCGGGTCGACGGCGAGTTCGACGTGACCCGCCGCGGCGCCCACGGCCTGCTGGACGAGACGGACGGGAAGGCCGTTGCGATCGAAATTGGCGCGCGCCACGGCGGCGGCCTGCGGGTTCGGTTCGAAGGCGACGACGTTTGCGGCGCCGACGATCCGCGCCGCCGTCAGCGAGACGACGCCCATGCAGGCGCCGACCTCGAGAACCCGGTCGCCCGGCCGCAGGACCGCCTTCACCGCCCGGCGCTCCGGATTCTCGTAGTCGCCGCGCGCCAGGGCAAGAACCATCCCCTTGGGGATGCCGTGGCCGTAGCCGAGCAGGCTGAAGCCGTCGAAACGAAAGAAGCGCGTCCGGAACATCCGGCGTAGCCGGAAGAGCCAGGCGGGAACGCCGCGCTCGTCCCTCATGCGGCGGTCACTCCCACTCGATGGTGCCGGGCGGCTTGGAGGTGACGTCGTAGACGACGCGGTTGATGCCGCGCACCTCGTTGATGATGCGGGTGGCGGCGGCGCCGAGGAAGGCCATGTCGTAGTGGTAGAAGTCGGCGGTCATGCCGTCGACCGAGGTGACGGCGCGCAGCGCGCAGACGAACTCGTAGGTGCGGCCGTCGCCCATGACGCCGACGGTCTGCACGGGCAGCAGCACGGCGAAGGCCTGCCAGATGGCGTCGTAGAGGCCGGCCTTGCGGATCTCGTCGAGATAGATGGCGTCGGCCTCGCGCAGGATGGCGAGCTTTTCGCGGGTCACGCCGCCGGGGCAGCGGATGGCGAGGCCCGGGCCGGGGAACGGATGGCGGCCGATGAAGTGGTCGGGCAGGCCGAGCTCCTTGCCCAACACGCGCACCTCGTCCTTGAACAGCTCGCGCAGCGGCTCGACGAGCTTCATGTTCATGCGCTCGGGCAGGCCGCCGACATTGTGGTGGCTCTTGATGGTGACCGAGGGCCCGCCGGTAAACGAGACGCTCTCGATGACGTCGGGATAGAGCGTGCCCTGCGCGAGGAAGTCGGCGCCGCCGAGCTTGCCCGCCTCCTCCTCGAAGACCTCGATGAACAGGCGGCCGATGGTCTTGCGCTTCTTCTCGGGATCGCTTTCGCCTTCCAGCGCCGAGATGAAGCGGTCGGCGGCGTCGACCAGGATCAGCGGCAGGTTGTAGTGCTCGCGGAACATGGCGACGACGTTCTGCGCCTCGTCCTTGCGCATCAGGCCGTGGTCGACGAGGATGCAGGTCAGCTGGTCGCCGACCGCCTCGTGGATGAGGAGGGCGGCGACCGAGGAATCGACGCCGCCCGACAGCGCGCAGATAACCTTGCCGGAGCCGACCTGGCGGCGGATCGATTCCACCGCCTGCTGGCGATAGGCGGCCATCGACCAGTCGCCGGCGATCCCGGCGATGCGATGGACGAAGTTGGCGATCAGCTTGGCGCCGTCCGGCGTGTGCACGACTTCGGGATGGAACTGCACGGCGTAGTATTTTCGCGCCTCGTCGGCGATCGCGGCGAAGGGCGCGCCGGGCGAGGTGCCGACGATGCGGAAACCGGGCGGGATGGCGGTGACGCGGTCGCCGTGGCTCATCCACACCTGGTGGCGGGTGCCCCTCGCCCAGACGCCGTCGAACAGGGCGCAGTCGCCCTCGACCTCGATGAAGGCGCGGCCGAACTCGCGGTGGTGGCCGGCCTCGACCTTGCCGCCGAGCTGGGCGCACATGGTCTGCTCGCCGTAGCAGATGCCGAGCACGGGAACGCCGGAGGAGAAGACGATGTCGGGCGCGCGCGGGCTGCCGATGTCGACGGTGGAGGCGGGACTTCCCGAAAGGATCACCGCCTTCGGGCGGACGCGGGCGAAGGCCTCGCCGGCCGACTGGAAGGGCACGATTTCCGAATAGACGCCGGCCTCGCGGACGCGTCTCGCGATGAGCTGCGTGACCTGGCTGCCGAAGTCGACGATGAGGACGGTGTCGGGGTGCGTGTTCATGGCGAGCCTGTAGAGAAAAGACCGATTCGGCGCAATGGCCGTGCGCGGGCCGGCGACGCCCTCGTCCTGCGCGGCTCGCTCCGCTCGCGCTGACGGATGAGGGCGGGGCGGGGCGTGGGCGGCGCTCGGCGTTTCCCTCCCCCTCGAGGGGAGGGTGGC
>CALFXR010000198.1 GCA_937958475.1 uncultured Mesorhizobium sp. | reverse complement strand
AGTGAACCGGACGGTTTATTCGGGCCGGGGTGCCACCTTTTCCAAAAGGTCAAAATTCCAGGTGAATTTTGCCTTGCGCCGTGCAAGAGTGCCGCATGAGCGGGGGAAGCAACCCCCTGCCATCGCCGCCGGGCTTCTCGGAAGCGCTCCGGCGGCGGCTGTAAACGGATAGCAACCGACAGGGTGTGGATCACATGAAGCGTTTCGTCCTCGGCCTCCTGGCCGCAACCGCTATGTCCGCCTCGGCCTCGGCCGCGGACATCAAGCCGGCGATCATCTACGATCTCGGCGGCAAGTTCGACAAATCCTTCAATGAATCGGCGTACACGGGCGCCGAGAAGTTCAAGGCCGAATCCGGCATCGACTACCGCGACTTCGAAATCCAGAACGACGCGCAGCGCGAACAGGCCCTGCGCAAGTTCGCCGAGGACGGCAACAACCCGATCGTCATGGCCGGCTTCTCCTGGGCCGCGGCCCTGGAAAAGGTCGCCACCGAGTTCCCCGACACCAAGTTCGCCATCATCGACATGGTCGTCGACAAGCCGAACGTGCGTTCGGTCGTCTACAAGGAGCATGAGGGCTCGTACCTGGTCGGCGTGATGGCCGCGATGGCCTCGACATCGAAGAAGGTCGGCTTCGTCGGCGGCATGGACATCCCGCTGATCCGCAAGTTCGGCTGCGGCTATGTCGGCGGCGCCAAGGCGGCCGGCGCGACCGACGTCATCCAGAACATGACCGGCGATACGCCGGCTGCCTGGAACGACCCGACCAAGGGCGGCGAGATCGCCAAGTCGCAGATCGACCAGGGCGCGGACGTCGTCTACGCGGCGGCCGGCGGCACCGGCGTCGGCGTCCTGCAGGCGGCGGCGGATGCCGGCAAGCTCGGCATCGGCGTCGATTCCAACCAGAACGGCCTGCAGCCCGGCAAGGTGCTGACCTCCATGCTGAAGCGCGTCGACGTCGCCGTCTACAACGCCTTCAACGACGCCAAGAACGACACCTTCGCCACCGGCTTCAACGTGCTCGGCCTCAAGGAAGGCGGCGTCGACTACGCCATGGACGACAACAACAAGCCGCTGGTCACCGCCGAGATGCAGGCCGCGGTCGACAAGGCCAAGGCCGACATCATCGCCGGGACCATCCAGGTCCACGACTACATGTCGGACAACGCCTGCCCGTACTGATCGGCATCCTGATGCAGTTCGAACCGCCGGCCTCACGGCCGGCGGTTTTCGTTTCGGTGCTCGCCGGTTCGCCAGGTGAAGAATGACGGACGATCGATTCCGGCGGCTGGCCGCCATCGCGGCGCTGCTCGTCGCCGGCGTTTTCGCCGGCGCGCAACTTGGCAAGATCGCCCCGCTGGTCGGCTGGTACCGCGACGAAATCGGCCTGTCGCTGGTCCTGGTCGGCTGGCTGACCTCGGCCATCGGCGTCTTCGTCGCTCTCCTGGCCCTGCCGGCGGGCTGGGCGATCGGTACGTTCGGCGCGCGCCAGAGCTTCGTCTGGTCGTCGGTGGTGCTGGTCGCGGGCGGTGCCGCGCTCGCCCTCCTGCAGTCGCCCGTCCTCATCCTCGCCGCCAGGCTGGTCGAGGGCCTGGGCTATCTGGCGCTGGTCATAGCCATCCCGGCGATCCTGACCACGGTGTCGCCACCGGCCTGGCGCGGTGTTGCGCTAGCGCTGTGGGGCGGTTTCGTCCCCGTCGGTTTCGCCGCGGCGGACTTCCTCGCCGCCGCGCTGGTCCATTCGGCCGGCCCGGCGCTCTACCTGCTGGCCAACGTCGCCGCCTTCGCCGCCTTCGCCGCGGGCTCGGCGTTTCTGCTCCGGCGCGTCGGCGACGTTGCCGCCGAACGGGCTCCGGCGGTGGACAGCCAGCACCGACGCTCGATCTCCGCATCGATGTCGCCGGCGGTGGTCGCGGCCGCGCTGGCGTTCGGCGCCTACGTGATCCTGTCGGTCGGCTTCTTCGCCTTCATGCCCACCTTCGTCGCTGACCGCGGCGACCTGCTCCTGTCCGCGGGCGCCGTCGCGCTCGCCGTGCCGGCCGGAAACGTGCTCGCGAGCCTGTTCATGCGTCGCGGCAGCGCCCGCGTCGCCGCCTGGCTCGCGGCAGCGGGCTTCGCCGCAGCGGCCGTCTCGGCCATCCCGGCCTTCTCCGCGCAGGGCGCCGCCACAGCCACCGTCGCCGGAATCGTCTTCGCCATAGCCGGGGGCGTGACCGCCTCGGCGCTGTTCGCGGCGGTGCCCTATATCGTGCCGGCGGGCGGGTCGGTGGCGGTGGCGATCGGGCTGGTCGCGCAGACCGGCGGGCTCGGCACGGTCTTCGGTCCGCCGCTCGCCGGTCATGTCATCGAGCGCTATGGCTGGGGCGGATACGCCTGGTTCCTGGCCGCGGTCGCCGCGGTCGGCGTGATCCTCGTCGCGCCGCTCCTGTCGCGGCGGGCCCGGGTTCAGGCCTGACGGAGACGGCTCAGGCGAACTTCTTCGCCACCTTGGTCTCCGGATCGCAGTAGATGCCGTAGAGCGTCTCGAGAACCCGCTCAACCTCCTTCGATGCGACCCGGTAGTAGATCTGCTGGGCCTCGCGGCGCGTGTCCACGAGCCGCAGCGCCCGAAGCTTGGCGAGTTGCTGCGACAGGGCCGACTGGTTCATGTCCACCAGCGTGGCCAGATCGTTGACCGTCGTCTCGCCGTCGATGAGATGGCAGAGGATCATCAGCCGCTTCTCGTTGGCCATGGCGCCGAGCAGGTCCGACGCCTCGCGGGCGACGCGATCGAGTTCGGTGATTTTTGCGTTGCGCATATGATCACTTTATAATATCAAAACGTATTAATATCATGGGTCGCCGTCGGCGGCTTGTCAAGGACGGACGTTCGCCGCCTGCGCGTCGCACGGCATCATCCGGACCGCGACGCAAGTGATGCATATCAAGGAACGCCGGTGAAAGCCGGTGCAGGATTGTCGCTGAAAGCCGGGCACGAGAGCAGAGGTGCCGCTTTCTCATCGGGAGGGAATCTCATGGCTCACGTTGTTGTACTCGGTGCCGGCCTCGGCGGCACGATCATGGCCTACGAATTGCGCGACGAACTCGGCAAGGCCCACAAGGTTTCCGTCGTCACAAAGGGAACGCACTACTCCTTCGTCCCGTCAAACCCCTGGGTGGCTGTCGGCTGGCGCGAACGCGCGGCCATCGAGGCCGACCTGCGTCCGGTGATGAGCAAGCGCGACATCACGCTCTATTCGCAGGGCGCCAAGCGCGTCCACCCGCAGGAGAAGCGGATCGACCTCGAGGACGGCACCTCGGTCAACTACGACTATCTGGTCATCGCCACCGGTCCTGAGCTTGCCTTCGACGAGATTCCGGGCTTCGGACCGGCCGGCAACACCCAGTCGATCTGCCATGTCGACCATGCGCTGCAGGCGAAGACGGCGTTCGAAGTGCTGGTCAAGAACCCCGGCCCGGTGGTCATCGGCGCGGTCCAGGGAGCATCCTGCTTCGGCCCGGCCTACGAGTTCGCCTTCATCCTCGACAAGGCGCTGCGCGACGCCAAGGTGCGCGACCGGGTGCCGATGACCTTCGTCACCTCCGAGCCCTATGTCGGCCATCTCGGCCTCGACGGCGTCGGCGACACCAAGGGCCTGCTCGAGAGCGAGATGCGCAATCACCACATCAAGTGGATCTGCAACGCCAAGGTCGACAAGGTCGAGCCGGGCAAGCTGTTCGTCTCGGAGATGGCTGAGGACGGGACGGTCAAGCAGGCGCACGAACTGCCCACCGTCTACACCATGATGCTGCCGGCCTTCCGCGGCGTCGGCGCCGTCTACGGCATCGAGGGCCTGACCAATCCGCGCGGCTTCATCACCGTCGACAAGCACCAGCGTAACGCGACCTTCAAGGACGTCTTCGCCGTCGGCGTCTGCGTCGCCATTCCGCCGATGGGCAAGACGCCGGTTCCGGTCGGCGTGCCGAAGACCGGTTTCATGATCGAATCGATGGTGACCGCGACCGCGCACAACATCGGCCGCCTCGTCGAGGGCAAGGAGCCCGACGCCCAGGGCACCTGGAACGCGGTGTGCCTCGCCGACTTCGGCGACGGGGGCATCGCCTTCGTCGCGCAGCCGCAGATCCCGCCGCGCAACGTCAACTGGTCCTCTTCGGGACGCTGGGTGCACACGGCGAAGGTCGGCTTCGAGAAGTACTTCCTGCACAAGATCCGTTCCGGCAAGTCGGAGCCGTTCTACGAGCGGCTGGCCCTGCAGGTGCTCGGCATCGACAAGCTGAAGGAAATCAAGATCGACTGACGGTTCGTGCACGGGCGCCGCACGGCGCCCGCGCAGACCGGCGACCGGCGCACTTTGCATCTTGAACCGGCGACAAGAAGTGCGTATATGATCATATAATCAGATACAAACCGGAGTTGTTCATGTCTCTCGATCGTTCCGTCCTCGCCTTCGCCGGCTTCATGGTGCTGCTGTCGGTGGCGCTCACGATGTGGGTGTCGCCTTATTTCATGTGGTTCACCGTCTTCATCGGGTTGAACCTGTTGCAATCGTCCTTCACCGGCTTCTGCCCCGCCGCCTCCATCTTTCGCAAGCTCGGCGTCAAGCCGGGCTGCGCATTCTAGGACACCCGACATGCGTACTGCCCTGGCCCTTGCGAGCCTGCTCGTGACGGGACCGGCCTTTGCCGGTGCCCTCACGCTGCAGCCGACCGAAATCACCGAATGGAAAGCGGTCTACGGACGCGTCGAGGCACGTGACACCGTGCCCGCTCGCGCCCGCATCGGCGGCATTGTCGTCGAGCTCGTGGTGAGCGAGGGCGACTCGGTCAAGTCCGGGCAGAAGATCGCCGTCGTGCGCGACGACAAGATCGCCTTCCAGATCGCCGCCCTGGATGCCCAGTTGCGGGCGCTCCAGTCTCAGTACGAGACCGCGCAGGCCGAGCTCGAGCGCGGCCAGGCGCTGGTCGACAAGGGCGTCATCACCGTGCAGCGCCTCGACCAGCTGCGCACCCAGGTCGACGTCGCCCGCAATCAGATCGCGTCCGCCCAGGCGCAGCGCGAGGTGATCGTCCAGCAGGGTGCCGAGGGTGAAGTCCTGGCTCCGTCCGAGGGGCGCATCCTCACCGTGCCGGTCACCCGCGGCGCGGTGATCATGGCCGGCGAGCCGGTCGCGACGATCGGCGGCGGCGGCTTCTTCCTCAGGCTGGCCATTCCCGAGCGCCATGCGGCGCTGCTGGAGCAGGACGCTTCGATCCGCATCACGGCGAACGGCGCCGAATCCAACGGCCGGCTGGCCAAGATCTACCCGCAGATCCAGAACGGCCGCGTCATCGCCGACGTCGAGGTCGATGCGCTCGACACCGCCTTCGTCGATGCCCGCGTGCTCGTCGAGGTCCCCGTCGGAGAACGCTCGGCGCTGATCGTCCCGAGGGCCGCCGTCAGCACGCGCTCGGGCATCGATTTCGTCTCCGTCGAGGGACATGGCGATCATGCCGAGCGCACGGTCGTGCTCGGCGAAGCGGTCGTCCGCCCCGACGGTGCCTATGTTGAAATCCTGACCGGCCTCGCGCCCGGTGACGTCGTGGTCGTGCCATGAATATCAAGCCAACCGGCCTCGGCATCGCCGGAGGTCTGACGCGTGCCTTCATCGGCTCGCCGCTGACCCCGCTCTTCCTGCTCGCCGCCTTCGCCTTCGGCATCGTCGCGCTGCTCACATTGCCGCGCGAGGAGGAGCCGCAGATCTCGGTGCCGATGGTCGACATCCATGTGAGCGTCGCCGGCCTCAAGGCCGACGACGCTGTGAAGCTTGTCACAGAGCCACTGGAGACGATCGTCAAGGGCATCGACGGCGTCGAGCACGTCTATTCGCAGAGCCGCGACGACTACGTCATGGTCACCGCGCGCTTCATCGTCGGCACCTCTTCGGACGCCGCGGTTCTGCGCGTCCACGACAAGGTTCGTGCCAACATGGACCGCGTCCCCGTCGGGATTCCCGAGCCGCTGATCGTCGGGCGCGGCATCGACGACGTCGCCATCGTGGCACTGACGCTGTCGCCGAAAGCCGAGGTGGCCGACCGCGTCACCGCCAACGACCTGACGCGGGTGGCGCGCGAACTGCGTACCGAGATCGCCAAGATCGACAATGTCGGCCTGACCTATCTTGTCGGCGAGACCGGCGAGATGATCCGCATCGCCCCCGATCCGACCAAACTCGCGCTTTACGGCGTCACCTTGCAGCAGCTAGCCGGCAAGGTCTCGGGCGCCAACAGCGCGTTCCCGGCTGGCCTGGTTCGCGATGCGGGCGAGCAGATCGAGATCGTTGCCGGCGAGACGCTCGATTCGCCCGCCGAGGTGGCGAACCTGCTGCTTACCTCGCGCGACGGCCGCCCGGTCTATGTCCGCGACGTCGCCGACGTGGCCTTCGCCGCCGACACGAGCGACGCACTCGTCTCCACCGTGATGAAGGGCGAGAACGGCGTCGTGCGCGTGCCGTCCGTCACGCTGGCCGTCGCCAAGCGCGCCGGCGCCAACGCCGTCACCGTGGCCGAGGCGATCCTCGAGCGTGTCGAACTGCTCGAAGGCACGCTGATCCCGCACGACTTCGCCGTCGAGGTGACCCGCGACTACGGCGAGACTGCCAACGAGAAGGCCAACGAGCTCCTCTACCATCTCGGCCTGGCGACCGTGTCGATCATCATCCTGGTCTGGGTGGCGATCGGCCGGCGCGAAGCCATGGTCGTCGCCGTGGTCATCCCGGTGACCATCCTGCTCACGCTCTTCGCCTCCCGCGTGATGGGATACACGCTGAACCGCGTGTCGCTGTTCGCGCTGATCTTCTCGATCGGCATTCTCGTCGACGACGCCATCGTCGTCATCGAGAACACGGCGCGTCACTGGGGAATGCGCGACGGGCGCGACCGCAAGCAGGCCGCGATCGAGGCGGTCGCCGAGGTCGGCAACCCGACCATCGTCGCCACGCTGACAGTGGTCGCCGCGCTCCTGCCGATGCTGTTCGTGTCGGGCATGATGGGCCCCTACATGAGCCCGATCCCCGCCAACGCCTCGGCGGCGATGATCTTTTCCTTCTTCGTCGCCGTCATGGTGACGCCGTGGTTGATGCTGAAGTTCGCCGGCAAGGCGCCGATCCATGGCCATGGCGAGCATGACGCCATCGGCGGGCTGGGGCGCGCCTATGCCGCGGTCGCCCGCCCGATCCTGTCGTCGAAGACGGCGAGTTGGACCTTCCTGCTCGCGGTCGGGGTGCTGACCCTCGGCTCGCTGGCGCTGTTCTACACCAAGGACGTCACGGTCAAGCTGCTGCCCTTCGACAACAAGTCGGAGCTGCAGGTCGTCATCGACCTGCCCGAAGGCTCGTCCGTCGAGGCGACCGACGCGGTCGCCCAGGCGGTCGCGGGAATCGTGCTCGAACTGCCGGAGGTGCGCTCGGTGCAGACCCATGCCGGGTCTGCGGCGCCGTTCAACTTCAATGGCCTGGTGCGCCATTCCTACCTCCGGGCCGAGCCGCAGATGGGCGACGTCGCCCTGAATCTCCTGCCCAAGGCCGACCGCGACCGCTCGAGCCACGATCTCGCGCTCGACATCCGCCAGAAGATCGCGGCGATCCCGGTGCCGCCCGGGACGAGCCTCAAGGTCGTCGAACCGCCTCCGGGGCCGCCGGTCATGGCGACGCTGCTCGCCGAAATCTACGGGCCAGACGCCGAGACGCGGCGCCAGGTTGCGGCGAAGGTCGAGGAGGCGTTCCGTTCGGTCTCCTACATCGTCGACGTCGACAATTCCTACGGCCAGCCGGCCCGCCGGATGCGGCTCACCGTATCGACCGACGACGCCGAGTTCTTCCACGTCGAAGAGGGCGACGTGTTCGATACGATCGCCATCCTCAACGGCGGCAGGACGGTCGGCTACTCGCATCGCGGCGGCGGCCGCCAGCCGGTGCCGATCCGCGTCGAGCGTCCCCGCGGCGACCGCGTGCTGGACGAGCGCTTCCTGGCGACGCCGATCCCGGCGAACGTGCTGCCCGGCGACCGCGGCGTCGTCGAGCTGGGTGACGTCGTCCGCGTAGCCGAGGAACATGCTTCCTTCCCGGTGTTCCGCCACAACGGCCGCGCCGCGGAGATGGTCACCGCCGAACTCGCCGGCGACTTCGAGGCGCCGCTCTACGGCATGCTCGCTGTCCAGGAGGCGATCGACGCGCAGGACTGGACCGGACTGACCAAGCCGGTGATCGCGCTCAACGGCCAGCCCGAGGACGAGAGCGCGCCGGTGCTCCTGTGGGACGGCGAATGGGAGGTGACCTGGGTGACGTTCCGCGACATGGGCGCTGCTTTCGGCGTCGCCCTGCTCGGCATCTACATCCTCGTCGTCGCCCAGTTCGGCTCGTTCAAGGTGCCGCTCGTCATCCTGACGCCGATACCGCTGACCTTCATCGGCATCCTCGGCGGCCACTGGCTGTTCGGCGCGCCTTTCTCGGCGACCTCGATGATCGGCTTCATCGCGCTCGCCGGCATCATCGTGCGCAACTCGATCCTGCTGGTCGACTTCATCCGGCACGCATCGACGCCCGACCGGCCGCTGACCGAGGTGCTGCTGATCGCAGGCGCGATCCGCTTCAAGCCTATCCTGCTCACCGCGCTCGCGGCGATGATCGGCGCGGCGGTGATCCTGACCGACCCGATCTTCCAGGGCCTGGCGATCTCGCTGCTGTTCGGCCTGGCGTCCTCGACGCTGCTCACCGTTCTGGTGATCCCGGCGATCTATCGGGTGCTGCGCACCTGACCCACGAGGCGAATGGAAAAGGCCGGCCGCGGGTGACCCCGCAGCCGGCCTTTCATGCTTCCAGGAACTTGGCTTCAGGCCTTTCGCACCGGGCAGGTGGACAGGCCGAGGATCGAATAGAGCGGGCAGGTGCCGGCGAGCGCGGTGAGGATCGGCACGATGCCGATCAGCGTGTAGTAGCGCCACGACGCGTCGGGATAGATGAAGAACAGGCTGAGGATGGCCGCTCCGAGCACGATGCGGATGACGCGATCGGCCGAACCGACATTGGTCTTGAACATGTGTTGCCTCCTTGGCTGACGCCGGATTTCCCCGGGGGACGATCCTCTATCGCACGATGCGCCCTCGGCGTCTGTGACTAGGTCACCCGGCGTCGCGTGCCATGTTCGCCAGCCGCGGCCTGTCGGCGATGGCGACGCGGCCGCGCTCCAGCCGCACCAGGCCGGACTTCTCCAGCGCTTCCAGACGCCGCGAGACGACCTCTCGCACGGATCCGATCGCGGTAGCCAGTTCCTGGTGGGTGGCGGCGGCGACGCCGCTCTCGTCCGCGCGCCGCAGGATCTCGCCGGCGAGGCGCGCCTCGACGCGGACGAAGGCGACCTTTTCGAGCAGCGCCATGACCTCCTTCAGGCGGTTGCCGAAAGCGCCGAAGACGAAGCTCCTGAACGCTTCCGAGTCGGCGAGGAGGTCGGCGAAGGCGGCCTTCGGTACCATCACGAAACCGGCGTCCGTGCGCGCCACTGCCTCTCCCGAATAAGGCTGGCGTCCGAGCAGGCAGAGCGTCGTCTGGATGCAGGTCTGCCCCGATCCGACCTCGTAGAGCAGCATCTCGCGCCCCGAGCGACCGACCAGGTAGACGTCGATGACGCCCTCGGTGACGAGAAGGAAGCCGCCCGGCTCATCGCCCGGCCGGAACAACACCGTGCCGCGCGGCACGTTGCTGCGCGGCAACGCGGCGATCGATCGCCTTGCGCCTGGGTCGAGGAGGTCGAGCACCGTCATCGCCGGGCCCGCCTGCTCAAGGCTGCAGCGTGTCGATGTAGGCGAGGATGTCGGCTACCTGCTCGGGCGTCGCGACGAACTCCGGCATATCCGGATGACCGGTCGTGATGCCCTCGACGAACGCCTCCTCCAGCGCGTCCAGCGGATAGCGCTCGGAAAGCGTGCGGAACGGCGGCGCCTCGGGGTGGGCGCTGGCGTCGTCGGCGCCCACGCCGTGACAGCGCGCGCAGTTCGCCTCCACCAGCGCCTTGCCGTGCGCGATGCTCTCGGCATCGTCCGCCGCCATGGCGGGCGCCGCGAGGCAGAGCGCCATGATGGCCGGTACCAGCTTTTTCATCGGGATGCTCCCCTTGCTGTCGCCCGGACTGCCCGCCGCGGCCGGATTGCCGTGGCCGGCCGCAATTGCCGCGGACGCATTACCGCGCCATGAAGACCGGCATCGGGGGCTCGTCCACCATCGACCTGGTAACGCCGCCGAAGATCCGTTCGCGCATGCGCGAGTGGCCGTATCCGCCCATGACGATCATCTCCGCGCCGCAGTCGACCGCGTGCTGGCGCAGAACGCGGACCACGGAGCGGCCGCCGCTGGCGAGGCGATCGACGGAGACCTTGGCGCCGTGGCGGGCGAGCCATGCGGCGACGTCGGCGCCGGGTTCGTCGCCCTGTGCGAGGTCGCCGGTCTCGGGATCGACCAGGGCGACCCTGACCTCGTCGGCCGCTGCGATCAGGTCGACGGCTTCGCGCGCGGCGCGCGACGCCTCGATGCGCGAATCCCATGCCAGCATGATCCGCTTCGGCCGCAGCGTCGTCTTCTGACCGGCGGGCGAGAGCAGCAGCGGGCGGCCCGAATCGAACAAGGCGCCGTTGATGACGTAGTTCTTGAGGTCGCCGTCGGCGAGGAGATCCGGCCCAAGCAGCGTCAGGTCGGCATAGCGGGCGCGGCGGCCGGCCACCGCGTCGGTCCACGCCATTTCCGCGTACTCGCACTCGACGTCGGCGGTAATGCCCTCCTTCGCCACGAGACCCTCGATGGCGTCGACTCTCGCCGCCAGCCGCTTCATGTCCGCGTCACGTTCCTCCATCCAGGTGTCGGAAACGACCGCCGCGTAGGCGCCGACGGGCGGCGGCGAGGCGAGTCCGAGTACGAGGACGGAAAGATGCGCGCCGATCTCGCGGCACACACCGACGGCCGTCTCGATGTCGCGGTCTCCCTGGTCGACGCCGACGACGGCGAGGATGGTCTTGAACGGCATAATGAAATCTCCCTTCTTCTCCGCGCGATGATGCGGTTTTTTCTTGTAGTTATCGCGACGGCCCGTGCAAATCGTTGCGTTGGATCAATGCCCCTCCGCGTATCGATCTGATCCGTTCTTGATCCGCGTCAAGGACCGGCGGACCTCCCGCTTCTACGGTTCCGGTGCATCAACCGGAGAGCAAGCGTGCCGAAGCTTTACGTCCTCCTCGCCGCGTCGGCGACCATTCTTGCCCTGGCGCAGGGCGCCGCCGCCCAGGAGATGACCTACGGCCAGGCCGAGTTCCTCAACTCCTGCGCCGTTTGTCACGGCACCAGCGGCGAGGGCGATGGGCCGCTCGCCGACGAACTCGTGAAGCGGCCGACCGACCTGACCCGGCTCGCCGAGGCGAATGGCGGCGAGTTCCCCTATTTCCGCGTCTTCGCCACCATCGATGGCCGATTCGTCGTACCCGGTCACGGCGAACGCGACATGCCGGTGTGGGGCCGCCAGTTTCTCGAGGAGGACGCCGTCACCTTCGGTCCCTCCGGCGGCGAGATCGTCACCGAAGAGCGTATCCACCAGCTCGCCGGCTATATCGAGTCGCTGCAGAAGTGAACAGGACAGGCGCCGCGGCCCGGTCCATGGAACGTCTGCGTTCGGAGCGAGACGCGGCGGCGCCGTGACGCTATGCTGACAGCGATACCATCCGCCGGAGGGAGATCGGACATGGCCTACAAATCGATCCTGGTGAACATCGACATCGACGGTCCCGTCACGCCGCTGATCAAGCTCGCGGCCGACCTGGCGCGGCAGTTCGGCGCCAGGCTGATCGGCTGCTCGGCCGCCGACATCGTCCCTCCGATGGTGACGATGGAGGGCATGGTCGTCGACGGGGAGATGCTGGAGCGCCAGCGCGGCGACATCGAAGCGCGCCTGGATCACCTGCGCGGCAAGTTCGCCGGCCTCGTCGGCGACGGCATCGAGACCGAATGGCGCGGCGACGTCATGAACCCGACGCGCCTGCTCGTCCGCTCGGCGCGCATGGCCGACCTGATCGTCACCGGCGCGCCCGAAGGCGCCCGCGCCGGCAGTGCCTATCGCGCCACCGACCTCGGCGACCTCCTGCTCCATGCGGGACGTCCCGTGCTCGTCTCGGCGGCCGGGGCCGAGCATCTTCTGGCGCGCAAGGCGCTGGTCGCGTGGAAGGACGGGCGCGAGGCGCGGCGCGCCGTCGCCGACGCCGTGCCGTTCCTGTCGCGGGCCACCGAGGTGGTCGTCGCGACCGTCGATCCCGACGGATCGCGCCAGAGCCGCGACAGCGTCGCCGACGTCGTCGCCTGGCTCGGCCGTCACGGCATCAAGGCGCGCGGCGAGGTCTTGCCGGGGCGCGACGAGGGCGTCCGGCTCGCCGAATTCGCCGCGGGTCTCCATGCCGACCTGGTCGTTTCAGGCGCCTACGGGCACAGCCGCCTGCGCGAGTGGGTGCTCGGCGGCGTCACCCGCTCGCTGCTCGACGACGTCCGGCTGAACCGCCTCATGTCGGCTTGAGGCTCTTCTCCGCGAGGTCGAGCGAAACCTGGTAGATCCCCGGCTCATCCACGTCGTGGGCGAGCGTGAAGCCGAACTCGCGGCACATCGCCAGCATCTTCACGTTCTCGCGCAGCACCATGCCGGTGATGCGGCCAATCCCTTCGGCGCGGGCGTAGTCGATGATGCGCTTGAGCAGCGCCCAGCCGAGCCCGTGGCCCTGCAGGTCCGTGCGCACCAGCAGCGCGTACTCCGCGACCGTTCGGTCGGGATCCGACGACAGCCGGCCGATGCCGGCCAGTTCCCCCGTCCCCGAGGCCAGCGCCACGAAGGCCATGTCGCGGTCGTAGTCGAGCTGGGTCAGCCTGAGCAGCATCTCGTCGGGGAAGCTGCGCCTCGGCGAAAGGAAGCGCAGGCGGATGTCGTCGGGCGACACCTTGGCGAGGAAGTCCGGATAGAGCCCGACATCCGCCGGCTTGATCGGGCGGATGTGGTAGCTGTGATCGCCTGCGCCGATGTCGGCGTCCCACCCCGCGGGATACGGCCTGATCGCGAGGGCCGGGTTCGGTCCGGGCTGTTCCACGGCGGCGGGATCGATTTCCAGCCGCGCATCGAGCGCCACGACGCCATCGGCATCGGCGAGCAGCGGGTTGATGTCCATGCCGGCGATGCAGGGGAAGTCGACGATCATCTGCGACAGGCCGTTCAGCGCGTCAGCGATCGCCGCGCGGTCGGCCGGCTTGCGGTCGCGGAAGCCGGCGAGCAGGCGGCCGATACGCGTGCGGTCGATCAGGTCGCCCGCGAGCACGTCGTCGAGCGGCGGCAACGCGATCGCCGTGTCGTCGACGACCTCGACCGAAACCCCGCCGGAACCGAACAGCACCACTGGTCCGAAGATCGGATCGCGGCTGACCCCGAGGATCAACTCGTAGGCGTTCTTGCGCATGACCATCGGCTGCACGGCGAACCCTTGTATGTCGGCCTCGGGCGCCGCCTTGCGGACGCGCTCCAGGATCGCCCTGGCAGCCTCCTGGGCGGCTTCCGGTGTCTCGATGTTGAGCACCACGCCGCCGATGTCGGACTTGTGCGAGATCGCCTTGGACAGGAGCTTGACGACGACGCTGCCGCCGCCCGCGAGCATCCGCGCCGCGGCCTTTTTCGCCTCCGCCGGCGTCGACGCGACGGCAGTCTCGGGAACCGGGATGCCGTAGGCGGCGATGGCTGCCTTGGCCTCGGGTTCGGTGAGGATGCGGCGGCCGTCGGCGGCGACGGCCCGGAAGATAGCGAGCACGGCTTCGCGGCCGCCGGCCCTGTCGTCGCCGTGGCTCGACGGTACGCGTGTCAGCGCCTTCTGCGCCCGCGACCAGTCGCTGAGATAGGCGACGGCGTTCGCCGCGTCGGCCGGCGTCTCGAAGCTGGCGACGCCGGCCTCCTGAAGGATATGGCGGCCGTTGCGCGCCGTCTCCTCGCCGAGCCAGCAGGTCAGAACCGGCTTGCCGTTGATCCGGCCCTTCGTCGTAAGGGCGGCGACGGCGGTCGCGGAATCGGTCGGCGAGGCAAGCCCTGTCGGGCAGTTCAGTACCATGATCGCATCGGTGCCCGGATCGGCGGCGACTGCCTCGACCGCCGCCTTGTAGCGCTCCGCGGCGGCGTCGCCGATGATGTCGACGGGGTTGGCGCGCGACCAGGTCGGCGGCAGGTGGTGGTCGAGCAGCGTGATGGTCTCCTCGGAGAGTTCCGCGAGTTCGCCCCGGCAGTCGATCAGCCGGTCGACGGCGAGCACGCCGGCGCCGCCGCCATTGGTGACGATGCCGACACGCGCCCGGGCCAGCGGCTTGAAGCGCGACAGCGTCTCGGCGGCGTCGAAGAGTTCGGACAGGCCGAGCACCCGCAGGATGCCCGCGCGCGACAGCGCCGCGTCGATCACCCTGTCGGCCCCGGACAGCGCACCGGTGTGGGTCGCTGCCGCCTTCGCCGACTGCTCGTGCCGGCCTGCCTTGATCGCCACGACCGGCTTGATGCGCGCCGCCGCGCGCGCCGCCGACATGAACTTGCGGGGATTGGGGACGCTTTCCAGGTACATGACGATCGCGTGGGTCTTCATGTCGCCGGCGAGCATGTCGAGATAGTCGCCGACGTCGACGTCGGCCATGTCGCCCAGCGACACGATCTGCGAGAAGCCGAGATTGTTCGCCGCGGCCCAGTCGACCAGTGCCGTGGCGATGGCGCCCGACTGCGACAGCAGCGCGATCCCGCCCGGCTTGGCCGCCATGTGGGCGAAGCCGGCATTCAGCTTCACCGGCGGGATCATCAGGCCGAGCGTGTTCGGGCCGATGATGCGGAAGAGGTAAGGCCTGGCGGCGTCGAGCATCTTCTGCCGAAGACCGTTGCGGATCGTCAGCCCTGCGGTGATGACCACCGCGGCACGCGTGCCCCGCTTGCCAAGCGCGGTGATGATGCCGGGAACCGTGTCCGGCGGCGTCACGATCACCGCCAGGTCCGGCACGCCGGGCAGCGCCTCGGCATCGGGGTAGCACCGCAACGAGCCAATCGTGTCGTACTTCGGATTGATCGGCCAGATGTCTCCCTCGAAACCGCCGTCGACGATGTTGTCGAGCACCACCTTGCCGACCGATCCGTCGCGGATCGAGGCGCCGATGACGGCGACCGACCGCGGGCGGACGGCGAATTCGAGATTGCGGATGGTCATGAAAGGAACCCTCGTTTTCTCTGCTTCGTTTATGCCACAGGATCGCCCGGCCTTGATGACAGTTCAACCGACACGCGCGGCGGCGCGCCGCATCGCACTGTCGTCGCGGCTACCCATATGAGAGGTCGGCGGCGCAACCTTGACGCGGATCAATGTGGCGGCGCATTCGTCGGCCTCAATGGCCGTTCCGATGACAGGTTTCAGGCGGACGCGATCACGTCGCCGGAGCAAGGGAGACTGGACCCATGAGCTATCATTTCACCAAGACCGTCGCCATGCCGTTCGACGAAGCCGTCGAGCACGTCACCAAGGCGCTGGCAGGCAAGGGATTCGGCGTGCTGACGACGATCGATGTGAGCGCGACGATGAAGAAGAAGCTCGGCGTCGACTTCAAGCCCTACGTCATTCTTGGCGCCTGCAATCCGCACTACGCCTACAAGGCGCTCCAGGCGGAGGACAAGATCGGCACCATGCTGCCCTGCAACGTCATCGTCACGGAGGCGGCGCCGGGCCAGGTCGAAGTGTCGGCGGTCGATCCGGTCGCGTCGATGTCGGCGATCTCGAATCCGTCCCTGGGCGAGGTCGCCAATACGGTGCGCGGCCTCCTGAAGGATGTCGTCGAAGGCCTCTGAGCGGCCGCGTCGAGGGGGTACGCAAAGGTGAGTGAACGGTTCGTCCACCGGGCGCTGCTGGCACTTGCCCTCGTCGGCATCTTCGCCGGCACTGCGGCGTATCTCCACGACATGCCGGAGCTCGCCGGCGGAATCTGGGGTGCGGCGACGCTTCCCGTCGTCGTCGGCCTCGCCGTCTCGATCGTCCGCGATTTCCTCATGGGCCGCGTCGGCGTCGACGCCATCGCCCTGTTCTCCATGTCGACGGCGCTGCTGCTCGGCGAGCCGCTCGCCGGCATCGTCGTCGCCATCATGTATGCTGGCGGCAACGCGCTCGAGGACTTCGCCCGCGGTCGCGCCGAGCGCGAATTGCGCGCACTGACCGACCGCACGCCGCGCACCGCCCACCGCCGCGTGGATTCGCACCTGGAGGACGTGCCCGTCGAAGCGGTGCGCATCGGCGACGAACTCCTTGTCCGCGCCGGCGAGTTGCTGCCCGTCGACGGCGTGCTCGTCGACATCCGCAGCGTCGTCGACGAATCGGCGGTCACCGGCGAGCCGATCCCGGTGCGGCGGCTGGCCGGCGACCAGCTGCGCAGCGGCACCGTCAACGCCGGCGAAGCCTTCCACTACAGGGCGTCGCGCACCGCCGACGACAGCACCTATGCCGGCATCGTGCGCATGGTCCAGGCGGCGCAGACGGCCAAGGCGCCGTTCATCCGCATGGCCGACCGTTTCGCTCTGGTTCTCCTGCCCGCGGTGCTGATCGCCGCCGCCGCCGCCTGGCTGCTCTCCGGCGATCCCGTGCGCGGCCTCGCCGTGCTGGTCGTCGCCACGCCCTGCCCGCTGATCCTCGCCGCGCCGGTTGCCTTCATCGGCGGCGTCTCGCGCGCCGCCCGCCTCGGCGTTCTGATGAAGGGCAGCGCCGCACTGGAGGCGATGGCGCAGGTGCGCACCGCCATCTTCGACAAGACCGGCACGCTGACCGAAGGAGGCGCCCAACTCCTGTCCCTCGACACCGCGCCCGGAATGGAGGCCATGGAGGCGCTGCGCCTCGTCGCCTCGCTGGAACAGGCGTCGCACCACGTCCTGGCCGAGGCCCTGGTATCCGCCGGAAGACGGGCCGGGGTCACGCTGTCGCGGCCGCGGGACGTACTCGAACACAGAGGCTCCGGCCTCGAGGGCACGATCGACGGCCACGCCGTTCGCGCCGGCTCGCGCTCGCTGGTCGTCGGTGACGCTTCGCTGCCGGCTTGGGCCGCCGCGACCGGCGACGGCGGCAACAGCCATGCCGCGTTGCGCGTCTTCGTTGCTGTCGATGGCGAACTCGCCGCGGTCCTGTCTTTGGGCGACGGCATCCGTCCGGACGCGGCGGAAGCCATTGCCGGCTTGCGCGAGGCCGGCGTCGGCCGCATCGTCATGGTCACCGGCGACGATGCCGAGACCGCGCTTGCGATCGCCGCGAAACTCGACATCGACGAGGTCTTCGCCGACCGAAGCCCGGCGGAGAAAGTCGCCGCGGTCGCGGCGGAAAAAGCCCGTGGCCCGGTACTGATGGTCGGCGACGGCATCAACGACGCGCCGGCGCTGGCTGCGGCGAGCGTCGGCGTCGCGATGGGCGCGCGCGGCGCCACCGCGTCGTCGGAAGCCGCCGACGTCGTCGTCCTCGCCGATCGCCTGGCGCTGGTCGCCGACGCCGTCGATGTCGCCCGGCGCAGCCGCGCGATCGCCATGCAGAGCATCGTCGCCGGCCTCGCCTTGTCGGGCGTCGGCATGGTCGTCGCCGCCTTCGGCTACCTGCCGCCCGTGGCTGGCGCGCTGGCCCAGGAGGCGATCGACGTGGCGGTGATCGTCAACGCGTTGCGCGCGCTCGGCGGCGGGCAGCCGCGACCGCGGGCGACAAGGAACCGGCCGGTACCACTCGGCGCCCGGCCACCAGCGAGGAGCCTGTGAAATGAGCGAAACGGAGCATGTCGTCTGCCCGCATTGTGCGGGCGTCAACAGGGTGCCGGCGACGGCGAAGGCGCATGCCGCGAAATGCGGCGTCTGCGGCGAGCGGCTGTTCTCCGGTCACCCGGCCGATGTCGACCGCACGATGTTCGAGCGTCAGGTCTCGCGGAGCACCATTCCCGTCCTCGTCGACGTCTGGGCGCCCTGGTGCGGCCCCTGCCGGTCGATGGCGCCAGCCTATGAGGCGGCGGCGAAGGATCTCGAGCCCCATGTCAGGGTGATCAAGCTCAACTCCGACAACGAACAGGAGATCGCCGGGCGCATGGGCATCCGCGGCATCCCGTCGCTTCTCCTGTTCCGCGGCGGAATTGAGATCGGCCGCAGTTCCGGCGCCATGTCGACCCGGCAGATTGTCGAGTGGACGCGGGCGAGGCTATCGTCGCGACCGTCCTGACTGAATGCCGGCCGCGGAGGGGATGGAGTGCAGCTGATATGACGATTGTCGCCGACGGCTGGGACCGGCGCAGCCGGCGAACGTCGCGGTCGTGCGACGTTCCCGCACATGGGAATCCGTCTTGGACACGCTGATCGCGCGCCTCGGCCTGGCGCTGGCGATCGGCCTGATCGTCGGCCTCGAGCGCGGCTGGCGCGAGCGCGACGCACCGGCGGGGAGCCGGACGGCCGGCATCCGCACCTTCGGCCTCGTCGGACTGGTCGGCGGCGTCTTCGCCGCGCTGGCGCAGTCTCTCGACAGCACGCTCGTGCTTGCCGCCGGCTTCCTCGGCTTCGCCGTCATCTTCGCCTGGTACCAGGCGCGCGAAGCGGCGCGCGACGAGACCTTCAGCGTCACCGGCGTCGTCGCCGGCCTCGGCGTCTTCGCGCTGGGAGCGCTGGCGGTTTCCGGCGACTACCGTGCCGCGGCGGCCGCCGGGGCGGCGCTCGCCGCCGTGCTCGCCGGCCGCGAACTCCTGCACGGCCTCTTGCAGCGCCTGTCCTGGGTGGAGTTGCGTTCGGCGCTGGTGCTCGCGGTGATGACGGCGATCGGTCTGCCGCTGCTACCCGACCGCGCCCTCGATCCCTGGGGCGGTTTCAACCCCTTCGAGATCTGGCTGTTCACCGTCATCGTCGCGGCGATCTCCTATCTCGGCTACATTGCGGTGCGCATGCTCGGCCCGTCACGCGGCCTGCTGGTGAGCGGGATCGCCGGCGCGCTGGTGTCGTCAACGGCGGTGACGGTGGCGTTCGCCCGCCATGCCAAGGGTGCCTCCAACGCGCTGGCGCTGTCGGGCGCCGCATCGCTGGCGGCGATGGTTTCGGTGCTGCGCGTCTGCGCCGTGGTGCTGTTGCTCGCACCGGAGGTGATCCTCACCGTCGGCGCGCCGGCGGTCGTCGCGGCGGCCGTCTTCGGCGTCTGCGGTTTCCTGTTCGTCTCGCGCGACACCGGCAAGGATCCCGGCGCCTCCGCCGTGCGCAATCCCTTCGAGCTCGGTCCGCTCGCCCTCTTCGCCGTCTCCTTTGCCGTCGTCTCCACGATCAGCGCCGCGCTGGCAGACCGTTTCGGCGGCGGCGGCGTCATCGTCACGTCGGCCATCTCGGGCACATTCGATGTCGACGTGGCGGTGCTCAGCGCGCTGCGCGCGGCCGGTGGCGCGGTCGGAGTCGCCGTGGTCGGCCAGGCGGTGCTCGCTGCGCTCGCGGCCAACGCCGTCGTCCGGCTGGCGCTGGCGATGGCCGCCGGGCCGCTGCGCTATTCGATACCGCTGGCAGTGGCGACCGCCCTGGCGCTCGCCGCCGGCGGAAGCGCCTTCTGGCTGGTTTCGTCCGTCTGACCGATTACGTCAGGGGACGAGCACCGGGCGGGCGGCGCCTTCGGCGAGAACGGCGCCCGGCGTCGTTTCGCCGGATGCGGATTCGAGGACGAGCCTGAAGATCTGTCCAGCCCTCGCCTCGGGAAAGCCTCCACCGGGCAGGACCTGCGATCCGGCGCGCGCGATCGGACCGATCCGAACCGGCGCGCCGTCTCCTCCAGCAAGTGTCCACAGCGCGATCGACCGGCCCTCCGGCACTGCAAGTTCGACGGCGGCGACGAGGCGCAGCGACCGGTCGGCGCCGATCTCGAGTACCGCGCCGGCGTTCCCGTCGGCGGTTTCGAGCACGGCGAGCAAAGCGGGCGCTGCCGTTCCCGAGCGCGATGCCAGGAAATATCCCGCTGCGCCGGCGGCGAACAGCGCCACGCCGATCGCCGCGCCCGTGGCGAAGGCGCGCAGTCGATGCGGCCGCTCCCTCCGCCTGGCGACGGGCGACGGCGCGATGATCCCGGCGCGCCCCGCCTCGGCCTCCGCCTCGCTGAGGTCGCCCGTGGCCCCGCGCATCTGCGGCATCTCGGCGATCCGTGCCGCGACCGCCGACCAGTCGTCCTTCCCCGCGGCCTTCGTCGCTCCGGCCGAGTCGAACATGTGCATGCGCTCGGCGACTCGGAACACCGCGTCGCGGAAACCAGGATCGATCTCGAGATCGTGCTCGGCACGCTCGCGCTCCCTGCGGTCCATCAGGCCGAGCACGTAGTTGCCGGCGCGCGTCATCTGGTCCGGATCGTTCGCCACCCTCGTCCTCCCGTCCGCCGGTACCGGCGGGTCACCAGTGCGGCGGCCTGCCCGCCTCGTGGCGCGGCCCGGCACGCTCTTCGAGGTCTGCGAACCGGTCGCCGACCTGTTCGAGTGACTTGCGCAGGCGCTCGATGACCTTCCATTGCTCTGCGATTTGCCCGGAAAGCTCCTCGATCGTCTTTTCCTGTTCCGCGGCGCGGATTTCCAGGGTCGTCAGTCGGTCTGCGGGCATGACGATGGGCACCTCCGGGACAGCGACTATCTTTGCGTCGCTGGTCATGGGAAATTGACAAGCGGGACCGCTTTTGTCGAGAGTGACTGTCCGGCCGGTCACTGGGGACGTGGCGGGCGCCGGCGCGGCCGCCGTTGGCAAGCCTTGGGCGGCATGCTAGTCAATTTGACCAAACGATAAAAAAAGCGGGAAGGGGCATGGCGGACGCGGCGATCGAACTCATCGGCATCAACAAGAGCTTCGGCGCGGTCCACGCCAATCGCGACATCCACCTGGAGATTCCCCGCGGCACGATTCACGGCATCGTCGGCGAGAACGGCGCCGGCAAGTCGACGCTGATGTCGATCCTCTATGGCTTCTACCAGGCCGACAGCGGCGAGATCCGCGTCGGGGGCAAGCCGACGGCGATCCGCACGCCCAACGACGCCATCGCGGTCGGCATCGGCATGGTCCACCAGCACTTCATGCTGGTCGAAAACTTCACCGTGCTCGAAAACATCATTCTCGGCGCCGAGGGCGACGCCCTCCTCGGCGGCTCGATCGCCAAGGCGCGCGCCGAACTGGCCAGGCTCGAGCGCGAGTACGGGCTCGAGGTCGATCCCGACGCGATCATCGAGGAACTGCCCGTCGGCCTCCAGCAGCGCGTCGAGATCCTCAAGGCGCTCTATCGCGGCGCCGAGATACTGATCCTCGACGAGCCGACCGGCGTGCTCACACCGGCCGAGGCCGATCACCTGTTCCGCATCCTCGGCCAGCTCAAGGAGCAGGGGAAGACGATCGTCCTGATCACGCACAAGCTGCGCGAGATCATGGCCATCACCGACAACGTCTCGGTCATGCGCCAGGGCGCGATGGTCGCGACCAGGGTGACCAGGCAGACGACGGTCGAGGAACTGGCCGAGCTGATGGTCGGCCGCCGCGTGCTGCTTCACGTCGAGAAGGGCGCGGCCAGTCCCGGCGAGGTCAAGCTCACGGTCAGGGATCTCGTGGTCAAGGACGTCCGCGGCGTCGTCATGGTCGAGGGGGTCTCCTTCGACGTGCGCGCCGGCGAGATCGTCGGTGTTGCCGGTGTCGCCGGCAACGGCCAGTCCGAGCTGATCGAGGCGATCTGCGGCACCCGCAAGGCCGTGTCGGGGACGGTTCTGCTCGACGGCAAGCCGATCGACGTCACCGGCGTCGCCGATCCGGGAGAGCTGCGCGACCGCGGCCTGGCGCACGTGCCGGAGGATCGCCATCATGTCGGGCTGGTGCTCGCCTTCGAGGAAGCCGAGAACTCGATCCTCGGCTATCACGACGATCCGCGCTATCTGCGTGGACCGTTCCTCGACAACGACGCCATCATCGCCGACGCCGAGGACAAGATCAAAAAGTACGACATCCGGCCCGGCAACCCGCACCTGAAGACCGCGAACTTCTCCGGCGGCAACCAGCAGAAGATCGTGCTGGCGCGCGAGATGGAGCAGGACCCGGGCGTTCTCGTCGTCGGCCAGCCGACCCGCGGCGTCGACGTCGGCGCCATCGAGTTCATCCACAAGCGTCTCATCGCCATGCGCGACCAGGGCAAGGCCGTGCTGCTCATCTCGGTCGAGCTCGACGAGATCCGCTCGCTCGCCGACCGCATCCTCGTCATGTTCGATGGCCGCATCGTCGGCGAGCGCGGACCGGAGGCCTCGGAGGGCGAACTCGGGCTGCTGATGGCCGGCGTCGAGCACAAGGAAGCCGCGGAATGAGCACGCCCTTCGCCAAACTTCCCGCCTGGGCGGACTACGGGCTGATCCCGCTGATCAACCTTCTCGTCGCCTTCGTCGTGGCCGGCCTCGTCGTGCTGCTCGTCGGCGAGAATCCGCTGCGCGCCGCCACGATCCTCTTCGACGGCGCCTTCGGCAACGGCCAGAACATCGCCTACACGCTGTTTTATGCCACCAACTTCATCTTCACCGGACTCGCGGTCGCGGTCGCTTTCCATGCCGGCCTTTTCAATATCGGCGGCGAGGGGCAGGCCTACATCAGCGGCCTCGGCGTGGTCCTGGTGGCGCTGTCGCTCGACGGCATCATGCCCTGGTGGCTGACCTTCCCGCTCGCCATCCTCGGCGCGGCGGCCACCGGCGCCGCCTGGGCCTTCATCCCCGCCTATCTCCAGGCGAAGCGCGGCTCGCACATCGTCATCACAACGATCATGTTCAACTTCATCGCCGCCTCGGCGATGGTCTACCTGCTCGTCGATGTATTGAAGCCGGCCGGCTCGATGGCGCCGGAGACGCGCACGCTGCTTCCCGGCGGCCAGCTTCCCAAACTGAACTGGGCGCTGGAGGCACTCGGCATGTCGGTGCGATCGGCGCCGCTCAACATCACCTTCCTGCTGGCGCTGGTCATGGCGGTCGTGGTCTGGGCGCTGGTGTGGCGCACGCGGCTCGGCTACGAGATCCGCACCTTCGGATTCAGCCCCAAGTCGGCGCGCTACGCCGGCATCGGCGAAACGCGGATCATCATCGTCACCATGATGATCTCGGGTGCGCTCGCGGGCATGATGGCGCTCAACCCGATCATGGGCGACCAGCATCGCATGGCGCTCGATTTCGTCGCCGGCGCCGGCTTCGTCGGCATCGCCGTCGCTCTGATGGGGCGCTCGCACCCGGCCGGCATCGTGCCCGCGGCGATCCTGTTCGGCATGCTCTACCAGGGCGGCGCCGAACTCGCCTTCGAGATGCCCAACATCAGCCGCGACATGATCGTCATCATCCAGGGCCTGGTGATCCTGTTCGCCGGCGCGCTGGAGAACATGTTCCGGCCGACGATCCAGACGATCTTCGCCTCGCTCAGTCCGCGCTCGGTCGGGCTGTCGGCCGCCAGGGGGGAGGGCGCCTGAGATGGATGTTCTCGTTCAACTCCTCGATGCCACCATCCGCGTCTCCGTGCCCCTGCTGCTCGCCTGCCTCGCCGGCCTCTATTCCGAGCGCTCCGGCGTCTTCGATATCGGCCTGGAGGGCAAGATGCTGGTCGGCGCCTTCGTCGGCGCCTCCGCCGCGGCGGTCAGCGGATCGGCCTGGATCGGCCTTCTCGCCGCCGTCGGCATTTCGGTGTTCTTCTCCCTCGTCCACGGTTTCGCCTCGATCACGCATCGCGGCAACCAGATCGTCTCCGGCGTCGCCATCAACTTCATCGCCGCGGGTTCCACGATCATCCTTGGCCAGGCCTGGTTTCGTCAGGGCGGCCGCACGCCGGCGCTGTCCGGCGACGCCCGCTTCCAGGCGATCACGCTGCCCGGCGCCGACGCGGTGAAGGACGTGCCGGTCCTCGGGCTGATCTATTCGGAACTGATCTCCGGCCACTCGATCCTGGTCTACGTCGCCTTCCTGATGGTGCCGTTCACCTGGTGGGTGCTGTTCCGCACGCGCTTCGGCCTCAGGCTGCGCGCCGTCGGCGAAAACCCGGCCGCGGTCGATACGGCGGGCATCTCGGTGACCTGGCTGCGCTATCGCGCCGTCATCTGCACCGGCATCCTCACCGGTTTTGCCGGTGCCTATCTCGCGGTCGCGCAGAACGCCGGCTTCGTCAAGGACATGACCGCGGGCAAGGGCTTCATCGCACTGGCCGCGCTGATCTTTGCCAAGTGGAAGCCGGTGCCGGCGATGTTCGCCTGCCTTCTGTTCGGTTTCCTCGACGCCGCCTCGATCCGCTTCCAGGGCATGCCCTGGCCGGTGATCGGCAAGGTCCCCGTCCAGCTCATCAACGCGCTGCCCTTCATCCTCACGGTCATCCTGCTCGCCGGCTTCATCGGCAAGGCGATCCCGCCGCGTGCCGGCGGCGTGCCTTACGTCAAGGAGCGGTGATCCGATGGCGCACGACCTGTTCCTCGCCGCCCGCGCCGCGATGGCGAAGGCCCACGCGCCCTATTCGAAGTTCCCGGTGGGCGCGGCGCTGAGGACCGAAGACGGCCGCGTCTTCTCCGGCGCCAACATCGAGGTCGCGTCCTACCCCGAAGGCTGGTGCGCCGAGACCACCGCGCTCGGCCACTACGTCATGGCAGGCGGCGGCCGCATCGTCGAGATCGCGGTGACGGCCGAGCGCATGGCCCGTATCACGCCGTGCGGCGGCTGCCGCCAGCGCCTCGCCGAATTTGCCGGACCGGACGCGAAGCTCTATCTCTGCGACGAGACCGGCGTGGTCGAGACAGTGACGCTGGGCGAGATGCTTCCCTACGGCTTCAAGGGAGATAGTCTGAAATGATGGACGCCGTCGGACGCCTCGTCGAACGCCTGCACGGCCTTGCTCCAACCACCGCGCTGGTGCTTGGATCGGGACTCGGCGGCCTTGTCGACGAGGTCGAGGACGCCGTACACATTCCCTACGCCGACCTCCCGGGCTTCCCGCGCAGCGGCGTGACCGGCCATGCCGGCAAGGTTGTAGCCGGAACCTTCGCCGGCGCGCCGGTGCTGATGCTTGCCGGGAGGGCGCACTATTACGAGCATGGCGACGCGGCCGCCATGCGTCCCGTCCTCGAGGTGCTCGCCGGTATCGGCATCACCAAGCTGCTGCTGACCAACGCCGCCGGGTCGCTCGATCCCGACATGCCGCCCGGCTCGGTGATGCTGATCACCGACCACATCAACTTCTCCGGCTCCAACCCGCTGTTCGGCGAGCCGACCGACCGCCGCTTCGTCGGGCTGACGGGCGCCTACGACAAGGACCTTCGCGCCGCCTTCGAGAGCGCCGCGGCAGCGACCGGGACGAAGCTGCACCAGGGCGTCTACATGTGGTTCTCCGGCCCCTCCTTCGAGACCCCGGCGGAAATCCGAATGGCGCGGATCATGGGCGCGGACGCGGTCGGCATGTCGACCGTGCCGGAAGTCATCCTGGCGCGGTTCCTCGGCTTGAGGGTAGCCGCCTGCTCGGTGGTGACCAACCTCGCCGCCGGCATGACGGGCGGGGAACTGTCGCACCAGGAAACCAAGGATATGGCACCGCTCGGCGGCGCAAGACTGGCGACGGTGTTGCGGCGCATGTTCGCCGACGGACTGGCGGAAGCCTAGCCCCCGATCGGAACGCGTTGGCTCCGCCGTGCGGAGCCGGGAGGCCTCGTATGTTGCCCCAGGAAATCATCCGCAGGAAGCGCGACGGCGGCCGGCTGTCGGCCGAGGAGATCGCCTTCTTCGTCGACGGGCTGACGACAGGCACGGTGACAGAGGGACAGGTCGCCGCCCTCGCCATGGCCGTCTTCTTCAACGGCATGGGCCGCGACGAGGCGGTGGCGCTGACCCTCGCCATGCGCGATTCCGGCGACGTGCTCGACTGGTCGGACCTGCCCGGCCCGGTTACCGACAAGCACTCGACCGGCGGCGTCGGCGACAACGTCTCGCTGATGCTGGCGCCCATCGTCGCCGCCTGCGGTGCCTTCGTGCCGATGATCTCCGGCCGCGGCCTGGGCCACACCGGCGGCACGCTGGACAAGATGGATTCGATCCCCGGCTATGTCAGCCAGCCGGACAATACGTTGTTGCGCAAGGTCGTGCGCGGGGTTGGTTGCGCCATCATCGGCCAGACGGCGAACCTGGCGCCTGCCGACAAGCGCTTCTACGCCATCCGTGACGTGACCGCGACCGTCGAGTCGGTCCCCCTGATCACCGCCTCGATCCTGTCGAAGAAGCTCGCCGCCGGCCTGCAGTCGCTGGTCCTCGACGTCAAGCTCGGCAACGGCGCCTTCATGGCGCGGTCGCGCGATGCCGCCGCGCTCGCCACCAGCCTCGTCGAGGTCGCCAACGGCGCCGGCCTGGCCACCAGCGCGCTGATCACCGGCATGAACGAGCCCCTCGCCTCGGCGGCCGGCAATGCGGTCGAGGTGGCCAACGCCGTCGACTTCCTTACCGGGCGCTCCCGCGATCGCCGTCTTCACGAGGTGACCTTGGCGCTCGCGGCCGAGATGCTGCAGGCGACAGGCATCGCCGGTACCAATCGCGACGGTCTCGACCGCGCCGCGGCGGCCCTCGACGGCGGCAAGGCGGCGGAGATCTTCGGCAGGATGGTGGTCGGGCTCGGCGGTCCCGCCGACTTCGTCGAGCGTAGCGCGCGTTACCTGAAGAAGGCGCCGGTCGAGCGGCCGGTGGCCGCGCCGAGGGACGGCTACGTGACCGGCATCGACACCCGCGGCGTCGGCGTCGCGGTGGTGGCGCTGGGCGGCGGCAGGACCCGGCCGGAAGATGCGATCGATCATTCCGTCGGCATCACGCGGCTTGTTCCGGTCGGCGCCGAGATCCGTGTCGGCGAGCCGCTGGCCCTGGTTCACGCGCGTGATGAGGCTGACGCCGAACGGGCTGCCGCGGCCGTGGCCGGCTGCTATGCGATCAGCGATGCGCGTCCGGCGGCACAGAAGGCGGTCATTCGCCGTGTCGCGCCTCGCGGTTGAACCGCCGGTTACTGGACGAGCAGCAGGGCGCCGTCCTCGACGCTGAACTTGCCCAGCCGCTTGAGGAAGCTCATGCCGATCAGCGTGTCGCCGAGCGCCTTGTCCTCGAGCACGACCGCCTGCACGTTGTCGACGGCTATACGCCCGATCTGCAGAGTCTCGATGGTGACGGCGGCGGCCTTCACCTCGCCATTGGCCGTGGTGACGCGCATGCGGAAATCAGTCGGCTGCAGCTTCACCCCGACCCGCCGCGCCGTCGACTCGTTGAGCGCCACCAACGTGGCGCCGGTGTCGACCAATGCCGTGATCGGTCGTCCGTTGATCTTGAAGTCGGCGGCGAAGTGGCCGCGATTGTCCGAAGAGATCAGCACCTTGCGGCCGAGCAGCGCCGGTGTCTCGGCCCTGGCGAGCCTGAGGCCCGGTATCGCCGACACTGCCTGCGGATCCGGCGCCTCCTCGGAGAACACGCTTTTCAGCCAGACGCCGAACATGTCGGGGTTGGCCTGGTAGATGATCGGCACGGAGGCCGAGACTCCGGCTGAAACGCCTACGATGAGCAGCTTGCGCAGCATGGGTCACACCCTGATTGAGAGTGGACGCGATCCTACGCACGCGACGTATGCGCCGCCTTAACGGCAGCCGCGCAGCGCGGCCGATCCGTCGGTTTCGTTAACGGAGGGTGAAGGCGGGAACCTGTCTACTTCGTTCCGTACATGCGGTCGCCGGCGTCGCCGAGGCCCGGCACGATGTAGCCCTTCTCGTTCAGGTGGTCGTCGATCGCGGCGGTGAAGACCGGCACGTCGGGATGCGCCTTGGTGAAGCGCTCGATGCCTTCCGGCGCCGCCAGCAGGCAGAGATAGCGCAGGTTGGTCGCCCCGCGGCCCTTCAGCTTGTCCACCGCCGCGATCGCGGAGTTCGCCGTCGCCAGCATCGGGTCTACGACGATGACGAGGCGGTCGGCGAGGTCGCTCGGCGCCTTGAAGAAATACTCGACCGCCTCCAGCGTGTCGTGGTCGCGGTAGAGGCCGATATGGGCGACGCGCGCCGCAGGCACCAGGTCGAGCAGGCCTTCGAGCAGGCCGTTGCCGGCGCGCAGAACCGAGGCGAAGACCAGCTTCTTGCCTTCCAGCGTCGGCGCCTCCATCGTCTGCAGCGGCGTCTCGATGGTCGTCGTCGTCAGTTCGAGGTCGCGCGTCACCTCGTAGCCGAGCAAGAGCGAGATCTCGCGCAGCAGCCGGCGGAAACCGGCGGTCGAGGTCTCCTTATTGCGCATGATCGTCAGCTTGTGCTGCACGAGCGGGTGGTTGACGACGGTGACGCTCATGTCCTTGCTCCGGGATATCTGCTGTTTGGCCGATACTAACGGGGCGGCGCTCCGGGCGAAACGTCCCGGCGGCCGCCGACCACAGCTTTGTCGGCTCTCAGCGGATCCGCGCCGGCTCCGGAAGGCGGGCAAGGAGGGCGGCCTTGGTCTTCCTGTCGACGAAGGCGGCCTCGATCGCCGTGCGCGTGATCCCGGTGAGGGCCTTGTCATCGAGGCCGAAATGTTCGCGCGCGACGTCGTACTCGCGCTTCAGGCTGGTCCAGAAGTAGGGCGGGTCGTCCGAATTCAGCGTCACCTTGCAGCCTGCGTCGCGAAGTCTGGCGAAGGGATGGTTGGCGAAGCCGTCGAACACCTTGAGCTCGATGTTCGACACCGGGCAACATTCGAGCACGATCCCGGCATCGGCGATCCGCCTCACGAGGTCCGGGTTCTCTATGGCGCGGACGCCGTGGCCGATCCTCGACGGCCGGACGAAATCGATCGCAGCGGCGACACTCTCCCACCCGGCGAGTTCGCCTGCATGCACGGTGATGCCCAGTCCCGCCTCGCGGGCGATCTCGAAGGCGCGGACATAGTCCTCGAGGTCGCCGAAGCGCTCTTCGCCGGCCATGCCGAAGCCGGTGACCAGCGGATGGCCGCAGCGCGCCGCGAACCGCGCGGCCTGCTCGACCGAATCGACGCCGAAATGTCGCACCCCGGTGACGATCATGCGGCTCTCGATGCCGGTCTTGGCCTTGGCGCGGGCCATGCCTTCGCCCAGCGCGTTGGTATAGGCGGCCGGCGACAGTCCGGCGCGGCGGGCGTGGTCGGGCGAGGTAAAGAACTCCGAATAGATGGCGCCGTCGCGCGCCAGGCTGGTCAGGTACTGGTCGGCCAGAAGCGCGTAGTCCTCCTCGCTGCGGAACAGGTCGGCTGAGAAGTCGTAGGCCGCGAGAAAACTGGTGAAGTCGTGCCAGACGAAGGAACCCTCGCGGATGAACGGCGTCGGGTCGGCATTGTATTTGCGGGCCTGACGAAGAACGAGTTCGGGTGACGCCGCGCCTTCGATGTGGCAGTGCAATTCCGCCTTCAGTATCATGCGTGAAGTCCCCGAATGCCGCCGCGAAACGCGTTTGTTCGCCGCGCCCGAAACAATAGCGCCCGCCGGAGTGATCGGCTATGGTCCCGGCGAATTCGAATGGTACACAAAAATGTCAGAACAACGGACCACCGCCGCCGGCGGCATGGAAACCTCCTACGGTTTCCGCCAGGTCGGGCCGGATGAGAAGCAGGGCCTGGTCAACGAGGTCTTCCACCGCGTCGCCAACCGCTACGACCTGATGAACGACCTGATGTCGGGCGGCCTGCACCGCCTGTGGAAAGACGCGATGGTCGCCTGGCTCAATCCGCCGAAGCGGCCGGGCTGGGCTGTGCTCGACGTTGCCGGCGGCACCGGCGACATCGCCTTCCGTATCGTCGAGGCCTCGCAGGGCAACGCCCGTGCGACCGTGCTCGACATCAACGGTTCCATGCTCGCCGTAGGCCGCGACCGTGCAGCCAAGCGGCGTCTCGATGCCAATGTCGACTTCGTCGAGGCGAACGCCGAGGCGCTTCCTTTCGCCGACGAGACCTTCGATGCCTATACGATCGCCTTCGGCATTCGCAACGTCCCGCAGATCGACGTGGCGCTACGCGAGGCCTGCCGCGTGCTGAAACCCGGCGGGCGCTTCCTCTGCCTGGAGTTCTCCGAGGTCGAGATGCCCATCCTCGACAAGGTCTACGAAGCGTGGTCGTTCAACGCCATCCCGCGCATCGGCGAGGTCGTCACCGGAGAGGGCGAACCCTACGCCTATCTGGTGGAGTCGATCCGCAAGTTTCCCAACCAGGCGAATTTCGCCGCCATGATCCGCGCGGCGGGCTTCGAACGCGTCACCTGGCGCAACTATTCCGGCGGTATCGCGGCGCTGCACTCCGGCTGGAAGCTTTGACGGGTCGCCGCTGATGAGTACGCCAGGCGCCTACCTTCGGCTCGCCCGGGCCGGCTGGGTCCTCGTTCGCGAGGGCGTGGTCGCGGCCTTGCCCGGGGACCAGCTTTCCGGCCTCGCCGGCTTCGCCTGGCGCGCCTCGCGCACGCTGACGCGTCGCGGCGCCAGGAAGCGGTTGCGCTCGGACCGGCTGGCCGACGCGGTGGCGCGGCTCGGGCCCTCCTACGTCAAGCTCGGCCAGTTCCTCGCCACCCGCCCCGACGTGGTCGGCAACGACATCGCGCTCGACCTTTCCTGGCTCCAGGACAAGATGGAGACCTTTCCGCGCGCGGCGGCCGCTTCGGCGATCGAAGGCTCGCTCGGGCGGCGGCTCGACGACCTCTACCTGTCGTTCGGCGAGCCGGTCGCGGCGGCCTCGATCGCGCAGGTTCACGCGGCCGAGGTCCTGCGCGACGGCGCCCCGGTAAAGGTCGCCGTCAAGGTCATCCGGCCGGGCGTGCGCCGCCGCTTCAACGACGATCTCGAAAGCTATTTCCTCGCCGCGCGGCTGCAGGAACGCTTCATCCCCGCGAGCCGGCGACTGCGGCCCGTCGAGGTCACGCAGACCCTCGCCCAGACGACGAAGGTCGAGATGGACCTGCGCCTCGAGGCGGCCGCGCTGTCCGAACTCGGCGAGAACACGCGCGAGGATCCGGGTTTCCGCGTGCCCTCGGTCGACTGGGAGCGCACCGGCCGCGACGTGCTCACGATGGAGTGGATCGACGGCATCAAGCTCTCCGACGTCGCGGCCCTGCGCGCCGCCGGCCACGACCTCGAGCGCCTGGCGGCCACCCTCGTCCAGTCGTTCCTGCGCCATACGCTACGCGACGGCTTCTTCCACGCCGACATGCACCCGGGAAATCTCTTCGTGGATGCCGCCGGCACGATCGTTGCCGTAGACCTCGGCATCGCCGGGCGCCTCGGCCGCAAGGAGAGGCGCTTCCTCGCCGAGATCCTCTATGGCTTCATCACCCGCGACTACCGGCGCGTGGCGGAAGTGCATTTCGAGGCGGGCTACGTGCCGGCCACCCACGACGTCGCCGCCTTCGCCCAGGCGATCCGCGCCATCGGCGAGCCGATCCACGGCCAGCCGGCGGAGACGATCTCGATGGCGCGGCTGCTCACCCTGCTGTTCGAGGTGACCGAACTGTTCGACATGGCCGCGCGGCCGGAACTCGTGCTCCTTCAGAAGACGATGGTTGTCGTCGAAGGCGTCGCCCGTACGCTCGATCCGGCCTTCAACATGTGGCGCACCGCCGAGCCGGTCGTCGGCCGGTGGATTGCCGACAATCTCGGGCCGCGCGGCATCCTCGCCGACGCGCGCGAAGGAGCGGCCGCGCTGTTCGCGCTTGCCCGGCAGGCGCCGGAGCTCGCCGCGCGAACCGAGCGTCTGTCGCGCGAGATCGACGCCATGGCCGAGAACGGCCTGCGCTTCGATCCCGCCACCGCCGAGGCGATCGGCCGCGCCGAAGCACGCCACGGACGCTCCGGCCGTATCGCATTGTGGGTGATCGCCCTGACGCTGGTATGGATCGGCTGGAAGCTGGGGTGACGATCGAAGTTGACTGCACTGACAGCAGTGCATACATTGCAGTCGTGATGTGGGTCAGCCGATGGGTACTCTGACGATCAGGAACCTGAGCGAGGACACCAAGCAGGCATTGCGCTTGCGTGGCGCGGTCCGCGGCGCCTCGATGGAGGATGAGGCCCGTTCGATCCTGCGCGCGGTCGTGCAGGCTGGGCTTACCGTGGAGAGCCTGTCGAAGCCGGCCGGCGGCGTCAGCGCCTGGGAGAGCGTCCAGGCCCTGCGCGAGAAGTACGGCACCTTCGAATTCGAGGTCCCCGCGCGTACCGGTGTCGCCGGCAGCCGCGTCCTCTTCGGCGACGCGTGACGCGGATGTTCGTGCTCGACACCAACGTGATCTCGGAGATGACGCGTCCGGAGCCGGACGGCGGGGTCCTTCGCTGGCTTCGGGAAACCCCGCGGGATGAGCTGTTCCTGCCGGCGGTGGTGGTTGCCGAATTGCTTGCCGGCGTCGAATTGCTGCCGCCCGGGCGCAAGCGCGACGGCCTTGCCGGTTTCGTCTCGGGTTTCGTCGAGGGCACGCCGCGCGAGAACCTCCTCGCCTTCGGGCTTCGCGAAGCGCCGCACTACGCCGCGATCGTCGCGCGGCGCCGCCGGCAGGGCAGGGACATTTCCCCTCTGGATGCCCAGATCGCCTCGATCGCGGCGGCGAGCGGGATGCCGGTCGCGACGCGCAATGTCCGCGACTTCGAGGAATGCGGCATCGCCGTGTTCAACCCGTGGGAAGGCCCCACCCCATGACCCTCTCCTCCAGGCGCATCCTCCTCGTCATCGCCGGCGGCATCGCTGCCTACAAGAGCCTCGACCTGATCCGCCGGCTGCGCGAGCGCGGTGCCCGCGTGCGCTGCGTGATGACGCGCGCCGCGCAGGAGTTCGTCACGCCGCTGTCGGTCGGCGCGCTGTCCGCCGACCACGTCTTCACCGACCTGTTCGACCGAAACGACGAGCACGACGTCGGCCACATCCGCCTGTCCCGCGAGGCCGACCTGATCGTCGTCGCGCCGGCGACCGCCGACCTGATGGCGAAGCTCGCCGGCGGCCATGCCGACGACCTCGCCTCCGCCGTGCTGCTCGCTACCGACAAACCCGTGCTGATGGCGCCGGCCATGAACCCGCGCATGTGGTCGCATCCGGCCACGAAGCGCAACCGCGACCAGCTTGCCGCCGACGGCGTCCGTTTCGTCGGGCCGGCACGCGGCGAGATGGCGGAAACGGGCGAGGCGGGCGAGGGCCGCATGGCCGAACCGCTGGAGATCGTCGCGGCGGTGGAGGGACTTCTGGCGCCGAGTCGCAGGCTCGCCGGCCGCCGCATCGTGGTCACCTCGGGTCCCACGCATGAGCCGATCGACCCGATCCGCTACATCGCCAACCGCTCGTCGGGCAAGCAGGGCCATGCCATCGCCGCCGCACTGGCCCGCCTCGGCGCCGACGTCCGCCTCGTCTCCGGGCCGGTCGCCATCCCGGATCCCGCCGGCGTGACCACGACCCATGTGGAGACGGCGCGGCAGATGCAGGCCGCGGTGATGGACCTCCTGCCGGCCGACGCCGCCGTCTTCGTCGCCGCGGTCGCCGACTGGCGCACCGAGAGCGCCGCCGGCCAGAAGATCAAGAAGGTGGCCGGCTCCGCGCCGCCGACGCTCTCCATGGTCGAGAACCCCGATATTCTGGCCACCGTCGGCCACCACGCGGACCGCCCCCGGCTCGTCGTCGGTTTCGCCGCCGAGACAGCCGATCTCGTCGCCAACGCGCAAGCGAAGCTGGCAAAGAAGGGCGCTGACTTCATCGTCGCCAACGACGTCTCGCCGGCGAGCGGCATCGGCGGAACCGGGGTCATGGGCGGCGATCGCAATCTCGTCCGCATCGTCTCGCAGGCCGGAATCGACGCATGGCCCGAGATGTCCAAGGAGGGCGTCGCCGAGAGGCTCGCCGCGCTGATCGCAGAACGGCTCGAGGCTGCCGACCGATGAGCGGCGGCGTCCGCCTGCCGGCATCGATGATGCCCGACATCCCGACGGTCGAAACGCCCCGGCTTCTGCTGCGCGGCCATCGCGATGCGGATTTCGACGCCCACTGCGCCTTCTGGGCTGATCCCGAAGTCGTCCGCTACATCGGCGGGCGCACCTTTTCCCGCGAGGAATCCTGGGTGCGCTTCCTGCGCCACGCCGGCATGTGGGCGCGCATGGGCTTCGGCTTCTGGGCGGTGACGAATCGGGCGACGGGGCGATATCTCGGCGAAGCCGGCTTTCACGACCTGAAGCGCGACCTGTCGCCGAGCATCGAGGAAACGATGGAGGCGGGCTGGGCGCTCGCGCCCCATGTCCAGGGCAAGGGCCTCGGCGGCGAACTCGTCGGTGCGATCCTCGCATGGGCGGCCGAAAACCGCCCCGGCCGCCGCATCACCTGCCTGATCGATCCGGACAACGCGCCCTCGATCCGGCTCGCCGAACGGCACGGCTTCCGCGAGTTCGACCGCACGGCCTATCACGGCGCACCGGTCGTCCTCTTCGAATTCGGCCACGCCGACCATTCCTGAACAGCCCTTATGCCGCGGCGACGGCCTGGTCGCCGCCCGCGGCGTGCTGCTTCTCTTCGGCCTGCGCACTCTCGATTACATGCAGGCTGTATACAGAAAGCTGGAAAATTTGCCGCAGGACCCCGGGTCGGGCTTGACGAAGGCCTAACATCGGAGTGTGTGTATACACATTTGCGATGGAGAGGCTCGCCTCGCCTGTCCATGGCAGCGAAAAGGGAGGAAGAACCGATGGCCTACAGGAATCTCGAGGACAAACTCAACCAGGTCGGCAATCCGGTCGACATGCTGCGCAATTCGCGCATCGGCGCCTATGTCTATCCGGTGGTGGCGCCGGAATTCACCAACTGGCGCGACGAGCAGCGCGCTTGGCGCGACAGCGCCGTTCTGTTCGACCAGTCACACCACATGGCCGAGTTGAAGGTCGAGGGGCGGGATGCGGAAAAGCTCCTCTCCCACCTCGCCATCAACTCGCTGAAGGGCTTCACGCCGGGCAAGGCCAAGCACTTCGTGCCGGTCACGCCCGCCGGTCACGTCATCGGCGACGTCATCATGTTCCGCGAGAGCGACAGCGAGTTCAACCTCGTCGGCCGTGCGCCGACGGTGAGCTGGGTACAGTTCAACGCCGCGACCGGCGGCTACGACGTCAAGCTGACCGAGGATCCCCGTTCGCCGTCGCGGCCGCAGGGCAAACCGGTCGTGCGCCGGCACTACCGCTTCCAGGTGCAGGGACCGAACGCCCCGGCGATCCTGGAGAAGCTCAACGGCGGCCCCGTGCCGGAGATCAAGTTCTTCAACATGGACTGGATCAACGTCGCGGGCAAAAGGGTCCGCGCGCTGCGTCACGGCATGGCGGGCGTCCCCGGCCTCGAACTCTACGGTCCCTACGAGGACTATGACATGATCCGCGATGCGATCCTCGCTGCCGGCGAGGAGCACGGCATCGTCGCGGTCGGCAGCCGCGCCTACGCAACGAACACGCTGGAATCCGGCTGGATCCCGTCGCCGCTGCCGGCGATCTACACGGGCGAGGCGCTCAAGGCCTACCGCGAATGGCTGCCGGGCAACGGCTACGAGGCGACGGGCGCCATCGGCGGCTCCTTTGTTTCCGACAACATCGAGGACTACTACCTCACCCCCTGGGATCTCGGCTACGGCATCTACGTCAAGTTCGACCACGACTTCGTCGGCCGCGCTGCCCTGGAGGCGATGGCCGGCAAGCAGCATCGCCGCAAGGTGACCTTCGAGTGGAATCCGGAGGATGTGGTTGCCGCCTACGCCACGATGTTCGAGGACGGGCCGAACGTGAAGTTTATGGATCTGCCGCTGTCGAACTACGCCTCGTCGAGCTACGACCGCGTCATGCAGGGCGACCGCATGGTCGGCCTCTCCATGTTTGCCGGCTACAGCTACAACGAGCGCCGCATGCTCTCGCTCGGCACCGTCGACGCGGATGTCCGCGAAGGCGACGTGCTGACCCTGGTCTGGGGCGAGCCGGGCGGCGGCTCGGGCAAGACCACGGTCGAGCGGTCGCGGCAGATGGAGATCCGCGTCAAGGTCTCGCCGGTGCCTTATTCGCGCGACGCCCGCGAGAGCTATGCCGACAGCTGGCGCACGCGCCAGGCGAGCTGAGGGCTTCGCGGCTACCGCGCCCGGCAGGATGCCAGGCGCGTCTTCGCGGGAGGATGCGGCCCGCCGTCAGGCGGCGGGCTGCCTGGTCTTGCGCAGGTAGGGCAGGATCGTGTCGAACGCGCCGAAGCGCTTGATGGCGTCCTCGTTGGAAACGGCGGCGGTGATGATGACGTCGTCGCCCTGCTTCCAGTTGGCCGGCGTCGCCACCTGGTGCTTTGCGGTCAGCTGGATCGAATCGATCGCGCGCAGGATCTCGTCGAAGTTGCGGCCCGTCGTCATCGGGTAGGTGAGGATCAGCTTGATCTTCTTGTCCGGGCCGATGACGTAGACCGAGCGCACCGTCGCGTTGTCGGCCGGCGTGCGGCCTTCCGACGTCTCGCCCGCATCCTCCGGCAGCATGTCGTAGAGCTTGGCGACCTTCAGGTCCTTGTCGCCGATCAGCGGATAGTCGACGTCATGGCCGGTCGCGACCTTGATGTCGGCCTTCCACTTGGTGTGGCTCTCGACCGGGTCGACGGAGATGCCGATGATCTTGACGCCACGCTGGGCGAAGTCGCTGGCCACACCCGCCATCGTTCCCAGTTCGGTCGTGCAGACCGGCGTGAAGTTCTTCGGGTGCGAGAAGAGCACGGCCCAGCCGTCGCCGATCCAGTCGTGGAAGCGGATCGTTCCCTGCGTGGTGTCGGCCGTGAAGTCCGGCGCGGTCTGGTTGATGCGAAGGCCCATCTGCTTGCTCCCGTGTCTCGTTCGTGTCCGGGATTCTAGCGCGCAAGTCGCCGTCGGCGAGGATCGCGGCGGCGTATTCTCGATCCAAATGGAAAACTGCATCGCCGAAGCGATGGCATCGTGGAAGGAAATTCTACGCCTCGCGGGGATCCGTCACCGCAGGACCTCCGGGTTCTGCCTTCGCCGGCAGCGGGAACAGGCCGGTGAAACGCTCGGCGAGTGCTTGGTCCCCTTCGATCGCCAGCGCGCCGGCTTCGATCATCGCTGCGGTCGGAACGCCTCCGTAGACGACCGCCGCGATCGTCGCGGCCGTGCCGGCGAAGACGACGTCGGCTCTCTGGAAGGCCCGTCGCTCGGCGGTCAGGCGCCCCTCCGCGATGCGCACGACGAAGCGCTCCTTGCCGATGCGGAAGCCGATCGAGGCCTCGAGCTCCCCCGCGCGCGCTGGATCGAACATGGTGCGGAACGACAGGAACAGCGACGACGCGCTGAACGGCAGCGTCGGGTCGTGCAGCGGCGAACGCGCCGCCCAGCGGCCGAGCGACTGGAAGATCGGTTCGGCTTCGGCGCCCCATTCGGTCAGTTCGTAGAGCTGCACCGGGGTGGGCGGCGGCAGCTTTCGCCGCTTCACGATGCCGGCCGCCTCAAGGCCTTCGAGGCGCTGGGTCAGCACGTTGGCGCTGATGCCGGGCAGGTCGGTCCGCAGATCGCTGAAGCGCTTCGGGCCAAACATCAGTTCGCGGATCACGAGCAGCGCCCACCGCTCGCCGACGAGGTCCATGGCGTGGGCGGTCGCGCAGGCGTCGTCATAGCGTCGCCGACTGGTTTCGGTCATTGAGGTTATTATTTCTAACTAATAGGTTGCCTTTGATAACAGATAGCGCTACCAAGGCCTGGCTGCAATCGCGACCGCGTGAAAAAGGAGCCCCCCGATGCCGAAGATGGTCTTCATCAACCTTCCCGTCGCCGACCTCGCCCGTGCCACCGCCTTCTACGAGGCGATCGGCGCGGTGAAGAACGAGCAGTTCAGCGATGCCACCGCGTCGGGCATGGTGTTCTCCGACACCATCCACGTCATGCTTCTCACCCACGACAAGTTCCGCCAGTTCACGCCGAAGGCGATCGCCGACGCGCGCGCCACCAGCGAGGTGCTGATCTGCCTGTCGGCCGACAGCCGCGCCGACGTCGACGACATGGTGGCGAAGTCGGTCGCCGCCGGCGGCCGCGCCGATCCCGGGCCGCAGCAGGACCACGGCTTCATGTACGGCCGCTCCTTCGAGGATCCCGACGGCCATATCTGGGAAGTCATGTGGATGGATGTCGCTGCGGCCATGGCGTCGGGCGGCGCCACTGAAGCGGCCTGAAGGGAGGAACGGAAATGAGTTACGTCGATGGATTTGTCATCCCGGTGCCGCAGGGCAATCGCGAGGCCTATCGCGAGGTCGCGGCGAAGATGTCTGCGCTTTGGCTCGACGCCGGCGCCGAGCGCGTGGTCGAATGCTGGGGCGACGACGTGTCCCCCGGAAAGGTCACCGACTTCTATCGTGCGGTGAACGCCGAGGAGGGAGAGAGCGTGGTCTTTTCCTGGGTGTTCTGGCCATCCAGGGCCGTACGCGACGAGGGCAACGCGAAGATCATGAACGACCCGCGGATGAGCGAGGTCGCCATGCCGTTCGACGGCACCCGTCTGGTCTTCGGCGGCTTCGAAGTCATCGTCGACGTCGGCGCCTGAGCGGGAGGAAGCATCGATGGCGAGCCTCGCGAAGATCACCCCGCATCTGTGGTTCGTCGACCGGGTGGAGGAGGCCGCCACCTTCTACGTCTCGATCTTTCCGGGATCGAGCGTCGACCGCGTCACCGCGATCGAGGCCGACACGCCGAGCGGCCCGGCCGGCTCGGTGAAGGTCGTCGAATTCACCCTTGCCGGCCAGGCTTTCATGGCGATTGGCGCCGGCCCCCTCGATCCGTTCAACCACGCGATCTCCTTCATGGTGAACTGCGCCGACCAGGCCGAGATCGACCATTACTGGACCCGCCTCCTCGACGGCGGTGCCGCGGAGCAATGCGGTTGGCTGCGTGATCGCTACGGCCTGTCCTGGCAGATCGTGCCGGCCGCCATGGGCGAGATGATGGCCCATGCCGACCGCGACCGGGTCCGCCGCGTCACCGGGGCGATGCTGCGTATGGTCAAGTTCGACATCGCCGAACTGGAACGCGTCTTCCTCGGAGAGTGATCCGGGCGCGCCTCCCGCACCCATGCGGTGCCCGGAGACAGGCTGCGCTGCCACGATCGCGCCCCGATAGCCGCCGCGCGGCACGGTAGCACTCTCTTAACCAGCGTCGGCAATTCCGCGGTCGGTGCAGACCTTCCCTTACGTCTTCTTCAGTGCCGCAGCGCCAGGATCGGCCATCCAATGAGGGGGTGTGGGATGGGCGGCAGGGTCGGCAAGCGCGGAACGCTATCATTCTCGTACAGGGTGGTGCTGCCGGTCATGCTGGCGGTCTGCATCACCGGCGCGACGGTGGCGGGCTTCGTCCTGTGGGCAACGGCGCGAAGCGACGAACGGGCGCTGCAGCGCGAGACGCGTCTTGCCGGGCAGGTGGTCGCACAGGAGATGAAAGCGCTTGCCGGGCACCAGGACTACTATTCCGCTTGGGATGAGGCGATCACCGCTCTGGCCGAACGGGACATCGACTGGTTCGACAGCGATATGGCGTCCGAACTCTACGACGCCGCTGCCTTCGACCGCATCTACATCCTCGACCCAGCCGCCGCCCCGCTCTACGCCATGCATGGCGGCGGCCGCACCGCACCCGGGCGCTTCGACGCCGACCGTGCCGCCATCGGGCCGCTGGTCGAGCGGCTGAAGGCGATCGATGCGGCGGGCGCACTCGCCGCCCATCAGGCGGGCAATGCCGAGGCCGTTCCCCACGTCGCCGAGCCCGCCATCGTCGACGGCCGCCCGGCCTATGTCGGCGTCAGCGCGATCGTGCCCGAAACGGGCGAGGGTGAATTCCGGCAGGAGCCTGGCAGCGAGAGCTTTCTCGTCGCCGTCCGTTTCCTCGACGGGGCGCTGGGCGAGCAGTTCACCGAAAAGTTCTTCATCGAGGCGCCGCAGTTCTCGGCAGCCGCACCTGCCGACGCGTCTCGAGCGCGTCTGCCGCTGAAGACGGAAGGCGGCGAAACCGTGGGCTGGTTCAGCTGGAACCCGGACCGTCCGGGCGCCCTCATCCTGTCCGAGACCCTGCCGGCGATGCTGGGCGCGCTTGCCATCGTCGGCTTCGTCCTCGCCTATCTGCTGCGCAGCCTGCTCCGCACCACATCGGCACTGGAAATGGGTCGCGCCGAAGCGGAATTCCGCGCCAATCACGACCCGCTCACCGGCCTCGCCAACCGCGCCCACTTCAACCAGCAGCTGGAGGAGGCGCTCTCGGCGACCGGCGGCGGCGGCACCAGCGTGGCGCTCCTGGCCCTCGATCTCGACCGCTTCAAGCAGGTCAACGATACGCTCGGCCATGAGGCCGGGGACCAGTTGCTCAAGGAAGTCGCCCGCCGCATCAAGCCGCTCGTCACCGGCGCCGACACCGTCGCCCGCCTCGGCGGCGACGAGTTCGCCATCATCCAGCGCGACGTGCGTTCGGTCGACCAGGTGTCGACCCTGTCGTCGAGCATCATCCGCGAACTGGGCACGCCTTTCGTGGTGACGGGCCGGGTCGCCGAGATCGGCGTCTCGATCGGCGTCGTCGTCGCGCCGGCGGCGCAGGCCGCCCGCGACCTCGCCTCGAAGGCCGACGTTGCGCTCTACGCGGCAAAGGCGGCCGGCCGCAACACCTTCCGCGTCTTCGACGAGGCGATGCAGGCCTCGGCCGGAGGTCGTGAAGCGCTGGTCAGGGAAATGCGCGAGGCCAACCTGCCGGTCGGCGCCGTTCCGGACGGGCGCCGCGCAGCCTGAGCTACGCCGCGTCGCGCACCAGGCAGTCCATGGCGGTGATGGAGAGCGGCGCGGCGCGCGCCTGCGGAATCACGCGGCCCGATCCGGATTATGCAACACCTTCAGCTTGCTCACGTCGATCTTGCGCTCGGCATGCCAGAGATCGTGCGCCTGCTGCATCCTGATCCAGAGGCCGGGGCCGTTGCCCAGCACGTGGCCTAGGCGAACGGCCATGTCCACGGTGACCGGATACTTCTCCGTCAGGATGCCGTGCAGCATCTGCCGTGAAATGCCCAGCGCGGCGGCGAGTTCGGTTTTGGTCGGGCCTTCGCCGTCCAGAACGATGTCGCGCAGGATCGCGCCGGGGTGGACCGGCGGACGGTTCGGATCACGGAGGCTCTTGCGGGGCTGCGTCATGGTCCTGTCAGTGATAGTCCTCGTAGTCCACCGCGACGGCGTCCTCGCCGTCGAACGAGAAGGTGATACGCCAGTTGCCGTTCACCCAGACCGACCAGCGCGACGGGTTTTCGCCGGACAACCTGTGGAACCTGAGCCTTTCGAGGTTCATGTCCTCGGGGCGGGTAGCGCGTTCGAGCATGTCCAGGATCTGCTCGATCTTCCTGATGTGCTGCGGATTGAGCCCGCTGGCGTCGTTCTTCTCCCAGAAGCGCTTCAACGAACGACCGCGGAACGACAGAATCATCCTGATTCCTCCCGTTCGCACGTCATGCGCGATAGTAAAGACTGCTGACACCTATCGTCTTCAACGATTGATGTCAAGCAACACTTTACGTCAAGCCGCGTCCCGCACCTGATAGTCCTTGATCGCGGCGAAGCGGATCTGCTTCCAGCGGTCGGACTCGTATCTCAGTCCGAATTCGTGCGGCGCCAGGAACACGGGGTCGCCGTCGAGGTCGCGCGCCATGTCGCCGCGGTGGGCGTCCATGAAGCGCTGCAGCTCGAGTGGGTCGTCGGCCGCGATCCAGCGGCACACGGTGAAGCGCGCCATCTCGAAGTCAACCGGAAGCGTGTATTCCGCGCTCAGGCGCTCCTTGAGCACGTCGAGTTGCAGGGCGCCGACCACGCCGACCATCGCCGGCGAGCCGTCCTCGGGCAGGAACAGCTGGACGACGCCTTCCTCGGCCATCTGCTCCAGCGCTTCCTTCAGCTTCTTCGCCTTCATGGCGTCGCCGAGACGCACGCGGCGCAGGATCTCGGGGGCGAAGTTGGGAACGCCGCGGAACAGGATCTCCTCGCCCTCGGTCAGCGTGTCGCCGATCCTGAGCGTACCGTGGTTGGGGATGCCGACCACGTCGCCGGCAAACGCCTCGTCGGCGGTGATGCGGCTGCGGGCGAAGAAGAACTGCGGCGCCGACAGGCTCATCTGCTTGCCCGTGCGCACCAGCTTGGCCTTCATGCCGCGCTGCAGCGTGCCCGAGCAGACCCGGACGAAGGCGATGCGGTCGCGATGGTTGGGGTCCATGTTCGCCTGGATCTTGAAGACGAAGGAGGTCATCTTGGCCTCCGTCGCCTCGACCGTGCGGCTGTCGGCCGCCTGCGCGCGCGGCGGCGGCGCCCAGTCGCCGAGCGCCTCGATCAGGTCGCGCACGCCGTAGTTCCTCAGCGCCGAGCCGAAGAAGACCGGCGTCAGGTGGCCCTCGCGGAAGGCGCCGAGGTCGAAGGGCCGGCAGGCCTCGCGCGCCAGTTCCAGCTCCTCGATGAAGGCTTCGCGCTCGTTTTCCGGCAGCAGGCCCGCGACGCGGTTGGAATCGGGTCCGTTGACCTTTGTGCGCTCGGTTTCTGTGTCGCTGTGGCGGATGGCGTTCTCGGCCAGGTGATAGGTGCCGGAGAAGCTCTTGCCCTGGCCGATCGGCCAGGTGATCGGCGCCGTGTCGAGCGCCAGCTTCGCTTCGATCTCGTCGAGGATCTCGAAGGTGTTGCGCGCCTCGCGGTCCATCTTGTTGACGAAGGTGACGATCGGGATGTCGCGCAGGCGGCAGACCTCGAACAGCTTCAGCGTGCGCGGTTCGATGCCCTTCGCCGCGTCGATGACCATCACGGCCGAGTCCACCGCCGACAGCGTCCGGTACGTGTCGTCGGCGAAATCCTCGTGGCCGGGCGTATCGAGCAGGTTGAAGACGTTGTCGCCGTATTCGAAGGTCATCACCGAGGTGACGACCGAGATGCCGCGCTCGCGCTCGATCTTCATCCAGTCGGAGCGCGTGTTCATGCGGTCCTTCTTCGCCTTGACCTCGCCGGCGAGCTGGATGGCGCCGCCGAAAAGCAGCAGCTTTTCCGTCAGTGTCGTCTTGCCGGCGTCCGGGTGCGCGATGATCGCGAAGGTCCGGCGGCGTGCGACCGCCTGTTCGATCGTTTCGGCCATGAATGGGGTTCCGTTCGGTTGCGCGGGCTTATAGC
>CALFXR010000197.1 GCA_937958475.1 uncultured Mesorhizobium sp. | reverse complement strand
AGGGGGTCAAAATTGGATGCCGATCCAGGGTCAACTTTGGATGCCGTTTGACAGTCACGCCGTCCGTTTCGGCGTGCCGGGCAATGTGATGGCGGTCGGTGAGGGCATCGAGACGACGCTGTCACTGCGCTGCGCCTTGCCCGGCATGGCGATGGCGGCAGCGCTCTCGGCCGCCCACCTGTCCGCCATTCTCTTCCCGCCGACATTGCGCCGACTCTATATCATCCGCGATAACGATTCGGCTGGCGACGACGTCCGCGACACACTGATCAAACGGGCGCGCAAGGCCGACATCAAGGCGATCGTGCTGTCGCCGCGGATGGGGGATTTTAACGACGACCTGCGCTTTTCCGGCCTCGACATGCTACGGGCATCTATCGCGGATCAACTCATGCGCCGGGACCGCATCCGCTATCTGGCGCGGGCGTTATGAGCCGGTAGGGACGACGGCCGGATACGGCCTCGCCGTGCATCGCTGGATGACGGCCTGCCGGACAGGAGCCGCGCCCCGGCCTTCGAAAGGGCGATCGAGCCCACAAATGGGCCGGGCAGGCAATGACGGCCGCCGGCTATTTTCCGGCGGCGCGCGATTGCTGGCGAAACTCTGCGACGAGGTGCAACGCCTTTCCATCGCCAGACAAAATAGCCGGCCTTCGCCATCCTGCGCTGACGCTCCGGCCCTCCACTTCGCTCCGGGTGCCAGGCCGCCCCGCCTGTGGGCTTGCGCCGCCATGAAGGCCGCGAGGGTCGCGGTCCACCGACGGGAGCATCCCCATGAGCGAGCACGACAGCGAACACCACGCATCGTCCCCGACCGATCACGTCTTGACCGAACTCCAGCTCTATGGCTGGCGTCCCTTCAGTGACGAGCCTGATCCGCGGCCACTGCCCGACGGCGACCACGTGGCTGGCGCCGTGGCGGACATTTTTGATGCCCTGATTGCCACCCTGGCCGACACGCGCCTCGAACCCGACCTCGACGACCTGCTCTGGTCCGTCAGCAACGTCTTCCACCGCGCCGTGCTCAGGATCGAGCGGCAACTGGGCGACAACGAGCAGGCCCAGCGCCGCCTGCAGCGCGAACAGGACGGTACCGAGATCAAGGCGGTCGAACTGGAAAACCTCACCGCCCAGGGCCAGACGATGCTGGAACGGCGTGACGCCTTCGAACTGATGCGCGGCCAGGCCGCCGACCACTACGAGCAGCACACCGGCTCGTCCTGGCGTCCCCGCACCGGATCCATGGTCAACCATCGGCACCTGACCTCGGCGATGATCGACAGCCGCGACTTCCTCGCCGCGCGGCGCAAAGCCGACACCGAGATCATGCTACCGGCCGGTCCGAAGATCGCGCTCACCGGCGGCCTCGACTTCGACGATCACCACCTGATCTGGAACGTGCTCGACAAGATCCACGCCAAGTATCCGGACATGGTTCTCATTCACGGTAAGTCGCCCCGGGGCGCCGAACTGGTCGCCGCCAAATGGGCCGACAACCGCAAGGTTGCACAAATCGGCTTCGCGCCCGATTGGACCAGGTACGGCCGAGCCGCCCCATTCAAGCGCAACGACGCCATCCTCGAACTCCTGCCGATGGGGGTCATCGTTTTCCCGGGCACCGGCATCCAGGATAATTTCGCCGACAAGGCGAAGAAGCTCGGCATCAACGCGTACGACTTCCGCAACAGGGGCGCATGACGCGCTGTCAAGACGATGCGGTCATCGCCCGATGACCGCATCGTGGCTTTCCGCCTGCGCGGACTTTCCAGCGCCGGTCTCACTGTGTTTCGTTCTGGCGCATCATGCCGAGACGAAACACGGCCATGCAACAGCTAAACCAAGGTGATGTTGACATCGTTCTCCACAAGAAACGCCTTCTCGCTTTCCGGGATGTTCCCATCCACGAAGACATGGTCAAACTGATCCAGGTCGCAGAACTTCGTCAGGGCGTTGCGCGAGAATTTCGTGTGGTCCGACAGGAAGGCCGTCTTTTCGGCGGAATGCATCATCGCGCGCTTGGCACGGATGACATCCTCGTTCTGGTGATAGGCGGTGAGGCCGGTCACCGAGGAGCTCGACAAGAAAGCGATGTCGGCGCGGTGCTCCATGATCGCTCTTTCGCAATCGAGGCCGAGAAAGGCCTGAAAATTCCTGTCGAAATTTCCTCCGATGCCGATCAGCTTGATCGTGTTTATGTTCGATATGGAACTTACGATGGATAGGGAGTTCGTGATTATCGTCAGGGACGGGATATCGACGATATTCTGTACGATATGCATCGTAGTCGTGCTGTCGTCCAGTATTATGACCTTACCCGGTGCTATGAGCTGCGCGGCGGATTTGGCGATCTTCGCCTTGATGTCGACGTTCTGGCTTAGCCGGAACTGAAAATTGCTTTCGAACAGGAGGGAATTGCCGGCCACGGCACGACCACGCTCCTTGCGCACGAGGCCCTTCGTCGACAGCGCGTCGAGGTCTCTGTGGACGGTCATCTTGCTGATGCCCAGCATCGAGGCAATCTCGTCCACTGATTTGTTGCCCGCCTGCTGGACGGCTTTCATGATCGCCTGGCGGCGGACCTCGACGTCCTTTCCGCTGGATTTTACGCCGGTTCGTTTGGCAGGCTGCACTGGTCGTTCCCCTCTTCATGTCCGTTTCTACGCCGGTTTGGTAGCATATACACGGATATCAGTTGTCGTCCGCGCGGCAGCGGCCGGTGCCCTCGCGAAGTTCGGAAGGGTAGACAACGGATACCCGTCTTCATGTTGAGATTGTCACACATATTTCGCTTGAAATAACACAAAATGTGATCCATCCTGCTTCCGTGATGATATGCTGTGGCATGGTCAACCGGAGGAAAAAGATGGGGATGATCAAGAAGACGCTTTTTGCAGGATTGTTTTTATGCAGCGCCAGCGCTCTGGGGTTGTCGCAAGCGGCCGGGGAGGAGCCGATCAGGATCGGCGTCATCTCTAGCCTGAGCGGGCCGTTCGCCCAATTGGGCGAGGACAGCGTCGACGGCGTCAAGATCGCGCTCGAGGAAGTCGGATACCAGATCGGCGGGCGCGAAATCCAGCTTTTCATCGAGGATGACGGCGCCGATCCGAGTACGGCGATCGAAAAGGCGCGCGCCCTTGTCAATCGCGACAAGGTCCAGCTTATCCTCGGTCCCCTCAGCGGCTCCGCGGGGCAGGCAGTCAAGGATTCCGCCGACGAGTGGCCGAACACCACGATCGTGGTGGCCGGCGCCGCGGCCGAGGACATCACAATGCGCGGCATCAAGCCGAACGTCTTCCGCACGTCCTATACGGGAGCGCAACCGACCTTCCCGCTCGGCGACTACGCCTACAAGCAGGGATACCGCAACGTCGCCATCGTGGCGGAGGACTATGCGTTCCCCTACGCCCAGGTCGGCGGCTTCATGAGCACCTTCTGCTCGCTCGGCGGCAAGGTTCCGAAGAAGTTCTGGGTTCCGATCGGCACCAGCGACTTCAGCTCAATCTTCCCTGAGTTGTCCGGGGTCGACGCGGTCTTTGTCGCGCTTGGCGGAACCGATGCGGTCAATTTCATCCAGCAGATGGACGGCTTCGGCCTGATCGGCAAGGTGAAAATCCTCGGCGGCACGGTCACCGTGGATGCCACCCAGCTCGCTTCCGTGGGCGAGCTCCTCGACGGGGTCGTCTCAGCGTCGATCATGTCCGGTCAGATCGATACGCCGGCCTTCAAGACGCTTGACGAGAAGTTCAGGAGCAAGCGCGACCGTGCGCCCTCGCTATTCACGGAAAACTATTATCGCGCGGCCAAGTGGTCCCTTCTCGCGCTCGACAACATGGGCGGAAAGATCGAAGACCAAGATACGTTCCGCACGAAGTTGCAGCAGACCAGCTTCGCCGCCCCGGCCTCTTGGGTGTCGTTCGACCAGTACCATAACGTCGTGACCGACGTTTACCTGAACCAGGTCAAAAACGTCGACGGTGAGTGGCTCAACGTGCCGATCCGCACCTATTCTACAGTCGGGCAGTTCTGGAACTTCGATCCCAAGGAATACCAGGCGGCGCCTTCCTACAACCGGGATCTTCCGGCGTGCCCCTGAGCGTCTCCGAAAATGGCAAAGGTCCGGGCCCCGGCCCGGACCTCTCGGTCGAGGACCTCGTCATGAGGTTCGGCGGCATCGCGGCCGTCGACCACGTTTCGTTCAGGGTCGATCCCGGCGAGCGCGTGGCGTTGCTCGGTCCCAACGGGGCCGGCAAGACGACCCTTTTCAATATGATCACCGGCGATCTGCGCCCGACCGCCGGTCGGATTCGCATGTTCGGGGAGGACGTCACCCGGCTGGATTCGTCCGGGCGCGTCAGGAAGGGGATGCGCCGCACCTACCAGACATCTTCCCTGTTCGATGAGATGAGCGTCGCGCAGAACCTCTGTCTGGGCATGCTCGGGCCGGGCGCCACGCATCACTACGATATGGCGTCGTCGGCCTATCGCGGCGAATTCTGGCCGCGGGCGGCGAAGGTCGCGCGCGAAGTGGGACTTTCCCGCCGCTTCTTCGCCAAGGCGAGCGAGCTTTCCCACGGCGAGCGGCGGCAGCTCGAAATCGGCGTCTCCCTATGCCTGAAGCCGCGAATCATCCTGCTCGACGAACCCGCCGCTGGCCTTTCGCCGGAGGAGCGCACCACGTTGACGCATCTTCTCGAGCAGTTGCCGTCGAGCATCACCATTCTGATCATCGAGCACGACATGGATATTGCGCTTCGCGTGGCGCAGCGCGTGATTGTCATGAGCGACGGGCATGTCGTTGCGGAGGGCGCGCCGGGCTCGATCGTCGCCAACGAGGTCGTGCAGGCCGTCTATCTCGGCCAATCCAGACGGAAGCATGAGCCGTGCTGAGCGTCGAGGACATCCACGTCTACTATGGCTCCAGCCATGTCCTTCAGGGGCTGTCCCTCGAACATGCGGGCGGCATCCTCGGCATTATGGGGCGCAACGGCGCCGGTAAAACCACGCTGGCCCGGTCCGTCATGGGCCTCGTTCCAGTGAAATCTGGCCGGATCGTCGTCGGCGGGGCCGACACCACGAACCGGCCGCCGTTCGAGATCGCGCGCCGCGGCATCGGCTACGTGCCGCAGGGCCGCCAAGTGTTCCCGTCGCTGACCGTGATGGAGCATATCGAGATGGTCGCCCGGCCGGGACGGGACGGGTGGAACGCGGAGCGCGTGCTGGACCTGTTTCCGCGCCTTGGCGAGCGGCGCAAGTCCCACGCGAACCTGCTTTCGGGCGGGGAGCAGCAGATGCTGGCCATCGCCCGCGCCCTCCTGCTCAATCCCGCGCTGCTGCTGATGGACGAGCCGTCCGAGGGGCTCGCCCCGGTGGTCGTCGACCTCCTGATCGACAAGTTCGCGGAACTGGCCAGGACCGGCCTCAGGATATTGCTGATCGAACAGAACCTGGAACTGACGACGGCCCTGGCCGAAGACATCCTGCTGCTCGACAACGGGCGCGTGGAAGCGCGCACGACCGCCTCCAACCTGAAGGCGGACCGACAACTTCTGGAGCGCTTTCTCGGCGTAAGCCAGCGCGTCTGACATCCCGAACACCTGGAGGAATAAATGGCGTTTTCCCGTTCCCAAATCCTGGAGAAGCTCCGCGCGAAAGTGGCGGCGGGCCAGCCACTGATCATGGGCGGCGCCGGCATCGGGCTCGTTGCCAAGATCATGGACCGCAGCGGCATCGACGTCATCATGTCCTACAACACCGGCCCGTTCCGAATGGACGGCCACGGGTCGCTCGCCGGCTACCTCGCCTACGGCGACGCCAACCAGATCACCATTGACCTCGCGCGCAGGATCGTGCCGATGGCGCCCAACACGCCCGTGATCGGCGGCATCGGCGCGGCCGACCCGTACCGCAACATCGACGACCTCCTCACCACCTATCTGGAGATCGGCTATTCGGGCATCACCAACGTTCCGACCGCCGGCATCTATGACGGGGTGTTCCGCCAGCAGATCGACCACACCGGCCTCGGCTACCCGGAAGAAGCGAGGCTTGTCCGCAAGTGTCGCGACCGCGACATCTTCACGATCGCCTATGCCTTCACCCCCGACGAGGTGCGGCAGGTGGTGGAAGCCGGAGCCGACGTCGTCGGAGCGCATGTCGGCTTGACCACCGGCGGCATGATCGGCGCCGGATATGCACTCGATCTCGACGCCGCGTGCGAGCGCACCGCGCAACTGTGCGCCGCCGCCCGCGAGGTGCGCAAGGACGTGATCGTAGTGGCGCACGGCGGTCCTTTCGAGGGGCCGAAGGAGGTCCAACATTGCTACGACAGGACCGACGTCGACGGCTTCCTCGCCGCTTCCAGCGTCGAGCGGCTGCCCGTTGAGCCGGTGCTCGCCGACGTTGTGCAGTCCTACAAGAATCTCAAGCTCAAGCGATAGGGCGGGGCCCATGGCCACGGTTGTACTCATCGGGACGCTCGACACTAAGGAGCGGGAATACCGCTTCATGCACGACTGCCTCCGCGCGATGGGCGTCGACGTCCTCGTCATGGACGTGGGGATCCTGCATGACCCGCAGATGCGGCCCGATATCGCGGCATCCGAGGTCGCCGCGGCCGCCGGTGTTGATCTGCGGGACCTGCGCTTTTCCAAGGAGGGCACGGACACGAGGGCTGTCGCCTTGGATACGATGCGAAAGGGCGCGGCCGTCATCCTTGGCCGGCTGCTGGCGGAGGGGCGCTGCCAGGGCGTGCTCGGCGCGGGCGGATCGGGCGGCTCGACCGTCATTGCCGGAATCATGCGTGAACTGCCGCTCGGCCTTCCCAAGCTCCTCGTCACGACGATGGCCGCCAGCGCTGCGGCCTTCTTCGGCACGCGCGACCTCGCCATCATGCATTCGGTGACGGACATCGCCGGGCTCAACCGCATCTCACGCCTCATTCTGCGCAATGCCGCCGGCGCGGTCGCCGGCATGATGACGGCTCCCGCGGACGACGAGGACGGCGAGAGGCCGGTCGTCGCGATCACCATGTTCGGCGTTACCACGCCGGGCGTCCTGCGGCTTCAGGAGCGGCTCGACCGGGCCGGCTTCGACACCATCACCTTCCACGCCGTCGGCTCGGGAGGGCGCGCTATGGAGCAGATGATCGAGGAGAAGCTCATCGACGGCGTGGTCGACTACACGACGAGCGAACTGACCGACGAATTGCTGGGCGGCGTTTTCAGCGCCGGCCCGACGCGCCTGACGGCAGCCGGCCGGCGGGGCATCCCGCAGGTCGTGGTTCCCGGCGCTATCGAGGTGCTCAACTTCGGCCCGCGGGAATCGGTTCCGAAGGCGTTCGACACGCCTAAACGGCGGTTGGTCGTGCACAATCCGTATGTCTGCGCCGTCAGGACCTCGAAGGACGAGGCTCTCGAGCTTGCGCGGATCATGAGCGCGCGCCTCAACGAGGCTGCCGGGCCGACTGCAGTGGTGGTGCCGCTGGACGGGTTCGACAGCTACCAGAAAAGGCCGGACGGCCCGTTTATCGACGAAGACGCGGACACCGCATTCTGCGACGAGCTTTGTCGAGCGCTGCGCGCGGACATTGCCTGTGAGCGGCTGCCGCTCAACATCAACGATCCGGCTTTCGCTGACCACGTCGCCGAGAGGTTCGTCGGCCTGTGGAACGCAGCCGGGCGAGGGGAGGGCAGAGTGCCATGAGCCCGGACGCAATCATCGCCTCGCTCCGAGACATCGTCGCACAGGCGCGACCGGTCGTCATGGCAGGAGTCGGCTCCGGGCTGACCGCAGCCGGCGCGGCCAATGGCGGCGCGCATCTGATCGCGGCCTACAGCACCGCCGTCTACCGCTGCCGCGGCCTGCCGTCGGTGCTGTCGTTCCTGCCTTATGACAATGCCAACGACCTCGCCTTCTCCGTCGCCGCAGATGTCGTCGAGCAGGCCGGCGCCTGTCCCGTCATTCTGGGCCTGGGCGTCCACGATCCGCGCGCGGCGGTGGACGGGCTGCTCGACAGGGTCGAGGCGTTCGGCGCCGTCGGCATCATGAACGAGCCGTTCGTGGGGATGTATTCCGCCGAGATCCGCGCCGACCTGGATACGGCCGGATTTGGCTTCCGCCGCGAAGTGGCTCTTGTCGAGCGCGCGGCGACACGAAACATGCTGGCCTATGCGTGGGCATTCACCCCCGACGAGGCGAGGAAGATGGTGGGCAGCGGCGCGCGCGTCGTCGGCGCCATGCTCGGCCCGTCGAGGGATGACGATTCGGCGCTGGAGCGCGCCCTGGCCGAGGCCGATGCGATCGCCGAGGCGGCGCTCGCATCCGATCCCGACGTGATCGTTCTGGCGCATGGCGGCCCGCTCACCACGCCCAAGATCGTTCGGGAGTTCCTGCTTCGCTCGGCATGTCACGGCTATGCCACGGGTTCTTCGGCGGAACGCCGTCCGGTCATCGAAGCCGTTGCCGAGGCTGTCCGCCGGTTCGGCGCTCCGCTTCGCGAGCAGAGGTGAAAACGGCATGGCCATCCTTCAAATCATTTTGAACGGGCTGACCTACGGCGCCTTGCTGTTCGTGGTCGCCAGCGGCTTCACCCTCATCTTCGGCCTGGCGCGGGTCGTCAACCTCAGCCACGGGGCGTTCTACATGTTCGGCGGCTATGTAGGCTACAGCGTCTGCGTCTGGGCCCAGCATCTGATGCAGACCCGGAATTCCGGCCTCGCCTGGACGGCCGGCGTGCTCGCCGCCGGGCTGGCTGGGGCGCTGCTGGCGCTGGTGCTGTCGTGGCTGCTCAAGGCCGTCAAGGGAGAACTGCCGCAGACGCTGCTGACGCTCGGCCTTGCCATCATGGTCGGCGATATCTGCCTGTGGATCTGGGGCGGCCTGCCAGTGACGCTGGCCGTTCCCCGCGCTCTCAAGAGCCCTGTCGAATTCTTCGGGATGATGTATCCGACCTACCGCCTGTTCATCATCGTGATCGCGGTGGCGATCGCGGCGCTGCTGTATTTTCTCCTGTTCTGGTCGCAGTTCGGCAGACTGATAAGGGCCGGTGTCGACAACCGGGAAATGGTCTCCGCGCTCGGCGTGAACATAGACCGGCTCTTCCTGTCCATATTCCTTCTCGGGGGGTTCCTGACCGGGATCGCCGGCGCCATCGGCGGGTCCTATCTGGCGCTGTCTCCGGGGACCGGATTCCAGATCCTCACCGTGGCGCTGTTCGTGGTCATCATCGGCGGCCTCGGCAGCCTGCTGGGGTCGGGCGTTGGGGCGCTGATCGTGGGCCTCGTGGACAGTTTCGGGCGGGTGTATTTCAGCCAGTTTGCCATTTTCCTGCTAAGCGCGACCGTCATCGCCATACTGGGTTTCAGGACCCAGGGTCTGTTCGGGCGCAAGGAATAGGGTGATCGTCATGGAAACCGATAGCACCCTTTTGGCCGAACAGAAGGCGCGCCTCGGCGCGGAAAGGAAGCGCTTCGCGGCGTTGCTGGCCGCGCTCCTGCTCGCGGCCGCCTGCCTGCCGTTCTTCACGTCGATCTTCCAGACCCAGCTTCTGACCGGGGCGCTCATCCTTGGCATAACCGCAATGAGCTTCGCCCTGCTTGCCGGCTTCGGCGGCATGATCTCTATGGCCCAGATGGCCTTCTACGGCATGGCCTCCTATGCCATGGCCATCACCTCCAAGACCTGGGGCTGGCCGCCGCTCGCCTCGGCCGGTTTCGCCGTCGCATGCTCGATTGCGCTCGCTGCCGTGTTCGGGCTGATCGCGGTGCGCGCGGCGGGCGTCTACTTCCTCATCATGACGCTCGCGCTGCTGCAGATCTTCTACGGTGTCGCCATGCAATGGAACTCCGTGACCGGCGGATACAACGGCATCGCCGGCATCCCGCGCCCGACCCTGTTCGGCTTTTCCCTGGGCGACCCCACGACCCTGTTCTACGTGGCGCTGGCCACCACTGCCTCTGTCTATTTGCTTCTGCGAAGGATGCTGCATTCCCCTTTCGGGCTGATTGTGCAGGGCATCCGCGACAATCCGGTGCGCATGGCGGCCCTCGGCGTACGAGTGCAGCGCCATCGCTGGCTCACGCTGGTCATCTCCGGCGCCGTCGCCGGCGTTGCGGGCGTCCTCGGCACCTTTCACTACGGTGTCGTCAATCCCGAGGTCGCTGGCCTCTCGACCTCGGTCCTGGTGGTGCTCGCCGCCCTGATCGGCGGCGTGGACAGGCTCTTCACCCCGGTACTGGGGGCGGTCGTCGTGTCCATCCTCGTCAGCATCGTGAGCTACATGATGCAGCAGCTTTTCGGCACGAGCCGCTACTGGACTATCATCGGTGCGATCTTCGTGATCGTTGTCATACTACGCGAAAGCTACTCGCGGCGCGGCTGGTCACTCCGCGGGCTCCTCGCCAGCGGCCGCGGCACTCGCGCCAAGAGCCTGGCGAAGGACTAGGGCGCCATGTCCAGGCGAACACATTCCGCGGGCATGCCGCCGAAGCGATCGCGCCCGCCAGATATTGGTGGCGCCCGTCGCTGGACCGCCGGCCGTCCTGGGGAAGAGCCTTGACCATGGAGCTTCTCTGGATCGGCACCAGCTGGAAAATGAACAAGACGCTCGGCGAGGGGCTCGCCTATGCCGAGACGCTGCAGCGTGCCCTGCCTTCGGTCGACAGCCGCCTCCAGCCATTCATTGCGCCGCCCTTCACGGCGCTGCGCGAGGTCAAACAGGCGCTTTCCGGCAGCGTCGTGAAGGTCGGAGCGCAGAACATGCACTGGCAGGACGCCGGAGCATGGACCGGGGAGATATCCCCGCTCATGCTCGCTGATTGCGATGCCGATTTTGTCGAACTGGGCCATTACGAGCGCCGCCGGTATTTCGGCGAGACGAACCATACCGTCGGCCTCAAGACCGCGGCAGCCGTCAGGCACGGCATCTCGCCCCTTGTCTGTGTGGGGGAGAACCTTGCCGAGCGCGAGGCCGGCCGAGCCGAGGACGTCCTGCGCGAGCAGGTGACGGCAGCGCTGCACAATGTGGACGGCAGGGCGCAGGCCGCCGACATCAAGTTTGCCTACGAACCCGTCTGGGCGATCGGGGAGGGCGGAAGCCCGGCCGACTCGAACTATGCTGACCAGCAGCATGAATTGATAAAGAGCATTGCCATGGACATGCTTGGTATAGAGCTGAGCGTTCTCTACGGTGGAAGCGTAAATATGGATAACTCGGCAGAGCTCATAAATATGCGAAATATAGACGGCCTCTTTATAGGGAGGTCTGCCTGGAATGCAGGAGACTATATTGCGCTGATGGGCAAGGTATCCGACTCCATACGATAAGGTTCCGGAACTCGAATAGATCGAAGCGGGGTGACCATGAAAATAGCCGTTGCCGGTGACAGCGCGGGAGAGGGGCTCGCAAAGGCTCTCGCCGATCACCTGAAAGACAAATACGAGGTAGCCGAGATTTCGCGTGCGGACGAGGGCTCCGACAGGTTTTACGCCAATCTCGCCGACCGCGTGGCGAATGAGGTGCTGCAAGGCAACTACGACCGTGCAATCCTCATCTGCGGGACGGGGATCGGCGTGTGCATCGCGGCCAACAAGGTGCCGGGCATCCGCGCCGCCCTGACCCACGACACCTATTCGGCCACCAGAGCGGCGCTGTCGAATAACGCGCAGATTATCACGATGGGCTCCCGCGTCATCGGCGTCGAACTGGCCAAGGATATCGCCGGAGCCTTTCTCAGGGAGACCTTCGACGAGAAGGGGCGTTCGGCGGACAATGTCCGGGCCATCAATGAGGTCGATGCAAAATACAACAGGTGCTGATGGAACGCTCCTCACCCGAGCAACCGGACGTCTGGATCGAAAGCTTCGATCCGCTCGATTTTGATCACCGCAGGATGGCGGTGGTCGAGGCTACGTTCCAGTCCGGGCTGTTGGTCAGCGAAACGATGGCCGATGGGACGAACAGAAGTACGTGTTCGCGGCCAACTAGGGGTCATTTGCGGAAGGGGGCGAAATCCTACGCTAAGCCGAGCACTCGCTTTCCATAGTCCCTGAGTTCGCCCTTGGGGCCGACGTAGCGATAGAGGGTGACGCGCTCGATCCCGAGTTCCTTGCACAGATCGGAGACGGAGGTGTCGCGCTGCGCCATGGCGGCTTGGGCGAGCCGGACCTGTGCTTTAGAAAGGGCGAATTTCCGGCCACCTTTTCGTCCGCGCGCCCGGGCGGCGGCGAGGCCGGCCATGGTGCGCTCGCGGATCAGATCCCGCTCAAACTCGGCCAAGGTGGCGAAGATGCCGAAGACCATGCGGCCGGATGCGGTTGTGGTATCGATCTGAGCGCCTTTTCCGGTCAACACCCGCAGACCGATCTTGCGATCCGACAGATTCTTCACAGTGTTGACCAGGTGGGCGAGCGACCGCCCGAGGCGATCGAGCTTCCAGACTACCAGCACATCGCCGTCGCGTAAGGATTTCAGGCAGGCGGCCAGACCGGGCCGATCATCGCGACTGCCGGAAGCGCGATCCTCATAGATGTTGTCCTGCTCTACACCAGCGGCGCGCAGGGCGTCGTTCTGGAGGTCTGTCCGTCGTCAGGGATTTTGGTACAACTGGCGGCGTGAGCTAACGGAGGCTCT
>CALFXR010000196.1 GCA_937958475.1 uncultured Mesorhizobium sp. | reverse complement strand
CGGACTGGGGCAAGCCCGCCTACCCGGCCGACAGCGCCGCGGTCGACAAGGCGCTTAGCGACGCGCTCCAGACGGAAGGATCCAGCGGGCGCGACGACGGAGACGTGGATGTCGCCTTCGCCGACGCGCCGGCCGAGCGGGTGATCGAGGCAGAGTATTCGGTTCCGTTCCTGGCGCATGCCTGCATGGAGCCGATGAACGCCACGGCGCGGGTGAAGGACGGCAAGCTGGATATCTGGGCGCCGAACCAGATGCCGACGCTGGTCGAATATCTTAGCGGCGCGGCGATCGGGCTCGAATCCGCCGACGTCACCGCGCACACGACGTCGCTCGGCGGCGGCTTCGGCCGGCGCGAGGTGGACACGACCATCTATGCCGCGATCATGGCGAAGGCGGTCGAGGGCCGTCCCGTCAAGGTGATCTGGAGCCGCGAGGAGGATGTCCGCCACGACACCTACCGCCCGGCGGCGAAGGGTCGCTTCCGCGCCCGGCTGGGCGAGGACGGGCTGCCGGTGGCGCTCGACATGCGCATCGCGGCGCCGTCGATCATCGGCAGCGTCATGCACCGCACCTTCCCGTCGCTGTCGCCGGCCGGTCCGGACGGGACGATCACCCAGGGCGCGCACGACCAGCCCTACACGATCGCCGACTACCGCGTGTCCGGCGCCAAGGCCGACCTCGGCGTGCCGGTCGGCTTCTGGCGCTCGGTCGGCAATTCCTTCAACGGCTTCTTCCATGAAGGCTTCATGGACGAGATCGCCGCGAAGGGCGGCCTCGATCCGGTCGACATGCGCCGCAGGCTGATGGCAGCCCATCCCGCCGCCGTGAAGGTGGTCGACAAGGTCGCCGAGATGGCGAAATGGGGCGAGCCCCTGCCGGCCGGCACCGCGAAGGGCTTCGCCTTCACGCTGTCCTTCGGCTCCTGGGTCGGCGAGGTCGTGCAGGTCAGCGGCACGCCGTCCGGCATCCGCATCGACAAGGTCTGGATCGCAGCCGACGTCGGCACCGCGATCGATCCCGGCATCATCGAGGCGCAGCTCACCTCGGCCGTCGTTTTCGGCCTGTCGGCGGCGATGGGCCAGGAGATCACGCTCGCCGGGGGCATGGTGGAGCAGTCGAACTTCCACGACTTCGACGCGCTGCGCATCCACCAGTGCCCGCAGTTCGAGGTCGCGATCCTGCAGAACTACCACAAGATGGGCGGCGTCGGCGAAATCGGCACGCCGCCGGCGGCTCCGGCGCTGGCCAACGCTCTCTTCGCGCTGACCGGCAAGCGTGCGCGCCGCCTGCCTCTAGGGCGGGAATTCAGCTTTGCATGAGGCGGGCGCCGATTCTGCTGACGCCTGCTGACATCCCGGGCAAGAAAGGCCCATGACCGTCGAAAAGGCGCTTTCAAGGCCGGACGCATGCCCTCATCACCACCAATCTTGATAACCACTTCACTGTTTCTGACTATATTGCACTGCAGCGATAGGATAAAAGGCGCGCTTTCGGGTCTTGCCGCAGTTGAGGGCGGATTGAAGGCCGAACAACACGAGCCCATATCGAACCCCGTGTCCGTCGCGGACGGCCGGGGCGAGCGGGGCGTCGGAAAGGACCAATGAGCAAGTTCAAGTTCCACAAGCTCGCGGCCGTCGCCGTAACGATCGGCTTTGCTGCCTGGATGTTGACGGGCGAGTTCTCGTCCGTCGGCAGCGCCCAGACGGAAGCGGGCACGACCCCCGCCGAGCCGAAAAAGGCCGATGCGATCGTGCGCACCGTGGCAGTCGTCGCGCCCCCGCGCGTCAATCATGCCCGTGCGATCCGCATTTCCGGCCAGACCCAGGCCGACAAGCGCGCCGTGATGACGGTCCGCGCCGCAGGCATCGTCGCGGAGCTGCCTTTCCAGAAGGGCGATCACGTCAAGGCCGGCGATCTGCTCATGAAGCTTTCGGCCGAGGAGAAGGAGGCCGCCGTCGAGACCGCGAAGGCGCTCCTCGCCCAGCGCCAAGCCGAATGGGAAGCCGCCGAACGCCTGTCCAAGGGCGGCAGCCTGCCGAAGCTGCAGCTCGACAGCTCGCGCTCGGCGCTGGCCGCCGCCAAGTCGCAGTTGCAGGCCGCGATCTCCGAACTCGAGCGCAACGAGGTCCGCGCGCCGTTCGACGGGCTGATCGACAGGATCAGCGTCGAACTGGGCAGTTCGGTCGCCCAGGGCGGCCAGGTCGCGACCATCCTCGACCTCGATCCGGTGATCGGAACCGGCGAGATCAGCGAGCGCGATCTGCGCTACGTCAAGATCGGTGACGTCGCCGACATGCGCCTGGTGAACGGCGAGATACACCGCGGAACGCTCCGCTACATCAGCCGAGACGCGTCCGCCGCCACCCGCACCTTCCCCATCGAGATCGAGGTTCCCAATGCCGACGGCCTGATTCCGGCGGGCATGACGGCCGAGATCGTGGTCCGTGCCGAACCGGCCGACGCCGTCGTCCTGCCGCGCTCCGTGGTGACGCTGAGCGCGAACGGCGACCTCGGCATCCGCGCGGTCGGCGCCGACAACAAGGTCACGTTCCATCCGATCGATCTGATCGACGATTCGCCCACCGGCCTCGTGCTCGGCGGCATCCCCGCCGGGGCACGCGTCATCGTCGCCGGGCAGGACCTCGTCGTCGAGGGCGAGACGGTGAACGCCGTCGAGGCCGACCAGGAGACGATCAAGAAGCTGATCGGCGAAGTCACGGGCGGGACGCAGTAGCCCATGGATATCGTCAAGCTCGCGATCCGCAACGCACGTCTCACCCTCTCCATCCTCGTCTTCCTCATCCTGGCGGGCGCCGTCGCCTACCAGTCGGTGCCCAAGGAAGCCGAGCCGGACGTCGCGATCCCCATCATCTACGTCAGCCTCGGCTACCAGGGCATTTCGCCGGAGGATTCCGAGCGGCTGCTGCTCAGGCCGGTCGAGACGCGCCTGAAGTCGCTCAAGGGCGTCAAGGAGATGCGCTCGACCGCCTATCAGGGCGGTGGCTACGTCCTGCTCGAATTCGACCCGTCCACCGATCTGGAAACCGCGCTGCAGGAGACCCGCAACAAGGTCTCCGACGCCAAGCGCGACCTGCCGCAGAACGCCGACGAGCCGACGGTCAACGAGGTCAACGTCTCCGAATTCCCGGTGCTCGTCGTCACGCTGTCCGGACACGTGCCCGAGCGCGTGCTGACGACCGCCGCGCGCGAGCTGCGCGACCGCATCGAGGAAGTGCCCGGCGTGCTGGAAGGGACGCTGCAGGGCGCCCGCGACGATCTGGTCGAGGCCATCATCGACCCGGTGAAGCTTTCGTCCTACGGCCTGAGGCTCGACCAGCTCATCCAGGCCATCGGCGCCGGCAACAGCCTCGTCGCCGCAGGCAACATCGAGGGCGAGGAAGGCCGCTACGCGGTCAAGGTGCCGTCGCTCATCGAGACGGTCGAGGACGTCGCCAACCTGCCGATCGCGGCTGGTCCCAACGCCGTCGTGCGCGCCCAGGACCTCGCCACCATCCGTTCGAGCTTCAAGGACGCCCAGTCGATCACCCGCCTGGATGGTCAGCCGGCGATCGCCATCGAGGTCAAGAAGCGCGTCGGCGCCAACATCGTCGACATGCTCGACCACGTGAAGGCCGTCGCCGACGAGTTCCAGAAGCAGCTCCCGGAAGGGATGAGCGTCACCTACACGCAGGACAAGTCGGTCTTCGTGCTGCAGCTGCTCAACGACCTGCAGAACCACGTGATGATCGCCGTCATCCTGGTGTTCATCGTCATCCTCTATTCGCTGTCCGGCCGCGCCTCGCTGCTGATCGGCCTCGCCATCCCGTCCTCGTTCCTGATGGGCATCCTGCTGCTCGCCCTGATGGGCTACACGATCAACATGATCGTGCTGTTCAGCCTGATCCTGGCGGTCGGCATGCTGGTCGACGACGCGATCATCGTCACCGAGTTCGCAGAGCGGCGGATGTCGGAAGGCATGCCGAGGGCACAGGCCTTCGAACTCGCCGCCAAGCGCATGGCCGGGCCGGTGATCGCGGCGACCATGACCCGCGTCGCCGCATTCTCGCCACTGCTGTTCTGGCCGGGCATCATCGGCGACTTCATGAAATACATGCCGATCACGCTGATCGTGACGCTCTCGGCATCGATGCTCTACGCCCTGGTGTTCACGCCGACGATCGGCGCGCTCATCGCCAAGACGCACGTCCACGATGAGGAAGACAATCGCGACGGCTGGTACATGGCCGTGGTCAAGAAGGCCGTGCGCTTCCCCAAGACGGTCCTCGTGCTGACCGTCGGCCTCCTGGTCGGCGTGCAGGTCGCCTATTCGAACTACGGTGCGGGTGTCGAGTTCTTCCCGAGCGTCGAGCCCGACTACGGCCTGCTCTATGTCCATGCGCGCGGCAACCTGTCGCTTGCCGAGATGGACGCCGCGACCCGCCAGGCTGAGGAGAAGCTGCTCGGCTGGCCGGGCGTCAGCTCGGTCTACACCCGCGTCGGCAAGAGCCAGGGCGGCGGCGCCGACGTTCCCGAGGACGTCATCGGCGTCATCCAGTACGAGTTCATCGACTGGCGCGAGCGCAAGCCGGCGAACGACATCCTCGACGACCTGCGCGGCGTGATGGCGGGCATCCCCGGCGTCGACGTCGAGGTGCGCGTTCCCGAAGCCGGACCGACATCGGGCAAGCCGGTCCAGATCCGTCTGTCGGCGACCGATCCTTCCGGGCTCGGCGATGTGGCGCGGAAGGTTGCGGCCAAGATCGGCGGCATCGACGGCGTCATCGACATCTCCGACGGCTTGCCGCCGCCCGGCGTCGACTGGGCGCTCCAGGTCGATCGCACCAAGGCGGCGCAGTATGGCATCAGCCCGGTGTCCGTCGGCACGGTGGTGCAGCTGGTCACCACCGGCCTCAAGCTCACCGACTATCGCCCCGCGGGCTCCGACGACGCTGTGGACATCCGCCTGCGAGTGCCGGAGGACCGGCGGACGCTGGCCACCCTCGACCAGCTCCGCGTCGAGACGGCGCAGGGTGCGGTACCGATCTCCAACTTCGTCATCCGCAAGGCGGAACCGAAGGTCGGCAACCTCAACCGCATCGACGCCCAGCGCACCGTCGTCGTGCAGGCGAACGTGGCGTCCGGCCACCAGGTGGCGGTCGTCCAGGCGGCCGTCAGCCAGGCGCTGGCGGAGATGGATCTCGGCGACGTGCGCTGGAAGCTCGCCGGCTCGAACCAGGACAGCGAGGAGGCCAGCGCCTTCCTGAGCAAGGCCTTCGGCGCCGCGATCTTCCTGATCTTCGTCGTGCTGCTGGCGCAGTTCAACAAGTTCACCAGCGTGTTGCTGGTGCTGTCCTGCGTGGTCATGGCGACGATCGGCGTGTTCCTCGGCCTGCTGCTCACCGGCCAGACCTTCGGCATCGTCATGTCGGGCATCGGCGTCATCGCGCTCGCCGGCGTCGTGGTCAACAACAACATCGTGCTGATCGACACCTACGACCGGCTGCGCGAGGAAGGCTGGAACAAGCTCGACGCCGTGCTGCAGACCTGCCGCGAGCGCGCCCGCCCGGTCGTGCTGACGGCGATGTCGGCGATCCTCGGCGTCCTGCCGATCGCCTTCGGCCTCGGGCTGGAGATCTTCCACCACGAGACCACGATCAACGCGCCGTCGACCCAGTGGTGGATCGCGCTGTCGAGCGCCATCGTCTTCGGCCTGTCCTTCGCCACGCTGCTGACGCTGGTGGTGACGCCGTCGATGCTGATGGTCTTCACCCGCGACAAGCGGGCCGCGGGCCATCGTTCGCTGCTCGACCGCCTGCTGCGCCGCAAGCGTCCCGACGCGGTCGCGGCGGCGACGACGGAGGCCGCAGCAGAGGTCAAGCCGGAGGAACTGCCGATGGCTTATCCCAAGGCGGCCGAGTAACAGCACCTCTCCCGGCTCGCACCGGGCTGCTTCTTCGACACGCGCCGCGGAACCGCGGCGCGTGTCGCGCATTTGAGTGTCGTTGCGACATCCTCAGGAGATCTCGATGACGCTCGGCACCATCCTCATCATCATCCTCATTCTGATCCTGCTCGGCGCGGTTCCCGCCTGGCCCTATTCGCGCGGCTGGGGGTACGGCCCCTCGGGCATCGTCGGCATCATCCTTGTGGTGCTGCTGATCCTCGTCCTGATGGGACGGGTATAGAGCGCCCCCGGCGAACCGGTCTTCCGTCGCGGCGAGTCAGGCCGCCGCGCGGCGGGGCCCGTCCAGGCCGAGATCGTCGATCGCCCGGCGGAGGGCGTCGACCGGCGACGTCGACGGCAGCGGCCCGACAGCCGCCCGGAGCCGCGTCCCGTCGAGGGAATGCGGCGTCCGCCACAGGTACGACATCACCGAGATCTCGTGCATCATCGGCATGACCAGGCCGGCGACGCGCAGCAGCGGCCACGGCACGCGGCGCAGCGCCAGGCGCCGGCCGGATGCGGCCTCGGCCGCCTGTTTCATCGCCTCGCCCGTCAGCGTGTGGCCCTCGAAGTGGAACCGCTCGAACGCGCCGAACGCGTCGCGCCGCTCGGCAAGCGCGACGAACGCCGCCGCGAGATCCGGCAGGTAGGCGAAGGCGTGGGGGACGTCTATGGGACCGCCCCAGGTGAACACGTTCCTGCGCAGCTTCGCCAGGATGATCAGGTCGAGCCAGCTTTCGGGACGGACGCCGCCGTAGAAGTCCCCTGCCCGCACCACCACCGTGCGCGCGCCGGTCTTTGCCGCCCGCTCGCGGAACAGCTCCTCCATGGCGATGCGGATCGCGGCCTTCGGCGTCGAGGCGATCTCGGCCGCGTCCTCCGTCATGCCCATGTGGATGGCATGGCCGAAATTGTAGACGTTGCCCGGCAGCATGTGGGTGGCGCCGACCGCCTCCGCGGCGGCGATGACGTTTTCCGCCATCGGCAGCACTTTCTCGTCCCATTCGGTGTATTTCGGATTGACCGCGTTGAGGACGACGTCGGCGCCGGCGCAGGCGGCGATCAGCGTATGGAGATCGAACACGTCCGCCTCCACGGCGGCGACCCCGGGCGCAAGCGTGCCGGCCTTTGCGCGGCGTGCCACCCCGGCGACCGTCCACCCTGCCTGGACGAATGCGCGCGCCGCCGCGTCGCCGACCCTGCCCGCCGCGCCGAGAATGACGACCTTCGCCATGGGAATACCTCCGTCAGTTTGCACGTGGCGTATCCTGCATCGCCCAAAGCCGAATATTAATTCGTGACTTGTGAATTACGATCATTCAATATTGAATAGATGATCCCGCCCCAACTCGACTGGAACCTGATCCGCAGCTTCGTCGCCGTCGCCGAGACGGGCAGCCTTTCGGCCGCCGCGCGCCGCCTGTCGGCAAGCCAGCCGACGCTCGGCCGCCATGTCGCGGAACTCGAGCAGGCGCTCGGCGTCGTGCTGTTCCGCCGCGGACGCCGCGGCTACGAGATGACAGATGCCGGCAGCGTCCTGCTCGATCGCGGCCGGCGCATGGTCGAGGACGCCGCCGCCTTCTCGCGGCTGGCTCTGGGCGCGACCGAGACGATCGCCGGCACCGTCCGCATCACCGCGAGCGAGATCGTCGCCACCTACGTCCTGCCGCCGCTGCTCGCCGACCTCGCCACTGCCGAACCCGGCATCGAGGTCGAGATCGTCGCCTCCAATCTCGTCGACAACCTGCTCCGCCGCGACGCCGACATCGCCGTGCGCATGGTGAGGCCGGCGCAGGCCGACCTCGTCGCCCGAAAGATCGCCGACCTGCCGCTGTGCGCCTGCGCGGCGACGCGCTATCTCGACCAGCGCGGCCGACCGAAGCGGCCCGACGACCTGCTCGACCATGACCTCGTCGGCCTCGACCGCGGCGACGACATCGTCCGCGGCTTCGCCGCGATGGGTGTCCCGGTCGACCGGCACGCCTTTCGCTTCCGCTCCGACAACCAGATCGTGCTGTGGCAGGCGATCCGCGCGGGCAGCGGCATCGGCTTCGCGCAGAAGCGGCTCGCCGAAACCGACCACGACATCGAGATCGTACTGCCCGACCTGCCCCTGCCGTCGCTGCCGATGTGGCTGGCCATGCACCAGGACGTCCGCACGAGCCCGCGCATCCGCCGGGTCGCAGACCATCTGCACGAGGGCCTGAAGCGCTACGCCGCGGGTTCGTGATCGGTACGGAAGTCGGCGTGCCTGACCAGGCCGGCACTGAGGAAGACGATGACGAGTACCGCCGACAGGGCCACGAAGATCGGGGCCAGGCCGACCATCTGGGCGACGAAGCCGATCGCCGAGGGGGCGACCAGTATGCCCGAGTAACCCATCGTGGTGACGATGCTCATGCCCGTTCCCGACGACAGGCCGGGATGGTTGCCGGCGGCCGAAAACGCGATCGGGACCACGTTGGCGATGCCGAGCCCGGCGAAGGCGAAGGCGGCGATGGCCAGCGACGGCCAGGGCGAAAGGCCGGCCGCGAGCATGCCCGCGGCGGCGACGAGGCTGGAGACGCGCATCGTGGCGACGGCGCCGAAGCGACGGCGGATACCGTCGCCGGCGAAGCGCATCAGCGCCATCGTCGCCGAGAACAGGGCGAAGGCCAGCCCCGCCGTCGCCAGGCCGGCGCCCCGCTCGTTCTGCAGGTAGAGCGCCGCCCAGTCGAGCACCGCGCCTTCGGGGATCATGCAGAGTAGCGCGACGAGTCCGACCAGGTAGATCGTCGGATCGCGCGGCAGCGCGAGCTTCTGCCTGACGCCCGCGGCGACCGGCCGGTCGCCGCCGATCAGATGGCGTGCGCTGGCGACCAGGATCGCCAGGGCCACGGCCGCCACCGCCGCCGAATGCGCCAGCGCACCGGCCTGCTCGATGGCAATGCCGCCCAGCCCGCCGCCGGCGAAGCCGCCAAGGCTCCAGAAGCCGTGAGACGACGACATGATCGGCCGGTCGAGCCGGCGCTCGACAGTCACCGCATTGGCGTTCATGGCGACGTCCATGCCGCCGACGACGCCTCCGAAGACGAACATGAACACCGCCGCGACCGCCACGTGAGGCGCGGCGGCGACCGCAAGCAGGCTGAACACCACGACCGAGGCGAAGCCGACGACGACGGCCCGCGATTCACGGCGAGCAAGCAGGACGCCGGCGATCGGCATTAGGGTCAGCGCGCCGAGGCCGAAACCGAGGATGAGCAGGCCGAGGGTGAACTTGTCGATGCCGAGGCGTTCGACGAGCGCGGGGATCTGCGGCGCCCAGCTTCCGACGACGAAGCCGTTGAGGAAGAACATGGCGACCACGGCCCAGCGCGCGCGGGCCGTGAGGTGGGGAGACGGGATGTGCAAGAAGGGCTTCCTGTGGGACGCCGGAAAACTAAATCGGTTTAGAAGAGTGTCAAGAGACCGGGTCCGTCCGTCGGCAGTTCTCGACCGACGATGCGGGAAGAGTTTGCCCCGACACGGAAGGCGCTGCTGACGTTGCGGGCGAGGAACTCCCGGACCATGTGCTTGCGCTCGCGCCGCGAGAGCACCGACCGCACCAACGGCGAGTCGATGTCGAACGCATAGCCATGCGCGGCGATGCGCCCGGCCATCGGTGCGGGATGGCTGCCCTCGTAACGCTTGAGGAACCGCCGCGCATAGGACCTGCGGAAGTGCTCGTCGAAGGACGGGAGGCTTCCCGGACCGTGTTCCTGCCAGAGCGACCGGCTGGCGGTACCCTTGGCGGCGAAACCCTCGGGCGTGCGGATGTCCATGTAGTGGAAGATCGGCGTGCCGGTGTCGACGGTCGTGATGCGGCGGCCGCGCTCCTTGTACTTCGGATGGACGGTGAATCCTGCCGCGTCGCCGCGCGACAGCACGAAGCGGTGGGGCTTCACGATGCGCACGCAGAGGTCGTCGGCGCGGCGGCAGACGGTGCGGTAGTCTCCGACGAAGTCCGTGCGATGCAGCGACAGGCTCTCGACCCGGTCGTCCTCGGCATATTTCTCCATGACCCGGCGAAGATGGTCGTGATCCCGCTCGTGGATGGCCTCGTCGCCCTGGATGTAGACGGCCCATGTCCCCGTGCAGGAGAACAGGGCGACGTTGGTCTGCTGCGCGAGGATGTAGCCGCCCGTCTTCAGGTTCGGGTTCCAGCGGCTCGGAACGACGAAGATGCGCTCGTCGCCGATCGAACGGATGAGTTCTTCCGTCCCGTCGTCGGAATCGCCGACGGCGACGACGAACTCGTCGACCATCGGCAGGACCGACCGGATGCATTCGACAACCGGGAACTGGTAGCGGATCGCGTTGCGGATGAACGTGAAGCCGGAAACCTTCATGGCACCCTCAGGATGAGGCGTAGACGATCAGCAGATCCTTAGCATCGATCTGGTCGCCCGTCCTCACCAGGACTTCGGCGACGGTACCGTCGCGCTCGGCATGCAGGGCGGTTTCCATCTTCATGGCCTCGATGGAGAGCAGCACGTCGCCGGCCTTGACCGGCTGGCCCTGGCTGACGGCGAGCGCGGAGACGACGCCGGGCATCGGCGCACCGACATGGGCTTCATTGCCGGGCTCGGCCTTGCGGCGGGCCTTGCCGTTGGAAGCGCCGTGGGCGCGATCGGGCACCTTGACGCGGCGCGGCTGGCCGTTGAGTTCGAAGAACACGGTGACCATGCCCTTGTCGTCGGCCTCGCCGACCGCCAGGCAGCGCACCACCAGCGTCTTGCCCTTCTCGATGTCGACGAAGATCTCGTCCTCCGGCTTCATGCCGTAGAAATAGACCGGCGTTGGCAGGACGCTGACCGGGCCGTAGGTCTCCTGTGCCGCGGCGAAGTCGGAGAACACCTTCGGATACATCAGCCAGGAGGCGAACTCGAACTCCGACAGCGCGCGGCCGAGTTTCTCCTCGATCTCCTTGCGGTTCGCCGCGAGGTCGGCGGATTTCAGCAGCGAGCCGGGACGTACCGTGATCGGCTTGTCGCCCTTCAGCGCCTTCTTCTGGATCGCCTCCGGCCAGCCGCCCGGCGACTGGCCGAGATCGCCGCGCAGCATGGAGACGACCGAGTCGGGGAAGGCGATATCCTTGGCCGGGTTCTCGACGTCGGCGACGGTGAGGTCCTGGGAGACCATCATCAGCGCCATGTCGCCGACCACCTTCGACGACGGCGTCACCTTGACGATGTCGCCGAACATCAGGTTGACGTCGTGATAGGCCTGCGCCACCTCGTGCCAGCGCGTCTCCAGGCCGAGCGAGCGCGCCTGCTCCTTCAGATTGGTGAACTGGCCGCCTGGCATCTCGTGCAGGTAGACCTCCGAGGCCGGACCCTTCAGGTCGCTCTCGAAGGCGGCGTACTGGTTGCGCACCGCCTCCCAGTAGAAGGAGATCTTCCTGATCCATGCCGGGTCTAGGCCCGGATCGCGCTCGCTGCCCTTCAGCGCCTCGACGATCGAGCCGAGGCACGGCTGCGAGGTGTTGCCCGACAGCGAATCCATCGCCGCGTCGATGGCGTCCACCCCGGCGTCGACGGCCGCGAGTACTGTTGCCGCCGACAGGCCCGACGTGTCGTGCGTGTGGAAATGGATCGGCAGGCCGGTCGCCTCGCGCAGCGCCCTGAACAGGACGCGCGCCGCCGCGGGCTTCAACAGGCCGGCCATGTCCTTGACGGCGATGATGTTGGCGCCGGCCGCCTCGAGTTCCGTTGCCAGGGCCACGTAGTATTTCAGGTCGTACTTCGCCCGCGCCGGGTCGAGGATGTCACCGGTGTAGCAGATCGCCGCTTCGCAGAGCTTGCCCTCGGCGCGCACCGCGTCCATGGCGACGCGCATGTTCTCCACCCAGTTCAGGCAGTCGAAGACGCGGAACAGGTCGATGCCGCCGGCCGCCGCCTGGCTGACGAAATGGCGCACGACATTGTCGGGATAGTTGGTGTAGCCGACGCCGTTGGCGCCGCGCAGCAGCATCTGCAGCAGGAGATTGGGCGCCGCCTCGCGCACCAGCGAAAGCCGCTCCCACGGGTCTTCGGTGAGGAAGCGCATGGCGACGTCGAAGGTCGCCCCGCCCCAGCACTCCAGCGACAGAAGCTGCGGCAGCGCCCGCGCATAGGTGCCGGCGACCCGGGCGATGTCGTGGGTGCGCATGCGCGTCGCCAGCAGCGACTGGTGGCCGTCGCGCATGGTCGTGTCGGTGACCAGCACCTGAGGCTGCTCGCGCATCCAGGCGGCGAACTTCTCCGGTCCCAGCGCCTGCAGCTTCTGCCGCGAACCGTCGGGCACCGCGCCGCCGTGGAACGGCACCACGGGTGCCGCGCCATCGGCCTTCGGCATCGGCCGGCCGCGCGTCTCGGGATGGCCGTTGACGGTGACGTCGGCGAGGTAGTTGAGCAGCTTGGTGGCGCGGTCCTGGCGCTTGACGCTGGCGAACAGTTCCGGCGTCGTGTCGATGAAGCGCGTCGTGTAGGAATTGTCCCTGAACTTCGGGTGGCCGATGATCGCCTCGAGGAAGGTCAGGTTCGTCGCCACGCCGCGGATGCGGAACTCGCGCAGCGCCCGGTCCATGCGCGCGATCGCCTCCTGCGGCGTCGGCGCCCAGGCCGTCACCTTCTCCAGCAGCGGATCGTAGAAGCGGGTGATGACGGCGCCCGAATAGGCCGTGCCGCCATCGAGGCGGATGCCGAAGCCGGTGGCGCCGCGATAGGCGGTGATGCGGCCGTAGTCGGGGATGAAGTTCTGCTCGGGGTCTTCCGTCGTGATGCGGCACTGCAGCGCGTGGCCGTTGAGGCGGATGTCGGCCTGTGCCGGCACGCCGCTCTCGGGCGTGCCGATGGCAAAGCCGTCGAGGATGTGGATCTGCGCCTTGACGATGTCGATGCCGGTGACCTGCTCGGTCACTGTATGCTCGACCTGGATGCGCGGATTGACCTCGATGAAGTAGAATTTTCCCGTATCGGCGTCCTGCAGGAACTCGACCGTGCCCGCGCCGACATAGCTGGTCGCCCGGGCGATCTTCAGCGCGTGGCCGCACAGCTCTTCGCGAAGCTCCATCGACAGGTACGGCGCCGGCGCCCGCTCGACGACCTTCTGGTTGCGGCGCTGGATCGAGCAGTCGCGCTCGAACAGGTGCACGGCGTTGCCGTGGGTGTCGCCCAGCACCTGCACCTCGACGTGGCGGGCGCGCTCGATGAGCTTCTCCAGATAGACCTCGTCCTTGCCGAAGGCCGCCTTGGCCTCGCGCTTTCCTTCGGTCACCTCGCGCAGCAGGTCGGCCTCCGCGCGGATCGCGCGCATGCCGCGGCCGCCGCCGCCCCAGGATGCCTTCAACATCACCGGATAGCCGACGCCGGCTGCCAGCACCTTGATCGCCTCCGGATCGTCCGGCAGGGGCCCGGTCGCCGGCACGACCGGTACGCCGATCTCGATGGCGAGGTTGCGCGCCGCGACCTTGTTGCCCAGCCGGCGCATGGTCTCCGGCTTCGGCCCGATGAAGACGATGCCGGCTTCCGCGCAGGCTTCGGCGAATTCGGGGCTCTCCGACAGGAGCCCGTAGCCGGGGTGGATGGCGTCGGCGCCGGACAGCTTCGCCACCCGGATCACTTCGGGGATCGACAGGTAGCTCTCGATCGGCCCGAGATCGCGCTCCAGGTGCGGGCCGCGGCCGATCGGGTAGCTCTCGTCCGCCTTGAAGCGGTGCAGCGAGTACTTGTCCTCCTCCGCCCAGATCGCCACCGTCCTGATGCCCAGCTCGTTCGCCGCGCGGAACACGCGGATGGCGATCTCGGAGCGGTTAGCGACGAGGATCTTGGAGATCGGCAAGGGCGGCTCCGGGTTCTCGAGGGCGGTATCGACGATTGAATAGCGCGAAAATGCTGCACTGCAAACAGAATAACGCTGCGGCAGCTCAATCGATTAGAAGAGCCTTCCGCTCGCGGCCGTCCACACCGCGACGCCCGGTTGCCCGCGGACAAAAAAAGACGCCCGGCGCAAGCGCCGGGCGTCCCATCGAGGCCTGCGGCCAGGATTAGTTGTTCTCGAAGTAGCTGTACTTGCCGTCGTCGCCCTTCTTCCAGGTGTACATCACGTAGTCCGGACGGGTGATGTCGCCCTTGGAGTCGAAGCCCAGCTCGCCGATGGCGGTCTGGAACGGACCCTTCGCCTTGGCGGCTTCGGCGACCTTCTGCGGGTCGACGTCGCCGGCAGCGGCGGCCGCGGCAGCGATGACCTGCACGGCGGCGTAGGAGTAGAGCGTGTAGGCTTCCGGCTCGAAGCCGGCGGCGCGGAACTTCTCGACGATGTCCTTGGCGTTCGGGTTGTTGCGCGGATCCGGAGCGAACGTCATCAGCGTGCCGTCGACGGCGTCGCCGGCGATCGAGGCCAGCTCGTTCGACACGATGCCGTCGCCCGACATGAAGGTGGCCTTCAGGCCCTGGTCGGCCAGCTGGCGCATCATCAGGCCGGCCTCGGTGTGCAGGCCGCCGTAGTAGACGACCGAAACGCCGGCGTCCTTCATCTTGGCGATGAGGGCCGAGAAGTCCTTGTCGCCGGTGTTGATGCCTTCATACATCGCCTCGGTCACGCCGGCGGCGTTGGCCGCCTTCTTGGTCTCGTCGGCGAGGCCCTGGCCGTAAGGCGTCTTGTCGTGGATGATCGCGACCTTGGCGTCCTTGAAGTTGGCGGCGAGATAGGCGCCGGCGACCGCACCCTGCTGGTCGTCGCGACCGCAGGTACGGAACGTGTTCCACAGGCCGCGCTCGGTGAACTTCGGGTTCGTCGAAGCAGGCGTGATCTGGAAGATGCCGTTCTCGGCGTAGACTTCCGAAGCCGGGATCGACACGCCCGAGTTGAAGTGGCCGACCACGAACTTGACGCCGTCGGCGACGAACTTGTTGGCGACCGAGATGCCCTGCTTCGGATCGGAGACGTCGTCGCCGATCACGACCTTGACCTGCTCGCCGTTGATGCCACCGGCGGCGTTGATGTCCGCCGCAGCCTGCTCAGCACCCTTCTGGAGCTGCGCGCCGAAAGCCGCGTTCGGGCCGGTGATCGGGCCGGCGACGCCGATCAGGACGTCCGCCCAGGCGCTGCCGCCGAAGGCGACCAGCGCGGTGAGGGCGACCGCGGACATGAGTGATTTTTTCATAGAAACGCTCCCATTAAACGAGTGGGCGTGGATGACACGTTCATGCGATGCCCACCCTATCGCAGAAGTGGTAGTTTGCCGATTTCGCGGCCGTTGTCACGTCGATTCCCGGCGGAATCGGCGCAAATGGTGAACCTCAGCCGCGGTCGCGCCATGACAGGAGCGACGCGCGCTCGTAAAGCCAGTGGTACTGCGTCACCATCTGGTTGGTGCGCGTATAGCGGAATCCGAGGGTGCCGAGCGCGATCAGGATGATCGTATCGACGACGTAGAACTGCACCGTCAGCATCGTTCCTTCGAACAGCGCATGGTGGATGAAGCGCACGGCGACACCAAGCACCAGCAGATATACGATCAGGCTCGAATAGGACCGCCACGTCATCGCGCAGGCCCGTCCGGTCATCCACGCCGCCCAGCCGCCGAGCAGGCAGGTGACGAAGAAGAACTGCCAGATCGACGTTTCTTCATAGAGTATGCCGCTCATTCCCGGTCTCCCTGTCGGTTCAATGCCGGCCGCCTTCGAGATAGGCGGCGCGGACCTCCGGATCGGCAAGCAGCTGGGCGCCGCTGCCGCTCATCGTCACCCGGCCGTTGACCATCACGTAGCCGCGATTGGCGAGCTTGAGCGCGCCGAACGCGTTCTGCTCGACGAGGAAGACGGTGAGCCCCTGCGTGCGGTTGAGCTCGCGGATCGCGTCGAAAATCTGCTTGACGATCAGCGGGGCCAGCCCGAGCGAAGGCTCGTCAAGCAGCAAGAGCCGCGGGCGCGCCATCAGGGCGCGGCCGATCGAAAGCATCTGCTGCTCACCTCCCGACAGCGTTCCGCCGCGCTGCGAGATGCGTTCCTTCAGGCGCGGGAACAGGGTGAAGACCTTCTCGGAGTCCTCGGCGAAATACTTCAGATTGTCGAGGCTCGCCCCCATCTGCAGATTTTCCAGCACGGTCATGCGCGGGAAGATGCGCCGGCCTTCCGGCGACTGGGCGATGCGCAGGCGCGCGATCTCGTGGGTCGGCAGTTGCGTGATGTCGGATCCGTCGAAGACGATGGAGCCGGCGCGCGCGCGCGGATTGCCGAATATCGTCATCATCAGCGTCGACTTGCCGGCGCCGTTGGCGCCGATCAGGGCGACGATCTCGCCCTGCCGCACCTCGACGTCGACGCGGTCGAGCGCCCGGATGTTGCCGTAGAAGGTCTCGACGCCCTGGACCTGGAGAAGCGGAGTTCCGGCCATCAGTTGCGCCCTCCGCGCGTGGTTTCGCCGCTCCTGGCGAGCGATTTCGCCTGGCCGACCCAGTCTTCGCGGGCGATCCGCCCGTCGAATGCGAGGTAGGCCTCGACGGCCGCGATGTCGGCCGTCGACCATGCCGCGATCTGGTCGAAGTGGAAGATGCCGTGCTCGTTGAGCTTGCGCTCGTTCACCGGCCCGATGCCCTTGATGAGCGTCAGTTGGTCGGGTGCGCCGCCGCGCGGCGCCTCGAGCGCGTTGGCGAGTGCGGCCCTCGCCTTCTCGCGGCGGTCGAAGATCTCGGCCTTCGACGCGCCGGGAGAGACCTTGACCAGCTCCGATCCGGCGGCGCCGTCACCGCTCTGCTCGATCGTATCGGAGATCGGACCGGCCATCATCGAGGACGAAGGCGACGGGCCATGTTCCGGATCGGGCTCGCCTTCGAGCTCGTGGATGACGTGCTCGTCGCCGACCTCGGACAGCACATCCCCGACCTCCTCGTCGTCGACGCCGAGATAGGCGGCGACAACGCGCGGATCGTTCTTCACGAAGGTCGGATCGCCGTCGGAGATCTTCCTGCCGTATTCGAGCACGACCACGTGGTCGGAGATCTGCATGACCACCGACATGTCGTGCTCGATAAGCAGGATCGAGGTGCCGGTGGTGTCCTTGATGTCGTTGAGCAGCGCGTTGAGCGCCGCCGATTCGCGGGGATTGAGGCCGGCAGCGGGCTCGTCCAGGCAGAGCAGCTCCGGCTCCGTGCACATGGCGCGCGCGATTTCGAGGCGGCGCTGCGCCCCGTAGGGAAGGTCGCCCGCGGGATCGTCGGCGCGGTCCACCAGGCTGGCCTTCTCCAGCCAGTGCTCGGCCAGCTCGACCGATTCCCGCGATGCCTTGGCATAGCCGCCGATGCCGACCAGTCCGAGCACCGTGAAGCCGGAGGCCTTCATCAGCTTGTTGTGCTGGGCCACGAGCAGGTTCTCCAGAACCGTCATGCCGGAGAACAGGCGGATGTTCTGGAACGTCCGCGCGACCTTCGCCTTGGCGGTGATCTGGAAGTCGGGCATCCGCTCGAGGAGGAACTTCGAACCGTCGCGGCCGCTCAGCGTGATCATGCCTTCGCTCGGCTTGTAGAAGCCGGTGATGCAGTTGAACACGGTGGTCTTGCCGGCGCCGTTCGGGCCGATCAACGCGGTGATCTCGCCGCGTTTGGCCTCGAAGCTCAGGTCGCCGATGGCGACCAGCCCGCCGAACTTCATCGACAGGTGCTCGACAGTGAGAATGGGGGTCATGTTGGTCGCCGCGCTCATCAGCCGTGCCCTTCCTTGGTGAAGGAGCCCGAGACAGCCTTCTGTTCGCGCAGGAACGCGGTCGGCTGGCGACTCCCGACGAAGCCGCGCGGCTTCCAAAGCATGACGACGACCATGGCCATTCCGAACAGGAGCATGCGGTAGAGTTCCGGCGTGAAGTCCGCCCCGAAGATCCTCTTGAGGAACTCCATCTCGCGCAGGATCTCCGTGCCGCCGATCATCACCAGCGCGGCGATGGCGATGCCGGGCAGCGAGCCCATGCCGCCCAGCACGACGATGGCGAGGATGATGGCCGATTCCAGGAAGACGAAGGATTCGGGGCTGACGAAGCCCTGCCGTGCGGCGAAGAAGGCGCCGGCGAAGCCGCCGAACATGGCGCCGATGGCGAATGCCGTGAGCTTCGTGTTCGTGGTGTTGATGCCGAGCGAGCGGCAGGCGATCTCGTCCTCGCGCAGCGCCTCCCAGGCGCGGCCGACCGGCATGCGGCGCAGGCGCACGGTGACGAAGGCCGTCAGCAGCGCCAGGGCGAGGATGAGGTAGTAGAGGAAGATCTTGTAGTAGGCGCCCGACTGCGCGATGCCGAAGACCTTGGCGATGTAGTTCGGGTCCGACACGTTGAAGGTGAACAGCCCGAAGAAGCTGACCTTCGGGATCCCGGAAATGCCCGCCGAGCCGTTGGTCACCTCGCGCCAGTTGATCAGCACGAGACGGATGATCTCGCCGAAGGCCAGCGTGACGATGGCGAGGTAGTCGCCGCGCAGGCGCAGCACCGGGAAGCCGAGGATGACGCCCCAGAAGGCCGCCATCATGCCGGCCGCCGGCAGGAGGATCCAGAACGACCAGCCGTAGTGGGTTCCGAGCAGGGCGTAGGAGTAGGCACCGACCGCGTAGAAGGCGACATAGCCGAGGTCGAGCAGGCCGGCGAGGCCGACGACGATGTTGAGGCCCCAGGCGAGCATCACGTAGATCAGGATCTGGATGCCGAAATTGTCGACCCACTTCAGCGAGCCCTGGAAGCCGAACACCGCGACGATCACGATCGGGTAGAGGACCAGCACCGTCACCGCGATGACCGCGAGGTTGGTGCGGATGAAGGCGCGGAAGGTGAAGAACAGCCAAGCCAGCGCATAGATGATCGCCAGCGACCGCACCAGGCCGACATAGACGGACAAGTGCTCGCCGACGGCTGCCTCCAGCGAGCCCCCGACCAGGTAGAACAGCACCGCGACGACCAGCGCGGCGATGAAGTAAGGCGCGCGGAAGAAGCGGACGGCGAAGCTGTCGGGGAGAAGGCCGGTCGCCTTGTCGGCGATCTTCTGGTTTTCAATGAACGGCCGGATGTAGGCCACCATGGCGAAACGGATCGCCATGACGAGGCCGACGACGATAGCGAGCAGGCCCCACCGCTGGACGAGGATCAGTTCGTTGCGGATGTTCTGGTCGGTCTTCAGGCCGATCAGCAGGACGAACAGGCCGAAGGCGATGATGCCGGCATAGAAGGCTTCGCGCAGGGCGCGGGACATGAGGTCGCCGTTTCCGGCGGTAGCGGGATTGCTGGCCATGGCGTCAGACCTTTTCGACTTCGGGTCGGCCGAGAATGCCCGACGGCAGGAAGATCAGCACGATGGCGAGGATCGAGAACGCGGCGACGTCCTTGTAGTCGATGGAGAAATAGGCCGACCACATGCTCTCGATGAAGCCGATCAGCAGCCCGCCGAGGACCGCGCCGGGGATCGAGCCGATGCCGCCGAGGACCGCCGCCGTGAACGCCTTCACGCCCGGCACGAAGCCGTCGGAGAAGACCACGACGCCGTAATACATCAGGAACAGCGTACCGGCGACGGCGGCGAGCGAAGCGCCCATGATGAAGGTGATCGAGATGGTCTTGTCGACGTCGACGCCGAGGAGCGCGGCCATCTTGCGGTCCTGCTCGCAGGCGCGCTGGGCCCGACCGAGCGACGTCTTGTTGACGAGATACCAGAAGATCGCCAGCAGGCTCACCGTGACGACGACGATGATGATCTGTTTCAGCGAAATGGAAATGCCGCCGATCTCGTAGACCCGGCTGACCATCGGCGGGATCGGCTTGTTGCGCGGCCCCTGGGTCACCTGGACGAAGTTGGACAGCGCGATCGACATGCCGATCGCCGTGATCAGCGGCGCCAGACGGAACGAACCGCGCAGCGGCCGGTAGGCCAGCTTCTCGATCGTCCAGTTGTACAGGCTGGTCAGAAGCATCGCCACGACCATCATGATCAGCAGGGCGACGGCCACCGGAACCGTATAGAAAAGACTGATGAGAAGAAGGAAGACGATGAGGGCGATGAAGGCGCCGACCATGAAGACGTCGCCATGGGCGAAGTTGATCATGCCGATGATGCCGTAGACCATCGTGTAGCCGATTGCGATCAGCCCATAGATCGATCCCAGCGTCAGCCCGTTGATAAGCTGCTGGACGAAATACTCCATGTGTAGACGGCTCCCCTGGGAATGTCGCCTTTCGGTCGCATTCCTTCGTTAAATTCCCCTAGTCGTAAAGTTTCGGGCCCGGATTGCAACGGCCTTTTTCCGCCGTCGCACGTCGCAGAGGGACTTCGCCGGCTTCCCCGTTGCCGTGTCGCGCCCCTGCTGGACTAGGACGGAAACTATCATTGGCCCAACGCAATGTCTTTGCCTTGCAGGCACCGAAATCGGGCCCGTTTCGAAGGACTTGCCGTCACAATCGCGTTTCGCGGCGATTCCTTGCGTCGGCTCAATGTCTGCAGAAGGGTAATGTCTAGACATAACCCTGACCTTGTCACGCCACGACGAAACCGTGCGCGAACGGGTCGCGGTCGTCGATGAAGATCGTGTTCAGTCCCGTCATACGCGCCCAGCCACCGATGGAAGGAACGATCGCCGGCTTGCCGCCGACCGTCGTCTCCTTCTCGACGCGGCCCTTGAACAGCGAACCGATGATGGATTCGTGGACGAAGCTGTCGCCGGCCTTCAGCCGTCCCTTGGCATGGAGCTGCGCCATGCGCGCAGAGGTGCCGGTGCCGCAGGGCGAGCGGTCGATCGCCTTGTCGCCGTAGAAGACGGCGTTGCGTGCGTCGGCCTCCGCGTGGCGCGGCGCGCCGGTCCACAGCATGTGGGTCAGGCGGTTGATCGACGGATTTTCCGGATGGACGAAGCTGTACTTCTCGTTGAGCCGCCGGCGTACCACCGGGCTCCAGGCGATGAAGTCGCCGGCCGAATGGTCGGCGATGTCGCGGAAGTTCTTCTGCGGGTCGACGATGGCGTAGAAATTGCCGCCATAGGCGACATCGACGGTGATTTCGCCGAGCGTCGGACAGTCCACCGTCAGCCCTTCCGCGTAGAGGAAGGACGGCACGTTGGTGATGCGCACTTCCTCGACATGGGCGCCTTCCTGCCGGTACTCGGCGATCACCAGGCCGGCCGGCGTGTCGAGCTTGAGCACGCCCGGCGTCTTCGGCCGCACTATCCCGTGCTCGATCGCCATGGTCACCGTGCCGATCGTGCCGTGGCCGCACATCGGCAGGCAGCCCGACGTCTCGATGAACAGGATGGCGATGTCGCAGTCGGGCCGCGTCGGGGGATAGAGGATCGACCCCGACATGACGTCGTGGCCGCGCGGCTCGAACATCAGCCCGGTGCGGATCCAGTCGAATTCCGCGAGGAAGTGGGCGCGCCGCTCCATCATCGTGGTGCCGTCGAGCAGGGGCCCCCCGCCGGCGACCAGGCGCACGGGATTGCCGCAGGTGTGGCCGTCGATGCAGAAGAACGAGTGCCGGGCCATGGTCGGAACCTCGGATCAGAAGCGTTGCGGTGAGAAGGGGGCGAGCGGGATCGCCGCGGCCCGGTCGAGCAGGACGTCGCGCACCAGCCGCCCGGTCGCGGCGGCCTGGGTCAGGCCGAGATGGCCGTGGCCGAAGGCGTAGACGACGTTGTCGCTGGAACGCGAACGGCCGATGACGGGCAGCGAATCCGGCAGCGACGGGCGATAGCCCATCCATTCGCGCCCGCCGGCGGGATCGAGGCCGGGCAGGAAGCGCCTCGCCTTCTCCAGCATGGCGCGCGAGCGGGCGTAGTTGGGGGGCCGGTCGAGCCCGCCGAGTTCGACCGCGCCGCCGACGCGCAGCCCCGTCGACAGCGGCGTGATGACGAAGCCGTGGCCGGGGAAGACCAGTTGCCGGCGAACGTCGAAGGCGCTCGACGGCAGCGTCGTGTTGTAGCCGCGCTCGGTTTCGAGCGGGATGCGGTCGCCGCAGGCGCGCGCCAGGAAATGCGACCAGGCGCCGGCGGCGACGACCGCGCGGCCCGCCGCGAGCGTGCTGCCTCCTTCGAGCGCCACCGAGACGCCCTCGGACGACGGCACCACGGCGGCGACACGCGCCTGGACGAAGCGCGCGCCCAGCGTCTCGGCGTATGACCACAGCGCCTTGCCGAGCAGCATGGGATCGGCGACGTTTTTCCATTCGGGCACGAAAGTGCCGCGCACGAAGGCCGGCGACAGGCCCGGCTGATAGTCGGCCAGCTCGGCCATCCCGAGGTGCTTGAAGGCGACGCCGAAGCGCTCGCGCGCCGCCCAGCCGGGCAGCGAGGCACCGAACTCCGCCTCGCTCTCGTAGAGCTCGAGCGAACCGTGCTCGCGCAGCATGGTGCGGGTCCCGGAGCGATCGAAGAGGCCGTGCCATTCCCGCTCTGCGAGCTTCATCATCGAGGCCTGGGCGGTCAGGCTCGCCTCGTAGCGGCCCGGGCGACCCGCCATGACGAAGCGGATCAGCCACGGCATCAGCTTCGGCAGGTAGGCCGGCGGTATCGCCAGGGGCCCGAGCGGATCGGCGAGCCATTTCGGCACCTGCCGGCTCATGCCCTTGTGCGCCATGGGCAGCATGTCGGTGAAGGCGAGCGCGGCGGCGTTGCCCGAACTCGTCGCCTCGCAGACGCCGGTGCGGTCGACGACGACGACCTTTTTCCCTGCCTCGGCCAGGAAGACGGCCGAGCAGATCCCGACGATGCCGGCGCCGATCACGACGACGTCGGCCTTCTCCGCGGCTTGATTCACGCTGTCACCTGCACGCTGCTGTCGTTCCGCCACCCTTCGGCCGCCACCCTTCGACCGCCAGCTTCACAATGCGGGAAGCGAGGGGCGGACGGCAAGCGCGTCGCGGATGACTTTCTCCACCGCCGCGCGGCGTTCGCCCGCCAGCGGCTGGCGCGGCATGCGCACGCGATCGTTGCTGCCGATCGCATGGACTTCGGCAAGCTTGATGTTCTGCACCAGGTAGGTCGAGACATCGAGGTCGAGCAGCGGCCGGAACCAGCGGTAGATCGCCAGCGCCTCGTCGCGGCGGCTGGCCTGCATCAGCCGGTAGATCGCCACCGTCTCCTTCGGGAAGGCGGTGACGAGGCCCGCGACCCAGCCGATGGCGCCGACGCAGAGCGCCTCGTAGGCGAGGTTGTCGACGCCGGTGAAGAGGTCGTAGCGGCTGCCCAACCGGTTGATGATCTCGGTCGAGCGGCGGATGTCGTCGGAGGATTCCTTCACCGCGACGAAGCGGGCATCGCTCGCCAGTTCTTCCATGATATCGACGGTGACGTCGACCCGGTAGGCCAGGCGGTTGGAGTAGATCATCACCGGCAGGTCGCCGGCGGCGGCCACGGCGCGCAACGCGGCGACCGTCTCCTGCGGATTGGTGTGGTAGATCGGGCTCGGCACCACCATCAGCCCGTCGGCGCCGGCCTGCGCCGCGCGCCGGGCCAGCGACGCCGCCTCGCGGGTTCCGGCCTCGTTGATGGTGAGCAGCACCGGCTTGCCGCCGGCCACCTTCCGCGCCGTGGCGAACACGTCGAGCTTCTCGTCATGACTGAGCATCGGCCCCTCGCCGAGCGAGCCGCAGACAATGATGCCGTCGCAGCCGGCCTCCATCTGCAGGGCGAAGCAGCGCTCCATCTCGGCATGGTCGAGCCGGTCGTCGGGGGTGAACTTGGTGGTGACCGCGGGGAAGACGCCAGACCACATATGAGTTTCTCCTTGTGATATATCAGTCATATATCTATATTCGGGCGCGACGTCAATCGTCAAGACGCGCCTGATATATCACCGCGGGATTCGACACATATGGACCAGACCTCCAGCGAGATCGAAACCGGCGAGCCGGCCGCTACCCGCGCCTATCGAACCCTGGAGCGCATGATCGTGATGCTGGAGCTGTCGCCGGGCAGCATCACCACCGAGGGTGCGCTGATCGACCGGGTCGGGCTCGGCCGCACGCCGGTGCGCGAAGCGATCCAGCGGCTCGCCTGGGAAGGGCTGATGTCGGTGAGGCCGAGGGCCGGCCTGGCGATCGCGGCGCTGGAGAGCGGCGACTGGGCAAAGATCATCGACGCACGGCGCGGCGTCGAGGTGCTGCTCGCCCGCTCGGCGGCGCGCTGGCTGACGCCGGAGGCGATCGCGGCGCTGCAGAGCGCGGCGCTCGCCATGCACGACGCCGTTGTCGCCGGCGACGTCGGCGGCTTCCTCGAAGCCGACAAGTCTCTCGACGAGGCGGTGGCGCTCGCCGCAGACAACCGCTACGCGGCGCAGCTCGCTGCACCGCTGCAGACGCACAGCCGGCGCTTCTGGTACCGCTACCGCGGCCGCGACGGCCTGGCGGAAGCCGCCGGCCACCACGTCGCCCTGATCCAGGCGATCCTCGCCCGCGACGAGGACGCGGCAGGCGCCGAGGCCGACCGCCTGATGACCCTCCTGCGCTCGCACGCCCGGACCGCCGCCGGCTGGTGAAACGAAAAGGGCGCGACGATGGCGCCGCGCCCTTTCCGGAAATTGATGACGAGGAAGACTACTTCATCGTCGGGATGACGAACTCCGCGCCGTCCTTGACGCCGCTCGGCCAGCGCGAGGTGACCGTCTTGGTCTTGGTGTAGAAGCGGAAGGCGTCCGGGCCGTGCTGGTTCAGGTCGCCGAAGGACGAGGCCTTCCAGCCGCCGAACGTGTAGTAGGCGATCGGCACCGGGATCGGAACGTTGACGCCGACCATGCCGACCTGGACGCGGGAGGCGAAGTCGCGGGCGGCGTCGCCGTCGCGGGTGAAGATCGCGACGCCGTTGCCGTATTCGTGGTCGTTGGTGAGCTTGATCGCGTTCTCGTAGGTGTTGGCGCGCACCACCGCAAGGACCGGGCCGAAGATCTCTTCCTTGTAGATCTTCATCTCCGGCGTGACGTGGTCGAACAGGCAGCCGCCCATGTAGTAGCCGTCCTCGTAGCCCTGCATGGTGAAGCCGCGGCCGTCGACGAGCAGCTTGGCGCCTTCCTTGACGCCGATGTCGACGTAACCCTTGACGCGGTCCAGCGCCTGCTGGGTGACCAGCGGACCGAAGTCGGCGGAGCTGTCGGTCGACGGACCGACCTTCAGGCTCTCGACGCGCGGGATCAGCTTCTCGATGAGGCGGTTGGCGGTCTCCTCGCCGACGGGAACGGCGACCGAGATCGCCATGCAGCGCTCGCCGGCCGAGCCGTAGCCGGCGCCGATGAGGGCGTCGACCGTCTGGTCCATGTCGGCGTCGGGCATGATGATCATGTGGTTCTTGGCGCCGCCGAAGCACTGGGCGCGCTTGCCGTTCGCCGTGGCGCGCGAATAGATGTACTGCGCGATCGGCGTCGAGCCGACGAAGCCGACGGCCTTGATGTCGGGATCGTCGAGGATGGCGTCGACGGCTTCCTTGTCGCCGTTGACCACGTTCAACACGCCGGCCGGGAGCCCGGCCTCGATGAACAGTTCGGCGATGCGCATCGGCACGCCCGGATCGCGCTCCGAGGGCTTCAGGATGAAGGCATTGCCGGCCGCGACTGCCGGGCCGATCTTCCACAGCGGGATCATCGCCGGGAAGTTGAACGGCGTGATGCCCGCGACCACGCCGAGCGGCTGGCGCATCGAGTAGACGTCGATGCCGGGGCCGGCGCCGTCGGTGAACTCGCCCTTCATCAGGTGCGGCGCGCCGATGCACACTTCGATGACCTCGAGGCCGCGCTGGATGTCGCCCTTGGCGTCGGCGATCGTCTTGCCGTGCTCGCGGGCGAGCAGTTCGGCGAGGGAATCGTACTCCTGCGCGACCAGTTCGAGGAACTTCATCAGCACGCGCACACGGCGCTGCGGGTTGGTCGCCCCCCATCCCACCTGTGCCGCCTTGGCGTTCTCGACGGCGGCGCGCAGTTCGGCGGCCGACGCCAGCGCCACCGTGCCGCGGACGGAACCGTCCATCGGCTGCATGACGTCCTGCTTGCGCCCGCTCGTTCCGGCGACGCGTTTGCCGCCGATGAAATGTCCATATTCGATCATGGTCGTTCTCCCAGACTGATTGGTCGCATTTTCCCGCTTCCGGGGCAGCAATGCAACGCGAGCGGAGTCGCAACCGTTGTGCGCGAATTGATGCACGAGTTGCGACGAATGCGATTTGATGCAAAGTGACGCACGGGGCTCTCCCCTCTTTGCGGCGAGGCCGGGAAGGCGCCAATTGAACTGGGACGACGCACGCATCTTCCTCGCGGTGGCCCGCGCCGGCCAGATTCTCGGCGCCGCGCGGCGCCTCGAACTCAACCATGCGACGGTGTCGCGGCGCATCGTCGCGCTCGAGGAGGCGTTGGGCGCCAAGCTGTTCCGCCGCCTGACCACGGGAAGCGAGCTGACGCCTGCCGGCCAGCGTTTCCTCGGCGTCGCCGAGCGCATGGAAGCCGACATGATCGCTGCAAGGGCCGAACTCGCGGGCGAGGGAGGCGAAATCGCCGGGGCGGTCCGGATCGGCGCGCCCGACGGCTTCGGCGTCGCCTTCCTGGCGCCGCGTCTCGGCGAACTCACGGCGCAGCACCGCGGCCTGTCGATCCAGCTCGTGCCGGTGCCGCGTTCCTTCTCCCTGTCGCGGCGTGAGGCCGACATCGCCATCACCGTGGAGCGACCGACCGAGGGGCGGCTGGTGGCGTCGAAGCTCGTCGACTATTCGCTCGGCCTCTACGCATCGAAGGCGTATGCGGCCGTCAACGGCCTGCCGACGCGGCCCTCCGATCTCTCGGCACATCGGCTGGTGGGCTACGTGCCCGACCTGGTGATCAGCCCGTCGCTCGACTATGCGGCCGAATTCTCGCCGTCATGGGATGCCGCCTTCGCCGTCTCGTCGGCGCTCGGCCAGGTCGAGGCTGTACGATCCGGCGCAGGCATCGGCATCCTGCACGCCTTTATCGCCCGCGCCGTGCCCGACCTGATTCCGGTCCCGGCAGTGGAACCGATCCGGCGCGCCTACTGGCTCGTCTACCACGAGAGCGTACGTCCCATGCGCCGCATCCAGACGGTTGCGGCCTTCATCGCCTCGATCGTCGAACGGGATCGCGCCCTGTTCACCTGAGGCCCGACGGAGCGTCAGGCGGCCATGGTCGTCCTGCCGCGATCCGCGGCCCCGCGGGCGGCGGCCGGCGAGCCGGGCTCGCGGACGGCACGGCGGCGATTGAGCTTGAAGCGCGACACCAGCTGCGCGAGCATGGTCGACCGCTCGGCCAGCGAATGGCCCATCTTCGTCGTCTCCTGGACCATTGCTGCGTTGCGCTGCGTCATCTGGTCGATGTGGTTTACCGACGTGTTGATCTGGTCGAGGCTAATCGCCTGCTCGCCGGCGGCCTGGGCGATGGCGTCGACGTTGACGTCGATGGTCGACACATACTCGTCGATCCGCGTCAGCGCGGCCCCCGCCTCGCCGACGAGTTCCACCCCGGACGAGATCTCGCGGGTCGAATCCGTGATGATCGTGGCGATTTCCTTGGCCGCGACGGCCGAACGCCGCGCCAGTTCGCGCACTTCCTGGGCGACGACGGCGAAGCCGCGGCCGGCCTCGCCGGCACGCGCCGCCTCGACGCCGGCGTTGAGCGCGAGCAGGTTGGTCTGGAAGGCGATCTCGTCGATGACGCCGACGATGGTGCCGATCCTGCCCGACGAGCCTTCGATGCGATGCATGCTGTCGATGGCGTCCCGCACGACCCCGCGCGATTCTGCAGCGGCGCCCTTTGCCTCGCGGACGAGGTCGCGCGTCTCGCGCATCTTTTCCGACGAATCGCGGACCGTGACGGTCACCTGTTCGAGCGCCGCGGATGCCTCCTCCAGCGCCGCGGCCTGCTGCTCCGTGCGCAGCGCGAGATCGTCCGCGGCCGACCTCATGTCGGAACCGTTGGCCTGTATCCGGGCCGTCGTCTCCAGGACCTTCTCCAGCGTCTCCTGGAAGGCCCCGATGGATTCGTTGAAGTCGCGGCGCAGCGGCTCGAACTGCTCGGCGAACGGCTGGTCGATGGTCATGCGGATATTGCAGTCGGCGAGACGCGCCAGGCCGGCGCCGAGATCCTCGACCACGATCGCCAGACGTTGTGCTTCCTCCTGCTGCTCGGCGAGGCGGGCGGCGCGCTCGGCATCGGTCCAGGAACGCGTCTCGTCCGCCTCGGCCTGCATGCGGATGTTTTCCAGCGCGGCATTGCGGAACACCACCAGCGTGCGCGCCATGTCGCCGATCTCGTCGCTGCGATGGCCGTCCGGCGGTTCCTTGGACAGGTCGCCCGCGGCGAGCCGGCCCATGTAAGCAGTCATCCGCGTCAGCGGGTTGATCGCGCGCAGGCGCAGGGAAAGCACGCCGCCGAAGAAGACGAGGAGGGAGACGACCGCGGAGCCGTACGCGGCACGTTCGAGCAAGGCGCTGCGATCCGCGGCGTACTGTTCCTGATCGGCGAGGTGGGCGTTGGCGTTCTTGACGAGGTCGACCACCGCGTCGCGATGTGCCTCGTAGGCTTCCTGCAACTTGTCCATGGTGGCGTGCATCCCTGTGGCATCGCCGACCTTGGCCGCATCGGCGAACTTGCCGAGGATCATGCGCCACACCAGGTCCGCCGTGGGCTGAACTTCCATCTCCAGCTTCCTGCGCAGGCCTTCCTCGAGCGGGAAGCCCTTCCAGTAGTCACGGCGCGCGTCATATTCCGTCTTGAGAGCGGCGATACGCGAAAGGTTCCGCTCGACGAGATCGGGATGGATCGCCGCCTCGTTGGCGAGCAGGTATGATTCGACGAGGAACATCGGCGGCGGCAGTATGTCGGCGATGAGATCTTTTCCGCCGACGATGTCCTTGTAGATCGGCCCGTTCACCTTGAGCTGGGAGAGCGCGTAGCCCTGCGAGCCTATGACTGCCGCAGCGCCGATACCGACGATGAAGGCGAAGAGCGTGAGAAGCCGCGCAATCGTGATTTTCACTGGTGGTTGCCCCTGGACGAAGGCCGTTGCGGCTGCGCAGCCGCGACGGAGGCGGGAAGAATGGGTTCCTGCTTTCCGCGGGGGGTATCGGACGGCAAGGACTGGACCGGTCGACGGGTCGACGGAGCGCTCGCGGAATCTCACGAAGGGCTTGTCGCCATGGGGTCGTTTTTAATCAACCATCGCTAATATTCGGTGAATGCTGCGATCAAGCATGGATTGCGAGGGACACCGGACGGCGCCGTGAAACGCCATTTCGGCACCTTGACTATATTTATATATGATCATATTTGAAATCTCACTTCGACGGAGACCCGCCATGCGTGAGCCCCTGCCCTTTTCCGCCGACCTGAGCGTCAGGCCCGAAGTCGTCCCCTTCTTCGACGCAGCCACCAACACGATCAGCTACATCGTCCGCGATCCCTCGTCCGACGCCTGCGCGGTCGTCGATTCGGTGATGGACATCGATTATGCCGCCGGCCGGATCACCCATGACGGCGCCGACCGCATCATCGAGCACATCCGCCGCAGCGGCTGGCGGCTGGAATGGCTGATCGAGACCCACGTCCACGCCGACCATCTCTCCGCGGCCCCCTATATCCAGCGCGAACTCGGCGGCAGGCTCGGCATCGGCGAGAACATCACCGTCGTCCAGGAGACCTTCGGCAAGATCTTCAACGAGGGCACCGAGTTCCAGCGCGACGGCAGCCAGTTCGACCGCCTGTTCAAGGATGGCGACAGCTACCGGATCGGCTCCATGACCGCCTTCGTCCTGCACACGCCCGGCCACACGCCGGCCTGCATGACCCATGTGATCGGCGACGCCGCCTTCGTCGGCGACACGCTGTTCATGCCCGACGGCGGTTCGGCCCGCGCCGACTTCCCCGGCGGCGACGCCCGCACGCTCTACCGCTCGATCCAGCGCGTGCTCGCGCTGCCGGGCGAGACACGCCTGTTCATGTGCCACGACTACGGGCCGAACGGCCGCGACATCCAGTGGGAAACCACGGTCGCCGACGAGCGGGCGCACAACATCCACGTCGGCAACGGCACCGACGAGGACAGCTTCGTCGCCATGCGCGAGGCGCGCGACGCCACGCTGTCGATGCCGCGCCTGATCATCCCCTCGCTGCAGGTCAACATGCGCGCCGGCAACCTCCCCCCGGCCGACGCCTCCGGCCGCGCCTTCCTCAAAGTCCCCGTCAACACGCTCTGAAGGTCTTCCGATGATATTCTTCCGAAGCAACAAGCCCAGTATCCGCAAGATCGACGATCGCTGCTCGATCTCCGGCCAGATCAAGGTCGAAGACGTCAAGGCCATTGCCGAGGCGGGCTTCAAGGCGATCGTCTGCTCGCGGCCCGACAACGAGCAGGCGGGCCAGCCGGCCTTCGCCGATATCGCCCGCGAGGCCAAGAAGCACGGTCTGGCCAGCGCCCACATCCCGGTCTCGGGCTTCCTCAGCCAGAGCCAGGCCATGCGCTTCCGCGAGACGATGGACGCCGCCAAGGGCCCCGTCCTCGTGTACTGCCTGTCGGGCGCCCGGGCGGCGAGCCTCTACTCCACCTACCGGTGACGGGAATCCGCAGGCCGACGGCCTGCCGATGCTGAACCGAGCGCGCCGGTAGCGGCCATGCAGCCCCCGGCAGACGACGAACCCCGCTAACGAAAGACGGCCGTCGAAGCGTCGACGGCCGTCTTTCGTTTCGTTCGCGGGCGGCGCGCCGCCCGACCGATCAGGCGAAGGTCTTGGCGAAGGCCACGGCGGTGTCGGCCATGCGGTTCGAGAAGCCCCACTCGTTGTCGTACCACGCCAGCACCGACACGAAGGTGCCGTTCATGACCTTGGTCTGGTCCAGCGCCAGGGTCGAGGAATGCGGATCGTGGTTGAAGTCGATCGAGACGTTCGGATGGCGGGTCACGCCGAGGATGCCCTTCAGCTTGCCCTCGGACGCCTTGACGATGGCGTCGTTGACTTCCTGCACGGTGGTGGCGCGCTTGGCGATGAACTTGAAGTCGACGCAGGAGACGTTCGGCGTCGGCACGCGGATCGAGATGCCGTCGAGCTTGCCCTTGAGCTCCGGGATCACCAGGCCGATCGCCTTGGCGGCGCCCGTCGAGGTCGGGATCTGCGACAGCGCCGCGGCGCGGCCGCGGTAGAGATCCTTGTGCATCGTGTCCAGCGTCGGCTGGTCGCCGGTGTAGGAGTGGATCGTCGTCATCATGCCGTGGTCGATGCCGATCGCGTCATGCAGCACCGAAACCAGCGGCGCCAGGCAGTTGGTCGTGCACGAGGCGTTGGAGACGACGATGTGGTCCGTGCTCAGCTTGTCGTGGTTGACGCCGTAGACCACCGTCAGGTCGGCGCCGTCGGACGGAGCCGAGACGAGGACGCGCTTGGCGCCGGCGGCGAGATGGGCGGCCGCCTTGTCGCGGGCCGTGAAGATTCCGGTGCACTCCATCGCGATGTCGATGCCGAGTTCCTTCCAGGGCAACTGCGAGGGATCCTTGATCGCCGTGACCTTGAACGTGTCGGTGCCGATGCTGATCTGGTCGCCATCGACGGTGACCTCGCGCGGGAACCTGCCGTGGACGCTGTCGAAGCGCAGCAGATGCGCGTTCGTCTCGACCGGGCCGAGGTCGTTGACGGCGACCACGTCGATGTCCTTGCGGCCGGACTCGTAGATGGCGCGGACGATGTTGCGGCCGATGCGGCCAAATCCGTTGATGGCGACTCTCACGGTCATGTCTGTCTCCTGGAAGCTTGCGCGGCGGGTTCCGGTCCGCCGCTTCTTAGCGACGCGCCGCCGAAGAATCCAGCGGCCGTCGCCTGCCAAGAGGCCGCATCCGCGGCCCCGATCCTGTTCGGCTCACCGCCCGGCGAGCCGCGCCGTCGCCGCCGCGACCGTCGCCTCAGCGGTGATGCCGAAGTGCTTGTAGAGTTCCTCGTATGGGCCGCTCGCGCCGAAGCCGGTCATGCCGACGAACACGCCGTCTGAACCGATGAAGCGGTCCCAGCCCTGGCGAATGCCTGCTTCGATGGCGATCTTCACCGGGGCGTCGCCGATCATCGCCGCCTTGTACCCGGCGCTCTGCCGCTCGAAAAGCTCGAACGACGGCACCGAGACGACGCGCGTGCCGTGGCCGAGCGCCTGCAGGGCGGCCCGCGCCTTCAGCGCGATCTCGATCTCCGAGCCGGTGGCGAAGATGGTCACGGCGGCGTCGCCGGCGGCGGTCGCCAGCTCGTAGGCACCGTAGCCGCACAGGTTCTCTTCCGAGAATTCGGTGCGCACCGCCGGCAGGTTCTGCCGGGTGAGGGCGATCGTCGACGGCGTTGATGTCGATTCCAGCGCGATCTGCCAGCACTCCGCCGCCTCGGTGGCGTCGGCAGGGCGCAGGACGAGATGATTCGGGATGGCGCGCAGCGCCGCGAGGTGCTCGACCGGCTGGTGCGTCGGTCCGTCCTCGCCCAGCCCGATCGAGTCGTGGGTCATGACGAAGATCGAGCGGATGCCCATCAGCGAGGCGAGCCGCATCGCCGGGCGGGCGTAGTCGGAGAACACGAGGAACGTGCCCGAATAGGGGATCACGCCGCCGTGCAGCGCCATGCCGTTCATCGCCGCGGCCATGCCGTGCTCGCGGACGCCGTAATGCACGTAGCGGCCGCCGAACGAGCCGGGCGCGATCGGTTTGGTCTGGCTGGTCTTGGTGTTGTTCGAGCCCGAAAGGTCGGCCGAGCCGCCGATCGTCTCGGCAACGACGCCGTTGATCACTTCCAGCGCCATTTCCGACGACTTGCGCGTCGCGACCTTCGGCTTGTCGGCGGCAAGCTTCTTCTTGTAGTCGGCGATCGCCTGTTCGAGACCGCCGGGGAGTTCGCCGCGCATGCGCCGCTCGAACTCGCCGCGCCGTTCCGCGTCGGCCGCGGCGAGGCGCTTTTCCCAGTCCTTGCGCTTGCGTCCGGCATTGAGGCCGGCGACGCGCCAGGAATCGAGCACTTCCGAGGGCACGTCGAACGGCTTGTACTCCCAGCCGAGCGCCTTGCGCGTCGCCGCGATCTCGTCCTCGCCGAGCGGCGAGCCGTGCACCTTCGACGAGCCCGCCTTGGTCGGCGAGCCGAAGCCGATCGTGGTCTTCGCCGCGATCAGCGTCGGCCGGTCCGAACGGCGCGCCACCTCGATGGCGCCGGCGATCGAGTCGGGATCGTGGCCGTCGCAGGCCACCGTGTTCCATCCCGAGGCGGCGAAGCGGGCCAGCTGGTCCGTCGAATCGGCGAGCGACACCGGCCCGTCGATCGAGATGTTGTTGTCGTCCCAGATGACGATCAGCTTGTTCAGCCGGAGATGACCGGCGAACGAAAGCGCCTCCTGGCTGATACCCTCCATCAGGCAGCCGTCGCCGGCGAGCACGTAGGTATGGTGGTCGACGAGTTCGTCGCCGAAGGTCGCGTTGAGGATCCGCTCGGCGAGCGCCATGCCGACGGCATTGGCCAGGCCCTGGCCGAGAGGGCCCGTCGTGGTCTCGATGCCGGCCGCATGCCCGTATTCCGGGTGCCCGGCCGTCTTCGATCCGATCTGGCGGAAGTTCTTGATCTCGTCCAGCGAGATGTCCTCGTAGCCGGTCAGGTAGAGCACCGAGTAGAGCAGCATCGACCCGTGGCCGGCGGAGAGCACGAAACGATCGCGGTCGGGCCAGCGCGGGTTCTTCGGATCGTATTTGAGGAAGCGGGTGAACAGCACCGTGGCGATATCGGCGGCGCCCATCGGCAGGCCGGGGTGGCCCGACTTGGCCTTCTCGACCGCGTCCATGGACAGGAAACGGATCGCATTGGCCATGCGGTCATGCTTTTCGCGATTGCTCATCGTTGCTCGCTGGTCTGCTAGGGTCTTGGGGCAATTTCGCCCCCAAAAAGGCAGGGGACACATAGCAGGTGGCGCCCGGCTGTCAACAAAACGGCGGCTCTGGCGGGCCTCGACAGGGGTTCTTTGTCCGACTCTCGCGCCCGAGTCCGCCCATGCGCCAGGGGATAGCCGCAAACCCTTTGTTGACGCGCCTTTCGCGTCCCGCCTAAGGTTCCCCGGATAACGCATTCGGAAGACGGACGATTCGAGGCGGCGGGGCCGAAACGGAGTCAATGACCGGGGAAGCGACGCTCAAGGAAGTGATCGGGCGACTCGTCAGGGCGATCGAGTCGCTCGAGAATGCCGTGGCGATGCGGCTCGAGCAGGAGCAGGATTACGCCGAGGCCGAGGCCGAGGTTCAGCGCATGAACGCCGACCGCGCCCGACTCGCCCAGGAACTCGACGGCTCCGAGGCGCGTGCCGAGCGGCTGGAAGACGCCAACAAGGAGGTTTCCCGCCGGCTCGTGACCGCCATGGAGACCATCCGCGCCGTGCTCGACAGGTAGACCCATGCCGCAAGTGACCGTGACCATCGACGGCAAGCAGTACCGCATGGCCTGCGACGAAGGGCAGGAAGAGCATCTGATCGGCCTCGCCGAACGCTTCGACCGCTACGTTTCCCACCTCAAGGACTCCTTCGGCGAGATCGGCGACCAGCGCCTGACCGTGATGGCCGGCATCATGGTCATGGACGAGCTCGCCGAACTGCAGAAACGCATGAAGGGCATGGAGAGCGAGGTCGCCACCTTGCGCAAGACCCGCGACGATGCCCTCGTCAAGGCCGACAAGAACGACTCTGCCTTGACCGGCGCCCTCGGCGTGCTGGCCGAGCGCATGGAGGCGCTGGCCTCGAAGCTGGCGACGAAGAAGGCGTAGGCGAAATCGAGCGTGTCGCCGGCGCTGCCGGTCAGAAACCCTGGAAAAGCATGTCGAGCGCAGCGGTGATGCGCTCGTGATGCCTGTCGAAATTGGCGAGCCGCTCGCCGATCTCGGATCCGGGTATGGCGGCGAGCAGCGGTGTCGCCATGACGTAGCGGCGGCCGTCGATCTCAAACACCGGGTGAAGCCGCGAAATCGGCGGCGGCGTCGTCTCGGCCGGCAGGAGAGGCACGACGACACGCGTCTTCAGGTGTTCGATGAGATCGGTCTGGACGTCCAGAAGCAGCGCGCCTCCCGTTGCCCCGCGAAAGACGTCGTAGCGCGCCATTGGTCGCGTCAGAACTGACGGTACTTGGCGAGCGGAAGCCCGTACCGGTCCGTGTAGTCGTTCCAGGCGTCGAGCGCCGCCCGGTTCTCGAGCTTCCAGAGCCTGGCCTTTTCGGAAGAAACGGCCGCCGCAATGCCTGCCTCGGCGGCTCGGGAGACATTGATCTTCAGAGCTTTGGCCTCTCCCAGCAGCTTCACGTCGATGGAGAGGTTCGCTGCTTGCCTGGTCAAGTTCGACATGGTTGCGGATCCGATCGGCTCTCGCCTTCTGCGCATATCTTATGGGCATGATCGGGGGACGACAAGTGACCGTCCGGCGGATCAGCCCTCGATTTCCTCGCGCAGCATCTCCAGTTCCAGCCACTCCTCCTCCATCGCCGCCAGCGTGGCGCGCTCCTTGTCGAGGGCGGCGATGGTCTTCTGGAAACCCTTCGGGTCGCGCTCGTAGAAGGCGGGGTCGGCGATGTTGTTTTCCAGGGCCGAGATGGAAGCGGAGACCGCCTCCATCTTGCCGGGCAGCGATTCCAGCGCGAATTTCTGCTTGTAGGAGAGCTTCTTCGCCGGCGCCCTCGCCCCGTCCGCCGTCGCCTTCGGCGTTTCGCCGGATGCGTCGGCGCCGGCCGATGCCTTCGCGCGCGCCTGCTTGCGGTCGTCGAGCCTGGTGCCGCCGCGCTGCGCCAGCATGTCTGAATACCCGCCGGCATACTCGACCCAGCGGCCGTTCCCTTCCGGCGCGATAGTGCTGGTCACCGTCCGGTCGAGGAAGTCGCGGTCGTGGCTGACGAGGATCACCGTGCCGGGGTAGGCCGCGACCAGCTCCTGCAGCAGTTCCAGCGTTTCCATGTCGAGGTCGTTGGTCGGCTCGTCGAGCACCAGGACGTTGGAGGCGCGCGCCAGCACGCGGGCGAGGATCAGCCGCGCGCGCTCGCCGCCGGACAGTTCGCGCACCGGCGTGCGCGCCTGTTCGGGCTTGAACAGGAAATCCTTCATCCACGAGACGACGTGGCGCTCCTCGCCGTTGACGACCACCGTCTCGCCGCGCCCGTCGGTCAGGTAGTGCGCCAGCGTCTCATGCGGGTCGACCGCCTCGCGCTTCTGGTCGAGCGTGGCGATCTCGAGATTGGTGCCGAGCCTGATCGAGCCGCTGTCGGGGGCGAGTTCGCCTGTCAGCATCTTCAGGAGCGTCGTCTTGCCGGCGCCGTTGGGGCCGACGAGGCCGATGCGGTCGCCGCGCTGGATACGGCTGGAGAAGTCCTTGACCACGACGAGTTCGCCGAAGCTCTTCGCGATTCCCTTCGCCTCGATGACCAGCTTGCCCGATTCGTTCGCCTCGCTCACCGCCATGCTGGCGAGACCCTCGGGACCGCGGCGCGTGCGGAAACGCTGGCGCATGGCCTGGAGATCGCCGAGCCTGCGCATGTTGCGCTTGCGCCGCGCCGTGACGCCGTAGCGCAGCCAGTGCTCCTCGCGCACGATCTGCCGGCCGAGCTTGTGCTGGTCGCGCTCCTCCTCCTCGAGGATCTGGTCGCGCCACTCCTCGAAATGGGCAAAACCCTTCTCCAGCCGGCGCGTCTGGCCGCGATCGAGCCAGACGGTCGACCGCGATACCCGTTCGAGGAAGCGGCGGTCGTGCGAGATGACGACGAGCGCCGAGGAGGAGCGGATCAGTTCGTCCTCCAGCCACTCGATCACCTGCAGGTCGAGGTGGTTGGTCGGCTCGTCGAGCAGGAGAATGTCCGGTTCAGGCGCCATCACCTTGGCGAGCGCGGCGCGGCGCGCCTCGCCGCCGGACAGCGTTTCGGGGTCCTCCTCGCCGGTCAGGCCGAGATGTTCGAGGAGATAGGTGACACGGTGCGGATCGTCCGCCGGCCCCAGCCCGGCCTCGACATAGGCGCGCACCGTGGAGAAGCCGTCGAAGTCGGGCGCCTGCGGCAGGTAGCGGATGGTCGCCGAGGGCTGGCGGAAGATCTCCCCGTCCTGCGCCTCGACCAGCCCGGCGGCGATCTTCAGCAGCGTCGACTTGCCCGAGCCGTTGCGGCCGACCAGCGCGATCTTGTCGCCGGCCGACGCCGAAAGCGACGCGCCGTCGAGCAGCGGCGTGCCGCCGAAGGAAAGGAAGATGCCGTCGAGACGGAGAAGGGGCGGCGCCATGTCAGAATGCGTTCGGATCGGGATAGGGATGGGCGATCAGCAGGGCGCGGCCGGTGCCGAGATCGATGGTCAGGCCGTTCGCGACCTGGTTGGAAATGGTCAGCGACGAGCCGAAAGGAACGACCACGTCGTCGAGCGGCCATTCGGCCCCGGAAATCGACAGGCCGGTCAGCTCGCTGAAGCCGAGCACGCTGAACAGCGTTCCGGGCGCGTAGTCGAACAGGCTCCTGCCGGGCAGCAGCGGCACGCCCTCCTGGGCCCCGCTGGTCAGCAGGATGGAGCGACCGCGCTCGGCGAGGCTCAGCGCCAGCACGAGGTTCAGGTGCCCATGATCGGCGCGCGGTCCGCCGAAGGCCCCGGCGAGCACGAGGTCGGTCGCCCCGCGCGACAGCGCCGCGTCGACGGCAAGCTCGCCGTCGGTCTTGTCCTTGCCCGCCGGATAGATCTCGCGCGGCACGCCGGCAAAGGCAGCTTCCAGCTCCGATCCGGCCGAATCGAAGTCGCCGACCCAAAGCTCGGGCTCGACGCCCAGCGCATGGGCGTGGCGGATGCCGGAATCGGCGGCGATCACGCGCGCGCCGGCCGCCTGCGCGTCGAGGCGCGGGGTTCGCACGAGGTCTCCACCGAGCAGGATGAGGAAGCGGCTCATGGGCCGCCTCTATCAGGGCGCCGCGCCGAGCGGAAGGCTCGCTTCGACGCCCGGCGCAAACAATCGCTTGTCGGTCGGCGGCGCCGGCTATACATTCGCAACTGCTCTAACGGGGTGCCGGGCGCGTTTGCGTACCGGCTGAGAGGCATAACGGGGCAACCCGGCCAACCCGCTGAACCTGATCCGGCTCGTACCGGCGGAGGGATTAGACGCTTCGGCAGAACGCGCCTCAATTCCCTTTCAACGTTTGAAACAAGGAGGCGCTCATGCGCGCGACGCTCGTTATACTATCTTCCCTGCTGCTCTCTTCCACCCTGTCCGCGGCGGCCGGGCAGAAGCTCACCGTCTACACCTACGAGAGCTTCACCGCCGAATGGGGCCCCGGCCCGCAGGTCGAGAAGGCCTTCGAGGCGAAGTGCGGCTGCGATCTCGAATTCGTCTCGGTCGCCGACGGGGTGGCCCTACTCAACCGCGTGCGCCTCGAAGGCAAGGACACCAGGGCCGACATCGTGCTCGGCCTCGACAACAACCTGACCGCCGAGGCGGCGGCGACCGGCCTGTTCGTGCCGCACGGCGTCGATGCCTCCGGCCTCTCGGTACCCGGCGGTTGGACGGACCCGGTCTTCCTTCCCTACGACTACGGCTACTTCGCCGTCGTCTACGACACGGAGAAGCTGGCCACGCCGCCGGCCAGCCTGAAGGAGCTTGTCGAGGGCGATCCGCAGCAGAAGATCGTCATCCAGGACCCGCGCAGCTCGACGCCGGGCCTTGGCCTGCTGCTCTGGGTCAGGGCCGTCTACGGCGACGATGCCGGCAAGGCCTGGGCGAGGCTGAAGGACCGCGTGCTCACCGTCACGCCGGGCTGGAGCGAATCCTACGGCCTGTTCACCAGCGGCGAGGCGCCGATGGTGCTGTCCTACACGACCTCGCCCGCCTACCACATGATCGCCGAGAACACGGGGCGCTATCAGGCCGCCGCCTTCGCCGAGGGTCATTATCTGCAGATCGAGGTAGCGGCGGCGACAACGGCCGGCGCCGCCAACCCGCTGACGCGCGACTTCCTCGCCTTCATGACCGGCCCGGAATTCCAGGACGTCATCCCCGAGACCAACTGGATGTTCCCCGCCGGCAGGACCGACAAGCCGCTGAATCCCGCCTTCGACCGCCTGGTCAAGCCGGCGAAGTCGCTGCTCCTGCCCGCAGACGAGGTGGCGGCGAACCGCAAGGCCTGGGTCGACGAGTGGCTCTCGGCGATGAGCAGGTAGGCCATTGCCGCCGGCGGGGCGCTCGCGGGCGCCTTGCTTCGGGGAGAAGCCTGGGAGAATGCCGCGATGACGCACCGGCAGCCGATCGGCGCCACTCGGACCGGGAGGAAGAGGCCATGACGGCCACTTCTTCCACGCGCTCGCGCGATTGGCGCGCCATGGCCGGCGCCGCCGCGCTCGCCGCCGTCGCGCTCCTCGTCGGCGGCGCGTTCCTCGGCCTGGTGCGCGAAGGCGCCACGACCGGCGTCGCCTCCGCGTTCGACGCCTACATGCTGCGCGTCGCACGCTTCACACTGTGGCAGGCGACGCTGTCGACGCTCCTTTCCGTCGTGCCGGCGATCGCGGTGGCCCGCGCCCTGTCGCGGCATCCGTCCTTCCCCGGCCGCGCCTGGCTCCTGCGCCTGTTCGCCGTGCCGCTCGGCCTGCCGGCGATCGTCGCCGCGCTCGGCCTGCTCGCCCTCTATGGCCGCGCCGGCTTCGCCGCCGACCTGGTCACGGCCGCGGGCGGCGGAGCCTTTCCCGGAATCTACGGGTTGACGGGGATCCTCGTCGCCCACGTCTTCTTCAACCTGCCGCTGGCGACGCGCCTGCTCCTCGAGGCGCTGGACACCGTTCCCGCCGACCAGTGGCGGCTGGCGAGCCAGCTCGGCATGCGCCCCGCCGCGACCTTCCGCCTGATCGAATGGCCGGTGCTGCGCTCCGCCCTCCCGGGTGCGGCCGGCCTCGTCTTCATGCTCTGCGTCACCTCCTTCACGCTCGTGCTGACGCTCGGCGGCGGTCCCGGCGCGACGACGCTGGAGGTGGCGATCTACCAGGCGCTGCGCTTCGACTTCGACCCGCCGCGCGCCGTCGTGCTGACGCTGCTCCAGGTGGCTCTGACTGCCGCGGTGGTCGTCGTACTGGCACGCATCGGCGGAACGTTGACCGGCGAGGCGGGCATCGCCGTCTCGCACCGCCGCCATCTCGCCGTCGGGCGCCTTGAAGCCGTCGCCAACGCGCTTCTCATCCTGCTCTCTGCCGCGTTCGTCCTCGCACCGATGGGCGCGACCGTCGCCGCCGGCCTCGCCGCGGACCTCGGTCGGCTCGCCGGCGAGGCGTCGGTGCGCCGCGCCGTGGCGACCAGCCTCGTCCTTTCCGGCCTGTCGGCCTTCGTCGCCGTGGCCCTGTCCATGTCCCTGGTCGCGGCGCGCCGCAGCCTCCAGCTTCGCCGCCGCGGCGCCGGGCCCGGCCTCTGTGAACGCCTGCTCGACGCCGGGCCGGGCCTCGTCCTCGTCGTGCCGCCGATCGTCATCGGCGCCGGCTGGTTCCTGCTTCTGCGCCGCTCGGTCGACGTCTTCGTCGCCGCGCCGGTGATGGTCGTCGCCGTCAATGCGGTCATGGCGATGCCGTTCGCCGTCCGCGCCGTCCGTCCCGCCTACGACGCGGCGAGCGAACGCCACGAGCGGCTGTGCGCCCAGCTCGGCATAGGCGGCTGGAACCGCTTCCGGCTGGTCGACTGGCCTTCGCTGCGCCGGCCGCTGTCGACCGGTCTCGCCTTTGCCATGGCGCTGTCGCTCGGCGACCTCGGCGTCATCGCGCTGTTCGGCTCCGACGCCGTGCAGACGCTGCCCTACCTCCTCTACGAGCGCATGGGCAGCTACCGTACCGCCGACGCCGCCGGCCTGGCGCTGCTGCTCGGCGCCATCTGCCTGTTGCTGATGCTGGCGGCCGACCGGCTCGGAAGGACATCGAATTGACCGCGACCGCGACCGACGACGTGATGAAGGATGGCGCGGGCGTCATGCTCGACCGCGTGACGTTCTCCTACGGTCCGGGCGTGTCGATGCGGTTCGACTGCTCCGCACGGGCCGGCGCCATCACCGCCCTGATGGGCCCGAGCGGCTCGGGAAAGTCGACGCTGCTCAACCTCGTCGCCGGCTTCGAGACGCCTTCCTCGGGCCGCGTCCTCATCGGCAACCGCGACGTCACCGCGCTTTCGCCCGCCGAGCGCCCGGTCTCCATGGTCTTCCAGGAGAACAACCTCTTCGCCCACCTCAGTGTCGCCGACAATGTCGGGCTGGGAATCTCGCCGGCGCTGAAGCTCTCGGCGAACGACCGCGAGGCGGTTGCCGGCGCGCTTGCCCGCACCGGCCTTTCCGGCAAGGAGATGCGGCTGCCGCGCGAACTCTCCGGCGGCGAGCGCCAGCGCGTCGCGCTCGCCCGCGTCCTCGTCAGGAACCGCCCTGTTCTGCTCCTCGACGAGCCGTTCGCCTCGCTCGGCCCGGCACTGCGCGACGAGATGCTCGATCTCGTCGCCGGTCTCGTCGCCGAGCACGGCCTGACCGTTCTCATGGTCACCCACCAGCCCGAGGATGCCAGGCGGATCGCCGGCGACATGCTCTTTCTCGAGAACGGGCAGGTCGTCGCCCACGGCGCCGCCGAGGAATTTTTCGGCGATACTGGCCCCGACGCGTTCAAACGCTATATGGGAGCAGCGCACGGCTCGGACCGCTCACGCCGATTTGCCCGGAAGCCGACATAATTCGGCATCATTGTCCTTGCCGTGGCCGGCACGAAATGCTGGGGATTGTCCGTCGGGATCGTTCCTGCGTCGTCGGCGATAGGTTTCCTGCGAGCACCGAAAGGATCGTCTTCTGCATTCCCGTCTGACCAGCGCCGTCGTGTCGCCGCCCGGCATGCGAGCCCTTCGCATGGCCGCCTCGCTGGCGCTCGCCGCCACGCTGGCCGGCTGCACGATGATCGGCACCGGTCCGCTCAGCGAGAACGCCTTCCAGCCTTCGGACAATCCGGTCACCGTCGATTCGGTCAGCCGCAACGATCGCCTGGCCGAACTCGCCAAGGGCCAGCATCCGCGCATTCTCGCCACCTATGGCGGCGAGTACTCCGATCCCAAGCTCGAGCGCATGGTGGCCAAGGTCGTCGGCAACCTGACGCTGGAATCCGACAATCCCGAGCAGACCTACCGCATCACCATCCTGAACTCGCCCAACGTCAACGCCTTCGCGCTGCCCGGCGGTTATCTCTACGTGACCCGCGGCCTGCTCGCGCTGGCCAACGATTCGGCCGAACTGGCCGCCGTCATCGCCCACGAGATGGGGCACGTCACCGCCAATCACGGCCTCCAGCGCCAGCAGAAGGAAGCCGAGGAAGTGCTCGCCACCAAGGTCGTCTCCGACGTGCTCGGCGACAGCCAGGCGGCGAAGGCGGCGCTGGTCCGCGGCAAGCTGCGGCTCGCCCAGTTCTCGCGCAACCAGGAGCTCGAGGCCGACGCCATCGGCATCAAGCACAGCGCGCGCTCGGGCTTCGATCCCTTCGCCGCGGCGCGCTTCCTGCAGTCGATGGCCTCCTACAGCGACCTGCGCAGCGTCACCGGCGCCTCGGACGCCAGCCTCGACTTCCTCGCCAGCCATCCCAACGCCCCGCAGCGCATCGAGCTCGCCCAGCGCCATGCGCGCACGATCGGCATGCCCGGTACCGGCGTGCGCGACCGCGATGCCTTCCTCGCCGGCATCGACGGACTTCTGTTCGGCGACACGCCCGACGAAGGTTACATCCGCGGCAATACCTTCCTGCATCCTCGGCTCGGTATCTCCTTCACCGTTCCCGCCGGCTTCGTCATCGACAACACGGCCGCGGCCGTCACGGCGACCGGCCCCGGCGAAATCGCGATCCGCTTCGACGGCGTGGCGCTCAGTCCGAGCGTGTCGCTCGACGCCTACATCCGTTCCGGCTGGGTGGCCGGCCTCGATCCGACGAGCGTGCGCACCGACAGGATCAACGGCAGCGAGGCCGCAACGGCGCGAGCGCGCGCCGAGGGCTGGCAGTTCGACATCACCGTGGTTCGCGCCGGCGGACAGGTCTACCGGCTGCTGACCGCCGCCCCGGCGGCGAGCACGGATCTCGCTCCGGTCGCGCGCTCGGTCGCCGGCAGCTTCCGCCTGCTCGACGCCGCCGAGAAGGCGGCGCTGAAGCCGCTGCGCCTGCGCATCGTCACCGTGAAGCCCGGCGACACGGTGGGCTCTCTCGCCGCATCGATGGTCGGCGTCGATCGCAAGCTGGACCTGTTCAGGGTCCTCAACGCCCTGCCGCCGGGCGCCAGCGTCTCGGCCGGGGACAAGGTGAAGATCGTCACCGACCGCTGAGGCCGGACCGCACGGCACACGTGTTCTGACGACTTGACCCTCCAACCCGCATCGGGCATCGAAGCGCCGATCCGGCGGCGCGAGTCGCCGCCCCTTTTCAGGAGACACCCCGATGGCCGACGAGATTACCGAAAACAGCCAGACCGTTGCCGCCGGCCAGTTGCGCGCCCTGATCGAGCGTATCGAGCGGCTCGAGGAAGAGAAGAAGACGATCGCCGACGACATCAAGGACGTCTACGCCGAGGCCAAGGGCACCGGCTTCGACACCAAGGCGATCCGCACGATCGTCCGGCTGCGCAAGAAGGACGCGTCGGAACGGCAGGAGGAGGAGACCATCCTCGACCTGTACAAGGCGGCGCTCGGCATGGCGTGACGCGCCGGGAGCCTTTGGCTCCCGTTCGCCCCCCTTGCCCCCCTCAGGCCTTCTTCAGATCGCCGCCGGATTCTCCGCCTCGATCGCGATCGAGCGGGACAGGCGCGCCAGATCGTCGGCGATGGCCGACGCCGCCGATTGCAGGACCGGCGCATAGCGGGAGCAGGCCTCCTGCTCCGAGGAAAAGGCCGACGTGAAATAGGTCAGGCCCAGGCTCGCCAGCACTTTACCGGTTTTGCTGATGATCGGCACGGCAATGGTGTTGGAGTTGCGCGGCTCCACCAGCGACGAGCGCGTGGCGTAACCGTCGGCGCGCACCTTGCGCACCAGCCGCGCCAGTTCAGCGGGATGATGGCTGAGCGCATTCTCCGGATCGTCCGAGCGCCGCAGCACGTCGATGATGAGTTCGGCTTCCTCGCCCTCGATGAAGGCGAAATAGGCCAGGCCCATGCCGCGGGTCAAAAGGTTCAGGCGTCGGTTCAGGGTGCTGTGGAACGGCGACACGGGGCTGTCGGGCACCGTGCTGAAGCGGACGATGACGCCGTCATAGTCCGGAAGGGCGATTGCCGTCGGCCACTTGTGCTTGCGCGTGATGGCGACCGCCCAGGCGCGTCCGGCCTCGACCACCAGCGGTCCCTTGTGGAATCCGGAACTCAGCGAGGTGACCAGCGCGCTGACCCGGTAGCCGCCTTCCCTCACGTCGTTCTCGACATAGCCGGCATCCTCAAGGGTCCTGAGGATGCGCACCAGGGTCGGCTTGGGCAGCTTCGTGCGCGCGTGAAGCTGCGCGATCGTGTTGATCGGCTGGAGGTTCAGTTCCTGCAGCACGCTCATGGCGCGTTCAATGGCGCGAATGCCCACGGTCTCTCCTCCCGCCCGATCCATTCCGTAGTGCGGAACGGTACGGACTACCGGTTGAGACGAGGGAGCGTCAATCATTATGCCCTTCACATCGAAGAAAAGGGTGACGGTATGGCTGCGGATGACCAGGTGAAACGGAATCGCGAGGAAGCCCGGACGCTGATGGCGACGATCGACGATGCGCGCGCCAACGGCCTGCTGGTCGGCGCGCTCGACCTTCACGTCCACTCCGGCCCGTCGACCATGCCGCGCCAGGTCGACCACCTGCAGGCCGCGCAGGAAGCCGCCGATGCCGGCATGCGCGCCGTCCTGTTCAAGGACCACCACTACTCGGTGGCGCCCTTCATCCCCTTGCTCGAGCGCGTTCTCGCCCGGCCGGACTTCGCCATGTTCAGCGGGCTGGTCCTCAACAATTCCACCGGCGGGTTCGATCCCTATGTCGTCGACGCCCAGCTGAAGATGGGCGCGAAGCTGATCTGGATGCCGACCGCGCAGGCCGCCAACCACGTGCGCAGCGCGCACCGCAAGACCCGGCTTGCCTCCAACGTCCAGCTCAAGGCCTCGCCCCTGCTCAGCCCGCTCGACGCGCTCGGCAATGTGCTCGACGAGGTCAAGCAGATCCTCGACTCGATCGCCGAGTTCGACGCGATCCTGTCGTCCGGCCATCTGCACGTCTGGGAGATCTGGAAGCTGTTCGACGAGGCGCGCGCGCGGGGCGTCAAGCGCCTGCTGATCAACCATCCCATGTACGGCTTGCACTTCACCTACGAGGACATCCGCGACCTCGCCCGCCTCGGCGCGGTGGTCGAGCAATCGGCCACCATGTATGTCGATACGCGCTTCAACACCTATTCGCCGCAGGAGCTGAAGGAGCATATCGACGCCGCCGGGGTCGAGCACTCGTCGATCGGCTCCGACCTCGGCCAGGTCGACAATCCGACGCCGGTCGAAGGCATGCGCCAGGCGATCAAGCTCTGCCTCGCACTGGGATACAGCGACGACGACGTGCGCACGATGGTAGCCACCAATCCGGCCAGGCTGGTCGGGCTCGGCGGCTGAACGAACGTGCGGGTCGTCGAGATCGCGCGGCCGGGAGGTCCCGACGTCCTGCGCCTCGTCGAGCGCGACGTGCCGCAGCCGGGCGACGGCGAGGTGGTCGTCCGCGTGGCAGCCGCCGGCGTCAACCGCCCCGACGTCCAGCAGCGGCGCGGGCTCTATCCTCCGCCACCGGGGACCACCGACATTCCCGGCCTCGACATCGCCGGCATCGTCCACGCAACCGGCCCGGGCGTGCAGGACCTCGCCGTGGGCGCTGCCGTCTGCGCGCTGGCCAACGGCGGCGGCTACGCGGATTTCTGCGTCGTGCCGGCGGTGCAGTGCATGCCCGTGCCGCGCGGCCTGGACTTCGTCCAGGCGGCATCGCTTCCGGAGGTCTTCTTCACCGCCTGGAACAACATCGTCTGGCTCGGGCGGCTGGGGCGCGGCGAGACGCTGCTCGTTCATGGCGGCACCAGCGGCGTCGGCATGGCCGCCATCCAGATCGCCCGCCAACTCTTCGGCGCATGCGTCCTGGCGACCGCCGGCAGCGAGGAGAAGCGCAGGGTGTGCCGCGACGCTGGCGCCGAAGCCGCCTTCGACTACAAGGGCGGCTGGGACGTCGAAATCCGCTACCACCTGTCCGGATCGGGCGTCGACATGATCCTCGACGGACAGGCCGGCCCCGCCACCCAGCGCCAGCTCGATCTCCTCAACTCCGACGGCCGGCTGGTCCTCATCGCCAGCCACCAGGGCGAGTTCGCCGAGGTCAACATGCGCCAGCTCGTCCGCCGGCGGCTGACGGTCACCGGTTCCACGCTGAGGCCGCGGTCGCCCGACTACAAGGGCCGGCTCGCGCGCGAACTCGTCGAGCGCGTCTGGCCGCTGCTCGAGGACGGGCGCATCGCCACCCGCATCCATGCCGCCGTGCCCTTCGAAGAGGTGCAGGCGGCGCACGCGATCCTCGACGAGAACCGGCAGATCGGAAAGGTCGTGCTGATCGTCGACCCGGTACTCGGCGCCAGCGTTCCCCGCCCTCGGCACGACGCCTGATCCTTCGGCCGCGACAGCCGGGCGGCGTGCGCCCGGCCGTCGCCCGGATCACTGCCGGCTCATTGCCCCGGCATGGGATAGTCGGCCTCGTTCAGCACCCAGCCGGGCTTCATCGAGAAATCCATGCGCGGCGGGGCAAAGATGTCGACCAGCTGGTTGACGCCCTCGCCCTCCGCGGTGGTCGTGTGGATCGACGGCGGCGGGATGACGCAGATCGACGGCGATTTGCAGAAGAGGTGCTCGTCCTCGCGCCAGACGTTCATGTTCGTCGTCCACGGCCAGCGCAAATGATGGGTGAACGCGCCGCCGAGCGCCAGCGAGCACTGCTCGAAATCGTCGTGGTGGTGCGGCGAGACCTTGTCGCGGGCGCGCGGCCCCACCCGCGGCGTCAGGTAGTTGATCATGAAGGTGGTGCACCGGTAGATGCGCCCGAAGCGCGACGGATCCTCCGGCACGTCGAGCGTGTACCATTTGAGCTTGAACCCGCCGGGCGGCTCCGGCCACGGCTTGAACGGCGGCACGTTGGGATGGGTGCCGCGGAAGGCGTCGGCGTTCGACGCCGCCTCGGCCATGTCCTGCGACCTCGGCGTGAACAGCCGGACCAGCGTTCCCGCCGTCAGCATCCGGATCGTGCTCTCTCCCGGCGGCATGAAGGCGACCGAGTAGCCGGGCACGACCGTCGTGCCTTCCGCCGTGGTGATCTCGATGCGCGTCTCGGCGTCGGGCACGATCAGCGCATACTCGTCGGGCTGGGCCGCGCGGGCGAAGACGCCGCCCTCGTTCGCCTCGCTGTAGGCGACGACGAAGTTCTGGCCGCGGCTGATCCAGGTCCTGCCGTTCGTGTCGGAGAGTTGCGGCTCGGTCTCGTAGAACAGCGCCAGCTCCGAACCGAAGAAGCGCTCGTGCACCCAGGCGGCGGCGGGCTTGGGGCTGCCGGCGAGGGTCGAGCGGGGATCGCTTTTGTCGTACATGGCTTCCTCCTTGGATTTCGTGGTCGGTCCGGGCGGGATCAGGCGGGCAGGGGCGACTGCCGGGTCAGGCCGAGAATGTCGCGCGCCTCGGCGGGCGTGGCGATGCGGCCGCCGAGGTCGCGGACGATGCGCACCGCCTTGGCGACGAGTGCCGCGTTGCTCTCGGCGAGCACCCCCTTCTCCAGGTAGATGTTGTCCTCCAGCCCGACGCGCACGTGGCCGCCGAGGAGCCAGCTCTGCGCCAGCATCGGGAACTCCCAGCGGCCGACTCCGAACGCGCTCCACGGTGCGGTCGGCGGCAGCAGCGACTTCATGTACATCAGCGTTTCAGGCGTCGCGATCGCGCCGTAGCGGACGCCGAGAACGATCTGGAACAGCGTCGAAGCCTCGAGCCGCCCCTGCTCGATGAAGTGGTTGCCGAGCTGGATGTCGCCGCTGTCGAACACTTCCAGTTCCGGCTTCACGCCCGCCTCCGCGATCAGCTGCGCCATGATCGCAAGGTTCGCCGGGGTGTTGATGACGACGGAGGAGCCGGAATACATCGTGTTCAGGTCGAGGCTGCACAGTTCCGGCCGCAACGCCTGGACATGCGCCACGCGCGGCTCGGGGCGCATCAGCGTCGTGCCGGGCGCCGCGACGCGCGGGTCGGCTTCGCTCGGGACGAAGCGCTGGCCGGGCCCGGTGGTCAGGTTGATGACCATGTCCTCCTCCGCCGCGCGCAGGCGTTCCACCACCTCGCGGTAGTGGGCGAGTTCCATGCTCGGGCGGCCGTCCGGATGGCGCACGTGGACGTGGACGATCGCAGCGCCCGCGCGCGCGGCCTCGATGCACGAATTGGCGATCTCTTCCGGCGTCACCGGCAGGTGGGGTGTCTGCTGGCGCGTGGTGATGTTGCCGGTGACGGCACAGCTGACGATGGTCGGATTGGCCAAGGCGACGGCTTCCTCTGCATAGGAGTGGCGACGGGAACGCGAATCTGACCGTTGCTCGCACTCCCTCCGCGTCGGGCGCAACGCCGACGCGCCGGCGTTTCGCCGGGGGAAACGTTCCGGCGTGCGAAATAGAGTCTATTCACCGACCATGAACCGCCATGCGTCCGATAGAAGGGGACCGTTCAGTTGGAAACGCCATGACCAGTCCCCGCCCACACTTCGCGACGTTCCGGGAAAGGCTCCTTGCCGGGCAGCGTCTGCTCGGAACCTTTCTCAAGCTGCCGACGACGCAGGTCATCGAGATCCTCGGGCCGATCGGCTACGACTTCGTCATCATCGACCAGGAGCATGCCGCGCTCGACCGGGGCGTCACCGACCTGATGATCCTCGCCGCACGCGCCGCCAACATCGCGCCGGTGGTGCGGATCCCCGAGTTCACGGAATCCTTCGTCCTCGGCGCGCTGGATTCCGGCGCCATGGGCATCATGGTTCCGCATGTGACGTCCGTAGAGAAGGCGCGCGCCGTGGCGCGCAGCGCCCGCTACAAGGGCGGCAGCCGCGGCTTCGCCGGCCTGACGCGGGCGAGCAACTGGGGCAGCGTCGGCGCGGTGGGCCACATGGCGGCGCAGGATGCCCAGGTCGCGGTCATCGCCATGATCGAGGACCAGGAGGCCGCGCCCCTCGCCGCCGACATCGCGCGGGTCGAGGGCATCGACGCCCTGTTCATCGGGCGTGGCGACCTCACCGCATCCTTCGGCGATGACCCGCATGCCGGCACGAAGGTCGCCGAGATCAGCCGCGGCGTCGCGGCGGCGGCGCGCGAAGCCGGCGTGCCCCTGATGATGCTGCCGACCGGCCGGTCCGACTTCGAGTTCGCGACGGGCCTGGGCGCCACGGCTCTGGCCTTTTCCAGCGATCACGGCTTTATCCGTTCGGCGGCGGCGGCGATCATCGAGGACTATGCCGGCCGAAGCCGGGACTGACGCAGGGCGAAGAGGCGCGTCGCCGCTGCAGGGCGGCACGGGATGCCGGATGAACCGGCGGGCGCCGGGAGGAAGGACGCAGACGATGGCATCGATCGAAGTGCCCGCGCTCGCCGTGCCGCGCACGGTCCTGGTGACGGGCGGCAGCGGCGGCATCGGACGCGCCGTCGCGGCGCGGCTGGCCGAAATGGGGTCGCGGGTCGCGGTCGGCTACAACAGCCGGGCGGGCGCGGCCGAGGACGTCGTCTCCGGCCTGCGCGGCGACGGGCACTTCGCGATCCGCATCGCCATCGAGGATGCTGCTTCGATCGCACAGGCCAGGGCCGTCCTCGAGGACCGCTTCGGCGCGCTGGACGCGCTGGTCAATTCGGGCGGCGCGACGACGCCGGTTCCGGCCGGCGACCTCGACGCGCTGACCGACGAGATCTTCGACCGCGCCATCCTGCTCAACCTGCGCGGCCCCTTCGCCGTGGTCCGGGCGATGCGCCCGCTGCTGGAGCGCGGCGGGAATGCGGCGATCGTCAACGTATCCTCGATCGCGGCACGCACCGGCATCGGCAGCAGCCTCGCCTATCTCGCCGCCAAGGGCGGCCTGGATTCGCTCACCGTCGCGCTCGCGAAGGTTCTGGCGCCGGGGGTCCGGGTGTTCTCGGTGTCGCCGGCGGGCGTCGATACGGACTTCGTTCCCAACCGGACGAGGGAGCAGCTCGAACGCACGGCCGAGAAGTTCCCGCTTCGCCACGTCACCGTTCCCGACGACGTGGCGCGCGCGGTGGTGGCGTGTATCGTCAACCTCACGAGTTCGACGGGGATCGTCGTTCCCGTCGACGAGGGCCGCCACCTCTAGCGGTAGCGCCGCTCGCGGGTGAATGGGTTTCGCTCCCTCGCAAGGCGTCGGCGCCGACGGCGGGGGAAGCAGGGGAGGAGCACATGACGACGACTTGCAGGATTGCCGCCCGGCGGCCACTGCCCTCCGCCTGGGGAGAGAACCATCCGGCGCGGGAGAAGTCCGCATGAAGGCGAGCCAGGACGCAGCCCTCGGGATCTTCTTCGCCGCTGTCGGCATCGCCGCCGGCGCCGTCGCGGTCACCTATCCGATCGGCACGCCCAGCCGCATGGGCCCCGCCTTCTTCCCGCTGATCGTCTCGGTGCTGCTGACGCTGGTGGGCATCGCCGCCGTGTTTCGCGCCCGCCGCGTCGGCTCTCCGCCCATCGAGGCGGTCACGTGGCGGCCGGTCGCCCTCGTACCGGTCATGGTGGTCCTCTTCGGGCTGCTGATCGACAGGCTCGGGCTGCCGCTCGCGGTGTTCGTGCTCGTCGTCGGCACGGCGACCGCCAGCGTCAAGTTCGAGATCGACTGGAAGGCCGCCGCCGGCGCCGCCGCGTTCTCCGCCGTCTGCGCCCTGCTCTTCGCCAAGGTGCTGGGGCTGCCCATACCGCTCGCGGGCAGCTGGCTGCCGGTCCCCGGTTGAAATCGAGCGAGGCCGGGAGGGCACACCATGGACATCTTCAACGGGCTGATGTTGGGCCTTTCGACGGCCACGACGCTGCCGAACTTCGCCTATTGCTTCTTCGGCGTGCTGCTCGGCACCGCGGTGGGCGTGCTGCCGGGCCTCGGGCCGATCGCGACCATCTCGATGCTGCTGCCCTTCACCTTCGGCCTGCCGGTCGACACGGCACTGATCATGCTGGCAGGCATTTTCTACGGCTCGCAGTATGGCGGATCCACCACCGCGATCCTGATGAACCTGCCGGGCGAGGCGTCCTCGGTGGTGACCACGCTGGACGGCCACGAAATGGCCAAGCAGGGCAAGGCCGGGCGGGCGCTCGCCGCAGCGGCCATCGGCAGCTTCTTCGCCGGCACCGTCGGCACTATGTTCATCGCGGTCGCGGCTCCCCTTCTCGCCGGCCTGGCGCTCACCTTCGGCCCGGCCGAGTATTTCTCGCTGATCATGCTCGGCCTCGTCACGTCGATGGTGCTCACCAGCGGGTCCCTGCTCACGGCCTTCGGCATGGCGCTGCTCGGCATGCTGTTCGGCATGGTCGGCACGGATATCAATTCCGGCCTCGCCCGCTACACGTTCGGCTCGCCGAACCTGCTCGACGGGCTCGACTTCGTGGTGATCGCAACCGGCGTGTTCGGCCTGGGCGACGTGCTCGCCAACCTGCAGAACGAGCATGCCCGCACCACCGGAATCGCGCCGGTCAGCCGGCTGTTCCCGACGCGGGAAGACTGGCGGCGGATGGCGGCGCCGATCCTGCGCGGCACCGGCGTCGGTGTCGTGCTGGGCATCCTGCCCGGCGCCGGCGTCCTGCTCGCCTCCTTCTCCGCCTACGCGCTGGAGAAGAAGATCTCGCGCACGCCGGAGGCGTTCGGCAAGGGCGCGATCGAGGGCGTCGCCGCGCCGGAGGCCGCCAACAATGCCGCCGCGCAGACATGCTTCATCCCGATGCTGACCCTCGGCCTGCCCGGCACGGCGACCATGGCGCTGATGATCGGCGCTCTGGTCGTCCAGGGCGTCCAGCCCGGACCGGAGATGCTGACGCAGCAGCCCGCCCTGTTCTGGGGCCTTGTCGTCTCGATGTGGATCGGCAACCTTCTGCTCCTGCTGCTCAACCTGCCGCTGGTCGGCATGTGGGCCAAGCTGATCTCGGTGCCCTACCGCTATCTCTTCCCGCTGATCTGCGTGTTCACCGCCATCGGCGTCTACTCGATCAACAACAACGTCTTCGACGTCTACCTGATGGCGCTCTTCGGGGTTCTCGGCTTCTTCTTCCGCAAGGTCGGCGCCGAGCCGGCGCCGCTCATCCTCGCGCTGATCCTCGGCCCGATGGCGGAGGAGTACCTGCGGCGTACGCTCCTCATTTCCCACGGCGACGCGACGGTCTTCTTCACCAGCCCCGTCAGCCTCGGCATCCTCGTCGCCACCGTGCTGCTTCTCCTTTCCATCCTGTCGCCCAATTTCCGCAAGGTGCGGGAGGAAGGGCTGCAGGAAGCGGATTGACGGCGAGCGGCGGCGACACGATCGCGCCCCGCCTTCCGGCCGGCGCGATCCCCGTCCAGATCAACCCCTGAGGGATCACCGTGCAAAGTACCGACAGCCGCCTGCAGACACTGCTCGACCGAGAGGAACTCTTCGACCTCGTCCGCCGCGAGCGCTTCGCGCGCGACCAGCGCCGCTTCGACGTCATGAACGCCTGCTTCCATCCCGACGCCTACGTGCGCACGAGCTGGTACGACGGCCGCGGCGGCGAAGCTTATGTCGAGGCGACCCGCAGGATGATGGGCCGGACCGGCGGCGGCAAGCACTGGGTCTTTCCCGCCTTCGCGCAGATCCGGCGCGACCGCGCCACGGTCGAGAGCCCGGCGATGATCTTCAGTCGCGCCACCATCGGCGGCGTCGAGGTGGACTTCTTCGTCTTCTGCCGGTTCTTCTCGCGGGCCGTCCGCGTCGACGGGGCCTGGAAGCTGACGACTTTCGAAGTCATCTTCGAGCGCGACGTCATGAACTGCGTCAACCCGTCGGACGCGCTGCCGGTCGACTGGACGGCGATGGCGTCGCTGCGGCCGTCCTACAAGTTCCTGACCTGCGTCCAGCGGTCCCGCGGCGTGACCGTGAGCATGGAGCTCCTCGGCGACGACCGGCCCGATGAACTCGCGGCCTTTCATGCGGGCGAGGAGCGCTGGCTCGAGGGCGCCGACTGAAGCCTTCGGGCGCCCCGGCTGTTCCGCGAGGCGGAATGGTGGCGATGTTCGATACTAACTGCCGGTCGCCCCGGCCTAGATTGCCGCATTCCCGAAACAGCTTTCAAGACGACGGGAGGGAGGAGAAACGATGATCAACCGACGTGAACTTATCGTGCTCGGCGGGACGGCCGCCGTGCTGGCCTCGGCGGGCCTCGGTCGCGCCGCGAACTGGCCGACCAAATCCGTGACGCTCATCTCGGCCTATCCGCCGGGCGGCACCAGCGACATCATTGCCCGCCTCGTCGCGGACCTGCTCACGGCCAAGTTCGGCCAGCAGTTCGTCGTCGAGAACGTCGCCGGCGCGGCCGGCGCCCTGGCCGGCGGCAAGCTCGCCCGCTCGGCACCGGACGGCTACACGATCATGGTGTCGGGCAGCGCGCCGATCGCCGCCAACAAGGTCGTCCAGAAGAACCTGGCCTACGACCCCCAGGTGGACTTCACGCCGATCACGGTCGTGGCCGAGAGCTGCGCACTGCTTTCGGCAAGCGCCAACGCACCCGCCAAGACCCTGCAGGAACTGATCGCCTACGCGAAGGCGAACCCCGGCAAGGTGAACATCGGCAATCCCGGAGCGGGGACGAAGGGCCACATCTGCGCCGCCATGATCGGCATGCAGGCGGGCGTCGAGCTCAACCACATCCCCTACAAGGGCTCGCCGCCCCTGCTGGCGGATCTGCTCGGCGGCCATATCGACTTCGCGCTCGACGCGCCGTCGAACTACCTGCCGCACATCAAGGACGGCAAGATCCACGGCGTCGCCGTGACCACGGCCGAGCGGGTGGCACAGGTGCCGGATGTGAAGACCGTGGCCGAGCAGGGTCTCGACGGCTTCAACCAGGCGCTCTGGTTCGGCGCCGTCGGTCCGAAGGACCTGCCCGCCGAGATCACCGACAGCATCCACATGGCGATCAAGGAATGGGCCGATACGCCCGCCGCGAAGGAGAAGCTCGCCTCGCTCGGCCTGGCGGCCGTGGTCAACACGCCGGAGGAGATGAAGGGTTCGATCCAGCGCGAGATCGACGGCATCAAGCCTCTCGTCGATGCCGGGCTGGTGCAGCCGAACTGAGGCACGACAACCGACGACCGGCGCGGCGGCCCTGGAGCTGCCGCGTCGCGGAGGCCACCTCGCCGGGATGGCGCCGTCCGCGGGCGGAATTGCCGGCCGCTCCATCCTTCTTTCGATTGCGCTCCGCCGGTTGCGCCATGACGTTTGCGGACCGGCCGCCGGCTGCGATCTCCTGCGGTCTTCCGGCACTGACAGGACACCCCATGACCGACCGATCCGACAGCATCCTGCGACACGGCGACCCGCTCGGATTCCGCATGCGGACCGGGTCTCGGCGTCCCGCGGTCGTGCTCGGCGCCGGGCGGGGCGGATTCCGGGTCGAGGCGCGCGCAGCCGAAGCGCAGCAGAAGGAAGGGGTTCTCCGCGAGGGCGCCGACGGCAGCGTCTGGCGCCTGACCGCCGACGAGGGCGCGGCCTTGAACGGCCACGACATCGCTCCCTTTCCTCTCGGCTATCTCATCGCCGGCGTCGCCGGTGACGTCTACAATCGCCTCGCGGCAGCCGCCGGCCGGCGCGGCATCCGCCTCGACGACGTCGGCATCGGCATGTCGCACACGTTCGGATCGAGCGGTTCGTTCATCCAGTCGACGGCGACCGCGTCGTCGGAAGCCGTCGCCATCGACATCTCCCTGTCCGCCGGCATCGATGTGGCTGCCGCAAGGTCTCTGGCCGAAGAGGCGATCGACGCCTCACCTGCCCTCGCGTTCCTTCGCGAGCCCGTCACCGACAACACCTTCGCGCTCCACATCAACGGCCGCCGGCGGCTGGCCCTCGGAAGACCCGGCTCGCCGCGAGAAGACGTCGAGGATCCCTTCCTGACCCACGCCAGGCCGCCGCGGCCGGCCGCCGGCGGCGACGCCGGGGCGCCGATCCTGGCGAAGCCGGGGATCGCCGAGGGTGGCGACGCGCCGCAGGTCCCGCTCGCCTCGCCGGGCAAGCGGCTCTTCACCATCGCCGGCCGCGGTTCTGCCATCGGCAACGGCCGGTTCATGACGGAGACCTGGATCGCCCGCCCGGGCATGAGCCATTTCCGCATCCTGAGCGACGAGAGCGCCGCGGATACCGCGCCCTCGGGACTGGGGCTGCTGTCGACGGGGATCGCCTTCTGCTTCCTCACCCAGCTCCATCGCTATGTCGAGGCGCAGAAGCTCGCCATCCGCGCCCCCCGCCTCGTGCAGCTGACGGAATTCGCCGCCGGAGCCTCCGCGCGAGCCGGCGCGGTGGACACCCATCTGTTCCTCAACGGCAGCGCGCCCGACGAGATGCACGAGAATCTGCTCAACATGGCCGCGCGGACGTGCTTCATGCATGCCGCCGCGGCTGCGCGGATCGAGCCGGCGATCTCGCTCCGTCTCAACGGCGAACCCGTGGCGTAAGGTCGAAGGCCGGCATGAGCGACCATCTCACCCTGACCGTCAACGGCCGCGTCCACCGCGTCGAGGCCCACGCCACGACGCCGCTGCTCGACGTGCTGCGCAACCATCTCGGCCTGAAAGGGTCCCGCTTCGGCTGCGGGCTCGAGCAGTGCGGCGCCTGCATGGTGCTGGTCGACAGCGCGCCCGCCTGTTCGTGCAGCCGCGAGGCGGGCACGCTCGAAGGCCGTTCGATCCTCACCGTGGAGGGGCTCGGCGGCCCCGGCGCGCTGCATCCGCTGCAGCAGGCGTTCATCGACGAACAGGCCGGACAGTGCGGCTACTGCCTGTCGGGCATGCTGATGGCGGCCAAGGCGCTCATCGACCGCAACCCGTCGCCCAGCCGCGCCGAGATCGTCGAGGCGCTCGACGCGAACCTCTGCCGCTGCGGCGCGCACCCGCGCATCCTGCGGGCGGTGGCCCGGGCAGCCGCGGCGATGCGCGGGGAGGCCGGCGATGGGCGTTAGCCAGAGCCTCAGGGACAATCCGCGCCTCGACCGCTGGCTGCGCTTCGAGGACGACCGCACCGTGCGCGTCGCCACGGGCAAGGTCGAACTCGGCCAGGGCATCCTGACCGCGCTCGCCCAGATCGCCGCCGAGGAACTCGATCTCGGCCTCGACCAGGTGCGCGTGATGTCGGGAAACAGCGTCGAGGGGCCGGGCGAGGGCTATACGGCGTCGAGCTGGTCCGTCGAGCACTCCGGCGCCGCGATCCGCGCCGTCTGCGCCGAGGTGCGCGCCATGGCGCTGGACAGGGCCGCGCTTCGTCTCAACGCCGCGCCGGAGGAACTCGCGATACAAGCCGGCAGCTTCCTCAGGGACGGCGTCGCCACCGGCCTCGACTACTGGCATGTCGCGCCGGAACTCGACCTGACGGCGGAAGCCACCGGCACGGCCCGCCCGAAGGCCCCGCGCGACCACCGGATCGTCGGCACGAGCACGCCGCGCCTCGACCTCCCGGCGAAGCTCGCCGGCGGCGGCTTCATCCAGGACATGGAACTGCCGGGCATGCTGCACGCCCGCACCCTGCGCCAGCCGGGGCGCGGGGCGCGGCTGGTCGCGCTCGACGGCGAGGCGATCGCGCGCAAGTCGGGCGGCGGCATTCGCGTCGTCCGCCGCGCGAACTTCGTCGCCTTCGTCGGCCCGGACGAGACGGCGGTCCGCCGGGCTGCGCTCGCGGCCGCGGGACATGCGATCTGGCGGGACGCGCGGACGCTGCATCCCGAGCAGGCGGGCGTCGCCTGGGTCGCCGCCCAGCCCTCGCATGATCGCCGCACCGGCGACGTCCTTCCCGGCGGCGCCGGGGAGATCGTTTCGCTGCGCGTCAGCCGGCCGTTCCTGTCGCATGGGTCGCTCGCCCCGTCCTGCGCGCTGGCGCTGTGGCGCGACGGCGTGCTGACGGTGTGGTCGCATGCGCAAGGCATGCATCCGCTGCGCGTCAACATCGCAGCGACGCTCGGCCTGCCGGTCGAAAAGGTGGCCTGCCACCATGTGCAGGGCGCCGGCTGCTACGGCCACAACGGCGCCGACGATGCGGCCCTCGATGCCGCCCTGGTGGCCATGGAACTGCCGGGGACGCCGATCCGCCTCTTCTGGCGGCGCGAGGAGGAGTTCGGCTACGAGCCGCTTTCCTCCGCGATGACGGTCGAGGTCCATGCGGCGCTGGGGCCCGACGCGCGGCCCGCCGGCTGGACCACGGAAATCTGGAGCGCCGCGCACGGCCAGCGGCCCGGCGTCGGCGGCGCCACCCTGTTGGCCGCCGAGGCACTGGAAGTGCCGCCGCCGGAGCGCAAGCCCTTCGACATTCCCGACGAGCGCGGCGGCGGCGCCACGCGCAATGCCGTCCCGCTCTACGACATCGCGGCGAAGGGCGTCGACTTCCATCTCGTCCACGACGTCCCGGTGCGCACCTCCTCGCTGCGCGGCCTCGGCGCCACCCTCAACGTCTTCGCCATCGAGGGGCTGATGGACGAGCTCGCCGCGCGGGCCGGCGAGGATCCGCTGGCCTACCGCCTGTCGCTGCTCGCCGATCCTCGTGCCCGCGCCGTCCTCGTACATGCGGCGGCCATGGCGAAGTGGGCGGAGCGCGAAGACGGCGGCTCGGGGCGCGGCATGGGATTCGGACTGGCGCGCTACAAGAACGTCTCGGCCTATGCCGCCGTCGTCGCGGCCGTCGAGGTCGACGAGGCCGTGCGCGTCACAGACGTCCGGTGCGCGGTGGATGCCGGCCTCGTCGTCAATCCCGACGGGGTGGTCAACCAGATCGAGGGCAACATCGTCCAGGCGATCAGCTGGGCGCTGATCGAGGAGGCGCGCTTCGGCGAAGCCGGCGTCGCGAGCCTCGACTGGCAGACCTATCCGGTCATCCGCTTCCGCGACATTCCCGAAATCCGCGTCGAGCTGGTCGACGCGCGCGACCACGATCCCCTCGGCGTCGGCGAATGCGCGGGCGGGCCGGCGGCGGCGGCGATCGGCAATGCCGTGGCCCACGCGCTCGGCACGCGCATCCGCGACATGCCGATGACGCGCGAGCGGATCATGGCCGCGCTGATGGCCTGACATGGCGGTGCGACCGCCGCGTCTTTCGCACATGGAGCCGCCACCCGCGGCCCGGAACACGGAAAGGACCCCTCGTATGACCGTTGCAGCCCAGGATGCCCTTGCAGCCCCGTCGGCGGAGCCGATCCTCTTCTACAGCCCCGGCGCCTGCTCGCTCGCCTCCCACATCGCGCTCGAGGAAACGGGGCGCCCCTACCGCGCCGTCGAGACGTTGTTGTCGAAGAACCAGCACCAGACGCCGGAATACCTCGCGGTCAATCCGCGCGGACGCGTGCCGGCGCTCGTCGTCGACGGCAGGGTGATCACCGAGAACACGGCGATCCTCGCCTGGATCGCCTCCGCCTACCCGGAGGCGGGGCTCCTGCCGGACGACCTGATCGCGCGCATGCAGTGCATCGCCCAGATGGCCTGGTTCTCGAACACGCCGCACATCTTCCAGCGCGCCAAGTTCCGTCCCCATCGCTTCGTCGACCGCGAGGACCTCTACGGCGAAATCCGCGCCAAGGCCGTTTCCAGCTACTGGGAAAGCATGCAGGAGGTCGACGCGCTGATCGGCGACAAGGCGTGGATGATGGGCGACGCCTACACGGTGGTCGACCCCTACGCGCTCGTCTTCTACGGCTGGGGCACCAGCAACGGCCTGCCGATGCACGAACTCGCCAACTACACGCGGCACAAGACGCAGATGTTCGACCGCCCTGCGGTCCGCACGGTCATCGAGCGGGAGAAGAACCCCCACTTTAGATGAGCCGACCTCCCGCGAATACGACGATCGGCGGACGGCGCGGGCCGCTGTCCGGCGCGCGGGTCCGCCGCGGATGCGACAGGCGGCGGCGGTCGGGCGACGACGCGATCCGCCCCTCCCCCCGCTCCCCCGGCGTTCATCCCAATCCGATATTTCGAAGGCCTCGGACACCGATCCATGGGCACCATGTCTTGCTGCCGATCCCGCATGGCCGCGCGATGAAGGAACGGCCTTTGTGGCGATTACGCCCCGGATTCATCGGGCCACATCAGCGTCGTCGCTCGCCAGTTGACGAATTGGCTCGATCCATATTTATATCCAACTGGATATAACGATCTTGTCAGTTCAGCTGAAAGTCCGCGGGCGCCAGCGCTCAGGGAGGGGACATCATGGAGTTGCGAGTCCGAGTGAAGGGTGCCGCAGCGGGCTTCGCGGTGGTCCTGGGGCTGCTGACCGCGTCGGCCTCGGCCGATCAGACCAACGTTGCCGTCGCGGCCAACTTCACCGAAGCGGCCAACGAACTCGGGGCCGCCTTCAAGGCCGAGACTGGCCACGACGCGGTCTTCAGCTTCGGCGCGACCGGCCAGCTCTACACGCAGATCACGCAGGGCGCGCCGTTCGAGGTCTTCCTGTCGGCCGACGATGTCCGCACCGCAAAGGTGATCGAGGAGGGCCTTGGCGTCAACGGCACGGACTTTACCTACGCCATCGGCAAGATCGTCCTGTGGAGCGCGGACGCGGCCCTGGTGAAAGGCGAGGAGACGCTGAAGGCCGGCACCTTCGCCAAGATCGCGATGGCGAATCCGGAGACGGCGCCCTATGGTGCGGCGGCTGTCGAGGCGATGAAGGCCCTCGGCGTCTATGACGGGCTGCAGGCCAGGATCGTGCAGGGCACCAACATCGCGCAGACCTACCAGTTCGTCGAGACGGGCAACGCCGAGCTCGGCTTCGTCGCGCTGTCGCAGATCGCCGCCGGAGACAGGGGTTCGCGCTGGGTCGTGCCGGCCGAGCTCTACACGCCGATCAAGCAGGACGCCGTCCTTCTGAAGAAGGGCGAACAGAGCGCCGCCGCGAAGGCCTTCCTCGACTTCCTCAAGGGCCCGGCCGCCGCCGCGGTCATCGAGAAGTACGGCTACGGCACGGGGTCGGCCAACTGAGTCCGCCGGGCGGCCTTTCTCCCGAGATCTGGGTGGCCGTCCGCCTGACGGTCGAGCTTGCCACCCTGACGACGGCCATCCTGCTGATCGTCGGAACGCCGGTCGCCTGGTGGCTGGCGCGGTCGCGGGCCTGGTACAAGGAGGCGGTGGCGGCGATCGTCGCCCTGCCGCTCGTCTTGCCGCCGACGGTGCTCGGATTCTATCTCCTCGTCACGCTCGGGCCGAGCGGACCGGGCGGCGCGCTCGCCTCCCTGTGGGGCGCGCGCACGCTCGCCTTTACCTTCGAAGGCCTGGTGATCGGCTCCGTCGTCTATTCGCTGCCCTTCGTCGTCCAGCCGATCCGCAACGCCTTCGAGGCGATGGGCGACCGGCCGCTGGAAGTCGCGGCGACGCTGCGCGCCTCGCCCTGGCGGTCCTTCTGGACGGTGGCCGTTCCGCTGGCGCGCCCGGGTTTCCTCACCGGCGCCGTGCTCGGCTTCGCCCATACCGTCGGCGAGTTCGGCGTCGTGCTGATGATCGGCGGCAACATCCCCGGCGAGACCAAGGTCCTCTCCGTCGCGATCTATGATTACGTCGAGGCGCTGCGCTGGCGCGAGGCCAACATCCTCGCCGGCGGGATGGTGGTCTTCGCCTTCATCGTCATCCTGTCGATGATGCTGATCGAGAAGCGGATGCGCAGGGCCGGCGAATGAGCGTCCGCCCCGCCATAGAAGTGGCCTTCGCGGGCGAGCTCGGAAAGTTCCGGCTCGACGCCCGCTTCGACGCGCCGGGAAAGGGCATCACCGCCCTGTTCGGCCCGTCCGGCTGCGGCAAGACCAGCGTCCTGCGCTGCATCGCCGGGCTCCAGCGCCTCGGCGGCGCCTGCCGCGTCGCCGGCGAAGTCTGGCAGGACGGGGATGTCTTCCTGCCGCCGCACCGGCGCGCGGTCGGCTACGTCTTCCAGGAGGCGAGCCTCTTCCCGCACATGTCGGTGCGCGCCAACCTGCTCTATTCAAGCCACGGCAAGGTCTTGCCGTCGGCGTCCGGCCGCATCGGCTTCGACGAGGTGGTCGATCTGCTCGGTCTCGACGCTCTGATGGGCAGGGCGACGCAGCATCTGTCCGGCGGCGAGCGCCAGCGCGTCGCGGTCGGCCGGGCCTTGCTGTCCCAGCCCCGTCTCCTGTTGATGGACGAGCCGCTCTCGGCGCTCGACCGCCAGAGCCGCGACGAGATCCTGCCGTTCCTCGAGCGGCTGCACGACACGCTGGAGATACCCGCCTTCTACGTCACCCACGACATGGCCGAGGTGGAGCGGCTCGCCGACCACCTCGTGCTGATGCGCGCCGGCAAGGTCGAGGCCGCCGGACCGCTCGGCGGGATCCAGGCCGACGTCGACCTGTCGCTCGCCCGCCAGCGCGAGGCGGCCGTCAGCCTCGACGCGGTCGTCGCCGGCTATGATCGCCGCTACGGCCTCGCCCGCCTCGACGTGGCGGGAGGGAGCTTCCTCGTTCCCTCGGCAGCCGAACACCCCGTCGGCACGGGCGCGCGTCTGCGCATCGGCGCCGGCGAGGTCAGCCTGGCGCGCGAGGCGCCGCATGCCACGTCGATCCTCAACCTGCTCCCCGCCCGCATCTTGCAGGCGAGGCCGATCGACGAGCGCGAGATGATCCTCGTCCTCGGCCTCGGCGCGGAAGGCGACGGCGCGACGCTGCTGGCGCGGCTCACGAGGATGTCCTGGGACCATCTCGGCCTCGCTCCGGGCATGGCGGTCGTCGCCCAGGTGAAGAGCGCCGCACTGTCGCTGCGCTGACGCGCCGGGCGGTTTCGGCGATTGCGGCGCCGATGCGTGCGCTATAACCTCGAAGTGATAACGAAGCGAGGAAGAGACGATGCCTTCACTGAGCCTGCGCATCGATCTCGATCCCCAGGGCCGCATCGGTCCGGGCAAGATCGAACTGCTCGAGCACATCGCCGCCTATGGCTCCATCTCGGCCGGCGCGCGTCAGATGAAGATGTCCTACAAGCACGCCTGGGACCTCGTCGAGGAGATGCGCGGCGTGTTCGGCAAACCGGTCGCCGAGATGCAGACCGGCGGTCAGCGCGGCGGCGGCGCCCGCCTCACGCCGCTCGGCCTGGCCCTGGTCGCGCGCTACAGGGCGATCGAACGCGCCGCTGCCGCTGCCGCGGAACAGCATCTGGACGCCCTGCAGGCGGAGATCGAAGCGGCGTAGTCGCTCGCCGATGTCCCGTTGTGTAAATCGGGAGGCAACGCCGGACGCCCGGCGACAGGGACCGGCGTTGCGTCAGAGTCCGGCGAAGTAGGCGCGCAGCGCTTCGAACAGGAAGGTTTCCGTCGCCTCGTCGACGAGCAGGCCGTCCTTGACCTTGGCGTTGGCGTGGGTGATCGCCACCTCCTGCCAGACGAAGGTCTGCGCCAGCACGGCGCCGAGCACGTTCTTCATGTGCGCCTGGGCCCTGACGCCGCCGAGCGCCCCGCCGGAAACCGAGGCGATGAACACCGGCTTGCCCTTCATCACCGAGGCGTAGCCGGGGCGCGACGCCCAGTCGATGGCGTTCTTCAGCACGCCGGGCACCGAATAGTTGTATTCCGGCGTGACGATGATCAGGCCGTCGGCCTCGGCGATCGCCGTCTTCAGCGCCACGACGGTCTCCGGCAACGGATCGAGGTCGGCGTTGTAGTGCGGCAGCGAGCCGATGTCGAAGGTCGAGAACCCGGCCTCCGCCGAGAGCTTCAGGCGGATCGTCTCGACGACCGCCTTCGACGACGAGGCGGCACGGAGGCTTCCGGAAAGGCACAGGATATGCGGCATGTTCAGAGTCTCGCGAGCAGTGTGGCGATCTGCGGGAAGATCGTCAGGATGACGAGGCACACGATCATCGCACCGACGAACGGCATCGTGCCCCGGAAGATGTCGCCGACCTTGATCGAGCGGTCGTTGATCGACGACTTGATGGTGTAGACAGATAGGCCGAAGGGTGGCGTCAGCAAGCCTATTTCCACCGCCACCACCGTCATCACGCCGAACCAGATCAGGTCGAAGCCCGCGGCCTCCGCGACCGGAAGCGCGATCGGCAGCAGGATCAGCATGATCGAGATGGAATCGATGAAGCATCCCATCACGATGACCAGCACGAGGAAGACGATCAGGAAGCCGTAGGCGCCGATCGATTCGTCGATCAGGAACTGGGCCAGCGCGGTCGGCAGCCCGGACATGGCGAGCATGCGGCTGAAGAAGGTCGCGGCGACGATGAGGAACAGCACCGAGACGGTGATCTGGCCGGTCTCGACGAGCAGCGTCCAGAACTTCGATCGCGTCAGCGACCGCCTCTGCAGGGCGATGCCGAGCGCGCCGAGGGCGCCGACGGCGCCGGCCTCGGTCGGGTTGAGGAAGCCGCCGTAGAGCCCGCCGAGCACCAGCGTGACGAGCAGCACGATCGGGGCGCCCTTGCGCACGAAATCGAGGACGCCGAGCGCCGGCGCCTCGTCGGCCGTCGACTGCCGTTCGAAGACGGAGGCCGGGCGCCACCACGCCTGGATCAGGATCGTCAGGGCGAACAGCGCCGAAAGAAGCAGCCCCGGGCCGATGCCGGACAGGAACATGCGGCCGACCGATTCCTCGGCGAGCACGGCATAGACGACCATCAGCAGCGACGGCGGGATCAGCATGCCGAGCACCGAGCTTCCCGCGACGACGCCGGTGGCGAATGTGCGCGTATAGCCGTGGCGGATCATTTCCGGCACGGCGATGCGCGAGAACACCGACGCCGACGCCACCGAGATGCCGGTGATCGAGGCGAACACCGCGTTGGCGAACACGGTGGCGATGCCGAGACCGGCCTTCACCCGCCTCAGTGCCCGCTCGAACACGTCGAACGTGTCCTTGCCGACGCCCGATATCGTCACCAGCAGACCCATCAGGACGAAGAGGGGCACGATGGCGAAGAGATATTCCTCCAGGCTGTCGTTGGCCACGGAGCCGAGCATGCGCAGCGCCACCGTCTCGTTGCGGATCAGGGCGACGCCGCCGAAGGAGGCGACCATCAGCGCGACGCCGATCGGCATGCCGAGCAGGATCAGCAGGAGCAGGACGGCGATGGCCGCCACGCCGATCTCGATGCCGGTCATCGCGCCGCCTCTCCCTTCCGCCGGACGGACCGGACGCGCCGCGCGGCCACGATCGCGAACTGGACCGCCGCGACCACGGCGCCGATGAAGATCAGCAGCCGGAACGGCGAGGTCGGCATGGTCAGGACGCCGGTCACGCCGATGAACTCGCCATGGTCGAAGTCGCGCCTGAGGATGCCCCAGCTCGCATAGGCGATCCCCGCGCAGATCGCCGCGCCGCACAGGTCCCAGACGGCGCGCACGATTTCCGCGGCCCGCGGCCGTCCGGCCGCGAGCGCGTCGAGCACGAACTCCGTCCTCGCCAGCCGGTCGTTGCGCACCGCCGTGCCGAGCTGGAGGAAGACGATCAGGACGACGGTCAGCGCCCCGAGTTCGGCGATCAGCGGCAGCGAGGCGCCCATCAGGTTGCGGGCCAGCACGTCGGCGACGATGATCGTCATGAGCATGACGATCATCACGGTGCCCAGCGCGGCGAGGCCGTCGACGCCCCTGTTCCAGAAGCGCATCCGTCCCGCCGCGCCGGTCGGCATCGCTGCCGAACCGGCGTCCTTGACCTCGGAATGCATGGCCGCCCCCTTGGCCCCCGCCCCTACATGCCCTTGTCCCAGTCGCGTGCGGGCTTCTCGCCGGCGGCACGAAGGCCGTCCATGTAGGCCTTCAAGAAGGCCTTGCCGGGCAGGCCCTTGGCTTCGGCCGCGGCCGCCCACTCGCCGGCGATGTCGGGCAGGCCGTCGACCCATTTCTGCCGGTCGCCGTCGGGAAGCTCGGCGATCGTCACCGGCGGGTTCTGGCCCTTGCCGAGCTCGACCATCTTGGCGAAGGCCGCCTCGTGGCGCTCGAGCAGATCCTTGGCATGGGCGTCGGTATAGACCTTGCCGGCGGCGACCATCGCCTGCTGCACCTCTTCCGGCAGGCCGTCCCAGCTGTCCTTGTTGATGGCGACCGCGCCGGAGAACGCCGTGCCGATGCGCACGCGGGTGATGTAGGGCGCGACCTCGTAGAGCTTGGCCGGCAGGACGCCGAGCGCCAGCGACAGCACGCCGTCGGAGACGCCGGTCTGGATGTCGGTGTAGAAGGTCGGCAGGGAGCCGTCGACGGCATTCGCCCCGGTGCCGCGCAGCCACTGCCCGAGCACGCCCGGCGCCGACAGCTTCATGCCGTTCAGGTCGGCGAGGCCGGCGATCGGCTTCTTGGTGTAGATGTCGTAATCGTCGGTGCCGGTCAGGCCGAGCACCTTGATGCCGTACTGCTCCCACTCGTTCTTGAACGCCTCGTTGTTCTCGAGGAGGTCCCACATCACCTTGAGCTGGACGGGCGGATTGGCGGTCGAGAACGGCGCGTAGGTCGACGCCTGGCTGAGCGGCAGTTTCGCGCCTTCGAGGAACGAGAACACCCAGCCGATGTCGGTGACGCCTTCCTGGACCGAGGTCAGCGTCGCGTTGGCCTTGTACAGCGAACCGCCGAAGGCCTCGTTCCACTTGATCGTGTAGTTGCCCTTCTCGGCGAGCAGCCGGTCGGTTTCGGCCATGAACTGCGTCTTGATCATGCCGACCCACGGAATCGCCAGCGGATGGCTCGACGCCACGGTCAGTTCGATCTCTTCCGCCGCCAGTGCGGCGGTCGGAAACGCAAGCGCTCCGGCAAGGAGCATTCCGATAAGCTTCTTCATCTCAGTTCCTCCCTTCAGGTTCTTTTCTAGAGGATCGAGAAGGTCTGGCTCGAACTGTCGAGCCGGATCGTCACCGTCCCCTCGTTGATCATCCACGGTCTCACCGTGAATTTCCGTGCGCCGCTGGCGTGCATCGGATCGCGCTCGGCGATCGACACCGCCTCCTCCCGCGAACCGGCGCGCACCACGACCAGCCCGTCTCCCGTCCACATGCGCTCGTCGTCGCTCCACATCGGACCGGCGGCATAGAGGATGCCGTCGCGCTCCATCGAGACCTGGAACGCCAGATGCTCCTCCATGCGCTCCAGGATCGGGCCGATGCCGCCGGTCGGCACCGTGAAGATGGCGTAGAGCTGCTTCTGCAGCATGCGGCTGCTCGCCTTCATCACGTCTTCGACCGGTATCCCCATCTGCCCCTCCCTCGTGTCGTTCATCCGGCCTTTCGCCGCTCGATCTCTGCGCGGATCTCGGCGCCGTGTTCGTCCAGCGTCGGCGGCGGCAGCACGCAGAGATCGGCCTCGCCGTCGAAGCTGTAGGGCGGCCGGACCGTTCTGAACGGCCCCATCTGCGGGTGCTCCGCCTCGACCGCGATGTGCAGGTGACGGGCCTGCGGATCTTCCAGCGCCTCGTCGGAATCGTAGGCCGGCGAATGCGGCACCTCGTTCTCCAGCAGCGTCGCGCACCAGGCCTCGCGGGCCTTGGTGGCGAAGACCGGCGTGAGGATGTCGATCAGCGCCTGCTGGTTCTGGATCCGCGCCGGCCGTTCGGCGAAACGCGGATCGGCGAGGAGACCGGGCATGTCGACGGCGGCGACCAGCCCCTCCCAGAACTTCGGCGGCGACGACAGGTGGATGGCGATCCATTTCCCGTCCGAGCAGGCGAAGGTGTAGGACTGCGACACCATCGGCCGGCTGAGCGGCCCCATGACTTCGCCGGCGGAGAAGTAGTGGGTGAAGCTGTCGAGGTTGAAGTGGCACATCGCCTCGAGCATCGAGATGTCGAGCCGGCGGCCCTTCCCCGTCTTCGTCCGCTCCAGCAGGGCCGCGACGACGCCCAGCGCGGCGTAGTGCCCGGTCACCGCGTCGGCGATCGCCGGGCCGATGACGCGCGGATTGGCCGGCGGCGTCAGCAGGCGCAGATAGGCGCTCGCCGCCTGCGCCACCGTGTCGTAGGCGGGGCGGTCGCGCGACGGGCCGCTCTGGCCGAAGCCGGTGATGGCGCAGTAGACGAGCCCGCCATTGATGCGGCCGAGTTCGTCCGCCCCGGCGCCCAGCTTCTCCGCCACGCCCGGGCGGAAGTTCTGGATGAACACGTCGGCGCCGCGGATCAGGTCGTGGAAGACGGCCCGGTCGGCGGGCTTCGCCGTGTCCAGCGCGATCGAGCGCTTGTTGCGGTTGTAGGTCTGGAAATGCGGCGAATAGAGACCGCCCTTGAAGGCGCGGAACGGATCGCCGGTCTCCGGCTTCTCCACCTTGATCACGTCGGCGCCGAGATCGGCGAGATGCATGCCCGCCGCCGGCCCGGTGATGTAGGTGCCCATCTCGACGACGCGAAAGTCTTTCAGGATCTTGGTCATGGCGTCACCCCGCCTTGCCCGGGGCGGCCGGGCCGTCATAGGCGATGGCGAGGTCGGCCTTGTGCGACAGGATGAAGCCGATCGAGCGCTGCGATTCCTCGTAGAGATGGGCGACGAGCCCCGCGGCGCGGGCGAGCAGCGGAATGCCCTTCATCGCCTCGATCGGCCAGCCGGCGTCGAGCATCAGCGCCGGGATGGCGCCCGAGACGTTGATCGGCAGCGGGCGCTGCATCACCTCCGGCGCGATGCGCCCCAGCATGCGCAGGCAGGCGACCGCGTCGCCCGACACGCCGTTCTCGTCGGCGAAGGCAAGCAGCACGTTTGCGCGCGGGTCGCCTTCGCTGTGCTGGGGATGCCCGAGGCCGGGCACCTTGCCGCGCTTGGCCTTGATCTCGGCGAGGCTCGCCCTCGCCGCGCCTTCGAGGTCGGCGCCCGGCGCGCGGCTGGCTTCGAGTATCTCGACGATGAACCGGCCCGCCGTTTCGGAACTGCCTGCGACCACCGTCCCCATGCCGAGCAGGCCGGCCGACATCGCGCCCTGCCAGGCCTCGGGTGCGGCGGCGAGCGTCATGCGCGCTGCCTGGACGCTGGGCACCAGCCCGTGTTCGGCGATCGCCACGAGGCAGGCATTTGTCACGGCACGCTGCAGGGCGGTCGGTTTTTCGCCGATCACGAGCAGCCAGAAATAGTCGGTGAAATCGGTCTTGCCGATCAGCTCGCCGCACAGATCGTGGCCCCGGATCGTGATCGAGTGGGCGTCGGATGTCGCGATGGCCGTGAACGCGCCGTCCTGTTTGCCGATTCGCATGCTCTTCCCTGAAAATTTTCGCACAACGAATATTTTTTCTCTTGTCGCAAATTATGGCTGCATTTACCTTTGAGTCAAGGCATGATCGCATGGCAGCGGACGGCAAGTCCGGCGAACGCGGCGGCCGCAGGGAGGAAGCGCATGCGCGACATCAACCAGTTCACGATCACCGAGGCGGTTAAGAAGAGCTTCGACACGGAGGAAGGATCGCGGTTCAAGTTCCTGCTGGAGACGCTGATCGACCATCTCCACGACTACACGCGCGAGACCAACCTGACCCATGAGGAGTGGATGCGCGTGTTGATGTTCCTCTACGATTGCGGCCAGATCTCCACGCCGGAGCGCCACGAGTTCATCCTGCTTTCCGACGTGCTCGGCTGGTCGGCGCTTGTCGACATGATCAACACGCGCGGCGGCGCCACCGAGGGCAGCAATCTCGGGCCTTTCTATCTGGAGAATTCGCCGCGCAAGGCGCTCGGCGCCGATCTCGCCGGCCCGCGCGAAGGTGTCTCGGTCCTCGCCTGGGGCATCGTGCGCGACACGCTCGGCCATCCGCTGCCCGGCGCCGTCATCGACACCTGGCAGGCCGACGGCTCGGGCACCTATCCGATTCAGGAAGAAGGCCAGGACAAGTACGATCTGCGCGGCATCTTCGAGACGGACGCGGAAGGCCGCTACTACTACACCACGGTCCTGCCGAAGCCCTATACCGTGCCCTATGACGGGCCGGTCGGCGAGTTGCTGCGGGCCGGGACGCGCCACGCCTGGCGGCCGGCGCATCTCCACTACATGATCCGCGCCAGGGGCATGCGCGCCATCACCACCGAGGTGTTCTTCGAGAACACCGAATATGTCGACAACGACGCCGTCTTCGGCGTGCGCCGGTCGCTCCTCGCCAAGGTCGAGCCCTTCAAGGCCGACAAGGCGGGCAATCCGCCGCTGGAGCGCAAACCGGACGCCATGCTAAGGTTCGATTTCGTGCTGGCGCCGGAAGGTTGATTGGCGGCCGCCTGGGGAATTCTTCATGCTCGACGACAATCTGGAGAGTGCTCGCCCGGCCGAGTTCGTCGAGGCGCTGGCCAAGGGTTTGCTCATCCTCGAGAGCTTCGATTCGCAGCACCCCGAGATGACCTTGAGCGACGTCGCCCGCCGGGTCGGCCTCAGTCCGGCGGCGGCGCGACGCAGCCTGCTCACCCTGCAGGCGATGGGCTATGTCGGCCAGACCAGCAAGCGCTTCCATCTGCGCCCCAAGGTGATGAGCCTCGGCTCGGCCTTCTATTTCTCGGCGCGCGTCGACGAGGTGCTTCAGCCGGAACTGCGCCGCCTTGTCGGCACCTTCGGCGATGCCTCCTCGGTGGCGACGCTCGAGGGTCACGACGTGCTCTACGTCGCGCACTATTCCGAGCAGCGCGCACGCCGGCCGACCGCGGTCGTCGGCGCCCGCTATCCGGCGCACGCCACCTCGCTCGGCCGCGTGCTTCTCGCCGGCCTCCCCGACGCCGAGTTCGACCGCTACCTGCGCGAGGTGGAGCCGGTGAAGCTCACGCGCATGACCGTCGTCGACAAGAACGAGATCCGCGCCCTGGTCGAGGAGGTTCGCGAGAAGAACTACGCGACCACCGTCGACCAGCTCGATTACGGCATCACTGCGCTGGCCGTGCCGATCCGCGGCGCCTCGGGCCGCACCATCGCCGCGCTCAACTCCTCGGGCTACAGCGGAGTGCTGACCGCCGAGGAGCTCGTCGCCAGGCGCCTGCAGGAACTGCGCCTCTCGGCCGGCCGGATTTCACAGACCCTGTCGCGCTATCCGGTGCTCGAATCGATCATCGGCACGCGATAGGCCGGTCGGGATCTGCCGCCGCGCCGATGCCTCCTGCCGAACGGCCTGAAGTGTCCGTTCGGATCCCCGATCCGGCGAAGTTCCGAAACGCCGCGAATGCGGTTGACAGCGCGGTCGGCAGGGCGTTAGCTTAAAATTCGAAAACATTTTCGCACAGCGAAAATTCTGATCACAAGCGGCTTCAGCCGCGATTCCTGGCGCACACCGTTTCTTTGGGAGGAGAAATCATGTGTATCTACTGCGGATCCGGGCTTGAGCCCGGCCTTGGCGAGTCGCGCCGCGACTTCATGAAGTCGGCGATGTTGGTCGGCGCGGCGGCGGCCGCCTCAGGACTGATGGCCGGCGGAGCCCATGCCCAGGACGCCCCGGCCGGCACCGGCACCGAAGGCCGGCGCGTACTCATCCGCGGCGGCCACGTGCTCAGCATGGATCCGGCCGTCGGCGATTTCGCCGAGGCCGACATTCTCGTCAATGGCAGGCTGATCGAGGCGGTCGGACCGAACCTCGCCGCCGGCGGCGCCGAGGTGATCGACGCCTCCGGCATGATCGTCATGCCCGGCTTCATCGACACGCACCACCACCAGTTCGAGACGGCGCTGCGCAGCTTCCTGGCCGACGGCATCCTCGTCAATGACGGCGTCCCGGCGAACGCCATCAACTACTACGAATACATCCTGCAGAAGTTCTCCATGGTCTACCGGCCCGAGGACGTCTACATCAACGAGCTGTTCGGCTCGCTCGCGCAACTCGACGCCGGCGTCACGACCGTGATGGACGTCTCGCAGATCCACCATTCGCCGGAGCACTCCGACGCCGTCGTCCAGGCGCTGAAGGATGCCGGGCGGCGGTCCGTTTTCGGCTATTTCGAAGGCTGGGGCGACAGGGCGAAGTATCCCGACGACGCGCGTCGGCTGAAGTCGACGCATTTTTCCTCCGACGACCAGCTCATCACCATGGTGATGGGCGGCGAGATCTACATTCCGGGCTACGAGAACGCCTGGAAGATCGGCCGCGAGCTCGACCTTCCCGTGGCGCTCCACGTCGTCGGCACGTTCGGCATGCGGCCGACCTTCGACCAGCTCGCGGAAGCGGGCATGTTCGGCCCCGACAACATCTTCATCCACATGACCGGCATGAGCGAGATGGCATGGAAGAAGGCGGCGGACGCCGGCGCCCACGTGTCGCTTTCCGTGCCGATCGAGATGCAGATGCGCCACGGCATGCCGCCGATCCAGACGGCGCTCGACCTCGGCATGCAGCCGTCGCTGTCCTCCGACGTCGAATGCACCATGACCTGCGACCCGTTCACCCAGATGCGCTCGGCGATGACGCTGCAGCGTGCCTTCGTCAACGAGAGGGCGCTGGCCGGCGAGAAGGACCTGCCGGCGCTGCTGACGTCCCGGGACGTCATCCGCTTCGCCACGCTGGAAGGCGCCAGGGGCCTCAAGCTCGACCGCAAGACCGGCAGCCTGACCCCGGGCAAGGAAGCCGACATCGTCCTGCTCGACGCCACCGCCATCAACGTGACGCCCCTCAACCACGTGCCCGGCGCCGTCGCCACGCTGATGGAGCGTTCCAATGTCGACACGGTGATGGTCGCCGGCAAGGTCCGCAAGTGGAAGGGCAAGCTGCTCGACGCCGACATCGCCAGGCTGCGCGGCGAGCTTGAAGCCAGCCGGGATTACCTCTTCCAGGCCGCCGGCGTGCCGCGCGACCTGTTCAGGGCCTGAAGATCAGGAAGGAAAGACCATGGGCGGAAAACTGCCGTTGTTGCCGACGTCTCTCGTCGGCTCCTACCCGCAGCCGGAATGGCTGATCGACCGCAACAAGCTCGCGGGGCGGTTTCCGCCCCGGGTCCGCGCCCGGGAACTGTGGCGGATCGCGCCGGAATGGCTCGACGAGGCCCAGGACGACGCGACGCTGCTCGCCATCCGCGACCAGGAGCGCGCCGGCCTCGACATCATCACCGACGGCGAGATGCGGCGCGAGAGCTACTCCAACCGCTTCGCCACGGCGCTGGAAGGCGTCGACATCGACAATCCCGGTTCCGCCCTCGACCGGTCGGGCCACCCGAACCCGGTGCCGCGCGTCGTCGGCAAGGTGCGCCGCAAGCATGCCGTCGAGGTACGCGACGTGCAGTTCCTGCGCGCCAACACGGACCGCACGATCAAGATCACCGTGCCCGGCCCCTTCACCATGTCGCAGCAGGCGCAGAACGATTTCTACGAGAGCGAGGAAGCTCTGGCGATGGACTACGCCGAGGCCGTCAACGCCGAGATCCGCGATCTCTTCGCCGCCGGCGCCGACATCGTGCAGATCGACGAGCCCTACATGCAGGCGCGCCCGCAGAAGGCGCGCGCCTTCGGCCTGAAGGCGCTCAACCGGGCGCTCGACGGCATCGAAGGCCCGACCGCGGTGCACATCTGCTTCGGCTATGCGGCGATCATCCACGAGCGTCCGTCGGGCTATTCGTTCCTGCCGGAACTGGCCGGCTGTTCCTGCGGCGCCGTTTCGATCGAGACGGCGCAATCCAGCCTCGACTGCTCGGTTCTGGCGAACCTTCCCGACAAGACCATCATCCTCGGCGTTCTCGACCTGTCGACGCACGAGGTGGAGACGCCCGAGACCGTTGCCGCCCGCATCCGCCGCGCCCTGCCCTACGTTTCCGTGGAACGTCTGGTCATCGCGCCCGACTGCGGTCTGAAGTACCTGCCGCGCGAGGTCGCCTACGGCAAGATGAAGGCGATGGCGGACGGAGCGGCAATCGTCCGGGCGTCGCACTAGCCGGTCGTCGAACGGATCCGGCGACCGGGGGAAACCCCGCCCGGAAACGCCGCATTTGCTCTGTACAAGGCCGCCTCCCGCATGGTCTGACATGCCGGAGCGGCCGATCCTTTTCCGGGATGGAAACCCGGCCGCCGGGAAGGCGTTTGGCGGAAAAGGTCGCATGAGCCAGGAGCATCCGACGGCATCGGCCGCATCCTCGCGCCGCGGGGTGGCGGCTTACTTCCGCATGCGATGGAACGGCGATATCCCGCTCGCCGCGCTCTTCTGGCGCGACATGATCATGGTCGGGATCACGGTCAACGCCGCGTCCACCCTCGCAGCTGTTCTCCTCCTCGCGCTCGATGCGCCGGCGCCGCTGGCCGTCGCGATCCATTTTGCCCCCGTTCCATGGAATCTCTTCCTCTTCGCGTCCGTCTGGCGGGCCACGGCGCGCCTCGGGCCTGCCGCCGCCTTCGCCTGGCAGTCGGTCGCCGCTCTGTGGCTGGTTGTGGCGCTCCTGGCCTGAACAGCCGCGCCCGCACCCTTGAAATCGGCGCCGATCGCAGGGCGTCTTCTCCCATTTTCGGCGCGATGGAATGCCACGACACGATCATCTTGCTCAAAAAGGATGCAGCCGCCACGGCGATTAGCACTGCATTAACCAGTCTACGTTACGGTAACGTTCATACGAAATCGTTCATAAGGGGGATTGACGATGCTTCGTGGACTTCAGCCCGGTTCCAGTGTGAACACGAGCGCGGCGCCCGCCGGCACTCCGTCGCCTGACGTCCGCGCCTGAACCGACGATTGCAGACGGCCGGCGCGATCGAGGCGCCGGCGAGAGTGAAGCCTCCCCATTCAGTTTCAGACCCATCCGCCAGCGGGTGGACGCATACGGCTTTGCGCCCCGCAAGCCGCGCATTGCTCAGCCGCATAACGCAACCGTTCGAAGAATTTGAGGGATTTCCGCCATGCATGCATCCATTTCGGCAGGTTCCGCGCGATCGTCGCGGACCGCCCGCCCGGACCAGCCCGACCGCTTCTCCATGAGCGTCAGGACGAGCCTTCTCGTCATCCTGTCGCTGTTCGTCATTGGTCTGTTGAGCCTCGCCGCGCTCAACCTTAACGCGGCTTGGACGCAGATGACGGCGGCGCAGTCGATGCGCTCGAACAACGACATCGGCGACCTGTTCCTCGACAGCGCCGGCAGCCTCGCCGCCGAACGCGGCGTCACCAATGCCGCGCTCGGTGCCGCTTCGGCGGTCGACGAGCAGCACAGGTCGCAGATCGCGGAACTGCGCCAGAAGGCGGATGGCGCGCTCGCCAGTGCGCTGGAGGCGATCGAGGCACAGGCGGACTTCACCGGCCGCTCCGCTCTCCTGGCCAAGGTTCGAGCCGACCACGACGCGCTCGTCGCGCTTCGGCGCGACGTCGACGCGCAGCTGGCGCTGGGCGGGCTCGAGCGAGACGCCGGCGTCGCGGGCAAGTGGGTCCCCGCCGCGACTGCCCTGATCATGTCGTCGCAGCAGCTGCGTACCGCCGCCCAGGTCATTCCCGAATCCGCGCTGGCACGCACCCAGATCATGCTCGACCTCAAGCACTCGACCTGGGTGATGAGCGAGTACGCCGGCCGCGAGCGCGCCACCATCGGCGGCCTCGTCGCCCGCGGTTCCACCATCGATTCCGCTGCCCTGTCGCGCCTCGCCGAGTTCCGCGGCAGGCTCGAACAGGCGTGGAGCATGGTCGAGGGCTATGCGGCGCGCGATTCCGCCAATCCGCTGGTGTTGCCGGCGGTCGCCGCGGCGCGCGCCGAGTTCTTCGGCACCTACCAGGGCGTGCGTGACGGCGTCTACGCCGCCGGCAGCAAGGGCCTTCCCTATCCGGTCAACGCCGAGCAGTGGATCGCAGCCGCCACGAGGGGCATCGACAGTCTGCTTGCGCTCTCGACCGCGATCGGCGAGGCGACGGCGAACTACACCCACAAGGTCGAGGACGAGGGCCGCTGGAACGTCATCCTGAGCTTCGTCGTGCTCGGCGTCGCCACCCTGCTCGGCGCCATCGCCTTCTGGGTCGTCGTCGGCCGCGTCGCCAGGCCGATCCAGCGCCTGACCGGGGTCATGACCGACCTCGCCGGCGGCAATCTCGGCGTCGAGATCCCGTCGGTCGCCCGTCGCGACGAGATCGGCGAGATGGCGCGCGCGGTCGAGGTCTTCCGCGACAACGGGGTGGAGAACCGCCGTATGGCCACCGAGGCCGAGGAGAACCGCAACCTCACCGAGCACGAACGCCGCGAACGCGAGGCGATCAAGGCGCGCGAAGCGAAGGAACTGCAGGAGGCGATGGACGCGCTGGGCAACGGCCTCGGCCGCCTCGCCGACGGCGACGTCAGCCACCGGATGAACACGCCGTTCGCCGGTGCCCTCGACAAGCTGCGCCTCGACTTCAACGAGTCCGTCGGCCGCCTCGAACAGGCCCTGAAGTCCGTCGGCGAGAATGCCAACGCCATCCACTCCGGTTCGGACGAGATCCGTGCGGCGGCCGACGACCTCGCCAAGCGCACCGAGATGCAGGCCTCCTCCGTCGAAGAGACCGCCGCCGCCGTCGAGGAGATCACGACGACGGTGCGCAACGCCAGCAAGCGCGCCGAAGAGGCGGGCGAGCTGGTGGCGAAGACGCGCCAGCAGGCCGAGCGCTCGGGCGTCGTCGTCGAACAGGCGGTCGCCGCGATGAGCCAGATCGAAGCGTCCTCGCACAAGATCAGCAACATCATCACCGTGATCGACGACATCGCCTTCCAGACCAACCTGCTGGCGCTCAATGCCGGCGTCGAGGCGGCGCGCGCCGGGGAGGCCGGCAAGGGCTTCGCCGTCGTGGCGCTCGAGGTCCGCGAACTGGCGCAGCGTTCGGCCACGGCGGCACGCGAGATCAAGACCCTGATCACCAGCTCCGCCGAGCAGGTCCAGACGGGCGTCTCGCTGGTCGGCCAGACCGGCCAGTCGCTGAAGACGATCGTCGCCGAGGTGCAGGAGATCAATCGCCACGTCGCCGCGATCGTCGAGGCGGCCCGCGAGCAGACCATCGGGCTGGAAGAGATCAACACCGCCGTCACCCAGATGGACCAGTCGGCGCAGCAGAACGCGGCGATGGTCGAACAGTCGACGGCGGCGAGCCACAGCCTCGCCCACGAAGCGGCTGCTCTGAACCAGCTCCTGTCGCAGTTCAAGCTGAGCGGCGGCGCGCCACGGTCCGCGACGCCCGCCTCCAGGCCGGCGGCGTCGCCCGCGCGCGCCCTGGTGCAGAAGGTCGCCGGAGCCTTCGGGCGCGGCGGCGCGGCCACGGCCCGGGCCGCCGACAAGTGGGAGGAATTCTGATGAACGCGGTCAGCAGATCAACCGCCGCCAGCGCCGAGGCCGCCGACATCATCGCCTTCCAGCTCGGTGAGGAGGCGTTCTGCGTCAGGACGACGCGCGTGCGCGAAATCAGGGGCTGGATCCCGTGCATGCCGCTGCCCAAGTCACCCCCGGACGTCATGGGCGTGATCAACCTGCGCGGGGCGGTGATCCCGATCGTCGACCTGTCGCTGCGGCTGGGCCTGCACCAGACCCAGGCCAACGAGCGCAGCGCCATCATCGTCACCGAGACGACCGACAAGGTGGTCGGCCTGCTCGTCGACCGGGTCACCGACATGCTCAACATCTCGCTCCGCGACATCCAGCCCGTGCCGGCGGCGGGCGGCGCGATGGCCAGGGCCTATGCCGAAGGCATCCTGACCGTCGGCAACGGGATGATCTGCTTCCTCGACCTCGACGCCATCTTCGCCGAAGACGGAGCGTCATGGGCCGCCTGAACCGCTGAGATCGAGGCACCGCCGGAGAGGTCTGCGCCCGCCTCTTCGGCCGCCGTTCCCTTCTTCGAGGGGCAGGAGGGGAACGTTTCGGGGTCCGGCTCACGTCGCGTGTGCCGGGCCCCGGGCCATTTTCGCGTCATGGCATCAGGGATTGCACCGGGCCGCGCCTTCGGCCGTGCCTCAGCCCGCGGCGGGCGCGAAGGTCAGCGCCACCCCGTTGATGCAGTAGCGCAGGTAGGTCGGCGGCGGCCCGTCCTCGAAGACATGGCCGAGATGGCTGCCGCAGCGCGCGCAATGCACTTCCGTGCGCACCATCCCGTAGCTGCGGTCGACGGTCGTCTCGACGGAGCCCGGCACCGGGTCGTTGAAGCTCGGCCAGCCGGTGCCGGACTCGAACTTCAGCTTCGATTCGAACAGCGGCTGCTCGCAGCCGGCGCACATGAAGGTGCCGGCGCGCTTCTCGTGCAGCAGCGCGCAACTGCCCGGCCGTTCGGTGCCGTGATTGCGCATCACGGCATATTGTTCCGGCGTCAGCATTGCGCGCCACTCGGCATCGGTGCGGGTGACGGGATAACGGTGCTCGTCCATGGTCGGTCTCCGGGGGATCTCCCGCCATATGTAGTGCAAAGCCGCGCCCGGTTGAACGGGTCGCGCGGGAGGAAGCGTACCCCCGTCCGTCGGCTTGGTCCTTCGGCATGGTGGCGAACTTCAGAACGCCTCCCATTCGTCCAGCGCCGGGGCGGCGTTGCCCGCGCCACCGCGCATGACGGCGGCCCTGGTCGCCGGCGCGTGTCGCCCGGCTGGGTCGGCCTGCCGCCCGCCGTCTTGCGGCAGCTGCCCCGTCCTGAACTGGGCCAGCAGCGCGAACAGCGCCTTCGCCTCCTTCGCCAGGCTGTGGCTCGCCGCGGTCGACTGCTCGACCATCGCCGCGTTCTGTTGCGTGCTCTTGTCCATCATGCCGACGGCTTCGTTGATCTCTCCGAGGCTCGTCGCCTGATCGAGGGCCCCGGCGACGATCGCGCCGACGTTTTCGTTGATCTCCTGGACCTGAAGGACGATCTGCTCCAGCGCCTTTCCCGTCTGGCCGACGAGTTCGACGCCGTTGCGTACCTGCTCGGTCGACGTGGTTATCAATCCCTTGATGTCCTTCGCCGCATTGGCCGAACGCTGTGCCAGCGCGCGCACCTCCTGGGCGACGACGGCGAAGCCCTTGCCCGCCTCCCCGGCGCGTGCCGCCTCCACCCCCGCGTTGAGCGCCAGCAGGTTGGTCTGGAAGGCGATCTCGTCGATCAGCCCGATGATCCCGGAAATCTCCTGCGAGGACACCTGGATCTCGCCCATGGCCGCGATCGCCTCCCTTACGACGACACCCGAGCGCTCGGCGCCGAGCCGTGTCTTGCCGACCAGCGCGCCGGCCTCCTCGGCGCGCCGGCTGGCCGACGTGACTGTCCTCGTGATCTCGGCCAGGGCCGCGGCCGTCTCCTCGACGGAAGCCGCCTGCTGCTCGGTCCGGCGCGAAAGGTCGTCGGCGGCGCTGCGCACCTCGTCGGACCCCGCGGTGATCGCCCTGGCGTTCTCGCCGACCGAAACGAGGGCGGCGCGCAGCTTCGCCACCGCATGGTTGAAATCCGTGCGCAGGCTTTCCATCGTCGGCACGAAAGGCCGGTCCAGAGCATGCGTCAGGTCGCCGCCGGCGAGCGCGCGCAGGCCGTCGGCCAGGGCGCTGACGGCGGCCATGCGCGGCGACACGTCGGTCGCGTATTTGACGACCTTGGCGACCTTGCCGTCGAGCCCGAAGACCGGGTTGTAGGCGGCCTGGATCCACACCTCCTTGCCACCCTTGCCGAAGCGCAGGAACTCGTTCGCGGTGAACTGGCCCGCGGCGAGGTTCTCCCAGAATTCCCGATAGGCGTCCGTGCCGGCATAGGCCGGATCGCAGAACATGCGGTGGTGCTTGCCGACGATCTCGTCGCGCCGGTAGCTGAGGGCGGCGCAGAAGTTGTCGTTGGCGTCGAGGATCTGGCCCGAAGGCGTGAACTCGATGACCGCCTGCGAACGCGATATCGCGGCGATCTTGCCCGCATCCTCGTTGGCAGCGCGTCTGCTCACCGTGATGTCGGTCGCGATCTTGACCACCTTCAAGGGGCGGCCGCCGGCGAGAACCGGATTGTACGAGGCCTCGATCCAGACCTCCCTGCCGCCCTTGCCGAACCGGCGATACTGGCCGCGGTCATGCTTGCCCTCGGCCAGCCGCGCCCAGAACCCCCGATATTCCGCGCTCTGCGCCTCCGCGGGATCGACGAAGATGCGATGGTGCCGTCCGACGACCTCGCCGCGCTGGTAGCCGAACGCCGCGCAGAAGTTTTCGTTGGCGTCGAGGATGTTGCCTTCGAGATCGAACTGGATGATCGCCTGGGACTTGTGCAGCGCCGCGAGGATCGCCTTCGCGTCGGAACCGAAATAGGCAAGCGCGTTCATGGGAGGACCTTTCGAGGGTATCTTGTCGTTGGGGGGATCGTCGCCGTCGCGCGGTCATGCCGGCGAACCGTCCCCCGGCAAGCCGCCGGACGGCGTTTCCCGCTGGCGCCGGCGCTGCTTCGGGAGTTCGCCTGGGAAGGGCACGACGGGCTCACATCGTGCCGCGGAGCGGAAGACGGCATGGCGGGAATTGTATTCGGGGGATATGGGACGCCGGATCGGCCGGGTCGGGGACAGGCATCATGCCGGTGTTCGATGACGAACATGCCCAGACCGGCACAACGCTAAGGCCGTGCGGGTTTACGGATGGTTAAGGCATAATCCCGCGACGCGCCGCCGCGGCTGATGCGAAGTATTCGCGCGAACGCCTGAAGACTACTCCGTACGATCCCGTACTATGTATTTTGACATACGGGAACCCGAACTTCGGTTCGCTGCCTCGAAAACAGAAAGCCCGGCGCGATGGCCGGGCTTCCGTGAATCTGCGGTCCTCGAAACTCAGGCAGCTTCTTCCTGCTCGGCTTCCTCATTGTCGGCCTTGGCGCCGCGCTTGGGACCCTTGTTCAGGTTGGCCTCGATCAGGCGGACGGCCTCGGTCTCCGACATCTTGTTGACGGCGGCGATCTCGCGGGCCATGCGGTCGAGCGCGGCCTCGTAGAGCTGGCGCTCCGAATAGGACTGCTCCGGCTGGTTCTCGGCGCGGTAGAGGTCGCGCACCACTTCGGAGATCGAGATCAGGTCGCCGGAGTTGATCTTGGCGTCATATTCCTGGGCGCGGCGCGACCACATGGTGCGCTTCACGCGGGCGCGGCCCTGGACGACCTTCAGCGCGCGATCGACATAGTCCGTCTCGGACAGCTTGCGCATGCCGATCGAAGTCGCCTTCGCCACCGGCACCTTCAACCGCATCTTGTCCTTCTGGAAGTCGATCACGAACAGCTCGAGCTTGTGCCCAGCCACTTCCTGCTCGTCGATCGATACGATCTGGCCCACGCCATGCGCCGGATAGACGATGAACTCGCCGGTCTTGAACCCGTGACGGGCCGAGGTCGTGGACTTCTTCTGCGGGATTGCCATACGCCCTGTACTCCTGTTGCGACGCCGGCAGAATGCTGCCGGCCGATCGATGAGGCCGCCGTTCCGGCTGGCCTATGCCGCACAAACAGTCCGCACCTCCCGGATCGGCGAGCCCGCGACGTCAACGCAAACTGCGTCCGTCTGGCCCAAGTCGCCTCGGTCCGGAAAGTGGTCTTCACCTTTCAATGATTAACGCGTCTGCGCCATAGATCGACGTTGTGTCACCGGCATGTTTTATCGTGTAACATAAAAAGTCGAAAGAATCAACAATTTACTGCACACGCGACGTTGCGCCGGCTTCGGCATTTGCCGATCCGGTCAAGGCGCAGTGGGAAGACGAGCCTGCCGCCTGCGTCGATCCGCCGCGACGATCAGTCGCCTTCGCCGGGCTCCGGCGAGAAGAACTTCTCGAACTTGCCGGGCATTCCGTCGAATTCTTTCGCGTCCGCCGGCGGCTCTTTCTTCGACGTGATGTTCGGCCACTTGTCGGCGTATTCGGTGTTGATCTTCAGCCAGCCCTCGAGGCCCGGCTCGGTATCGGGCTTGATCGCGTCCGCCGGGCATTCCGGCTCGCACACGCCGCAGTCGATGCATTCGTCCGGGTGGATGACGAGCATGTTCTCGCCCTCGTAGAAACAGTCGACCGGACAGACCTCGATGCAGTCCATGTACTTGCACTTGATGCAGTTGTCCGTGACGACGTAAGTCATGCCCAACTCCGGGAGGCCCGGTCCCTCGATCATTCGGCGGTGAGGTAACCGCTTTGGCCGGTCATGGCAAGGGCGGCCATTCCGCGCAGCCGGCCGATCCGGGAACGGTATTGCGCGCCCCCGGCAGGATGCCGGGCTCAGTCGCCGGAGCGCATGCGGTCGAGGTCGCGGCGGTCCTTCTTGGTCGGCCTGCCGCTGCCCGGCTCGCGGAGCGCCGCCGCCGCCGGCCGATCGGCTTCTACGACCGCCGTCGCCGGCGAGAGGTCCTCGTAGAGCGTCGCCGCCTCCGCTGCCGGACCGCGGCGCAATCCGGTGTCGACGACGCGGTAGACGAGGACGCGGCGGTCGAGCGCGATGGTCAGCACGTCGCCCTGCTTCACCATGTGCGAGGCCTGTGTGGTCTTGTCCCGGTTGACCCGCACGTGGCCGGCCTCGACGAGCTTCGCCGCCAGCGTCCTCGACTTGACCGCGCGCGCGAAGAACAGCCACTTGTCGAGCCGCTGGCGCGCCGGGCCGTCCATCTACTTCTTGAGCTGGTCCCGCAAGGCGGCGAGCTTGGCGAAGGGCGAATCCGGGTCGTATCGCACCGGGCGCTCCTCGCGCTGCGGCTTCTGCTGCCAGGGCTTGGCGCCGCCCTTGCCGCCATGGCCCTTGTTGCCGTCGCCCGACCTGTGGTCACCCCTCTGGTCGCCCCTCTGGTCGCCCTTGTGGCCGCCGCCGTGGCGCGGGCCGTGGTCGGCGCGCTGCTCGCGGCGTTCCGGCTGCGCCCCCTCGGGCCTGTCCGAAGGCTTGTTGTCCTGCCTGCCGCCGTGGCGGCCGCCGGGCCTGCCGTGACGTTCGCGGTTGTCGGGCCGACCGCCCTCGCGCCCCTCCGGCCTGCCGCCCTCCGTCCGACCGCCCTCGCCGCCTTCGCGGCGCGGCGGACGCGCGCCGGCCGGCGCCTCCTGCCCCGCCGGCGCAGGCGCACCGGGACGCTGGCCGCCCTTGCCGCCGCGGGCATGCTGGCCGTGGCGATGCTTGGGACGGTGCTCGGACCGCGCCTGCCGCCACAGCATGATCGGCTTCTGTTCTTCCTCGGCGGGCTTCTCGGCGGCAGTTTCCGCGACCCTCGCTTCGTCCTGCGCGGCCGCAGCCGCGGTCTCCGGCGCGGCCTCCGCCGATCCGTCGGCCTCCGGCGCAGCCTCCGCCACTGCCGTCTCGGGCACGACCGTCTCGGCAGCGCCGGCCGCCTCTTCCATCTCCGTCGGCGCGGCTGCCGTCTCGGCAGCGGTCTCGTCGGCGGCAGTCTCGTCGGCGGCAGTCTCGTCGGCAATGTCGTCGGCCGCCGTCTCGTCGGCGGCTTCGGATGCCGCGGCGTCGTCCGCGGTTTCCGCCGATACGGCTTCCGCCTCGACGCCGCCTGCCTCGCCCGCTTCCGCCTCCGGTCCGGCCGTCGCCTCGGCGGCGATTTCGCCGCCGGTCCCGGCGTCGCTCTCGGCGCCGGCCTGGGCGGCCTCGGCCGCGATCCGGGCGGCCCTGGCCGCCTGCGCGGCTTCGGCCTTCGCCAGCGCTTCCGCCTTCGCCGCCGCGTCGATCGCCGCGAGCTTCGCCTTCACCTCGTCCGCCGGCTTCGCTTCGCCGCGATAGCCGAGGCCTTTCAGGATCTCCTCGATGTCGTCGGCGGTGGCGCCGAGGATCGACATCATCGCCGGCGTCACCATGAAGGCGGCGCCGTCGAAGGCGCCCTCGGGACGGGCGCCGGTGCCGGCGCGCCAGGCGAGCGCCGGCCTGATCAGGTCGGCCAGGCGTTCGAGGATATCGACGCGCACCGCGCGGCGGCCGAGCATGCGGAAGCCGGCGAGCTTGTAGAAGGCACGGTCGAAGCTCTGGTTGACGACGACCGAGGTGCGGCCCGCCGCGAGCGCATGGACGATGTCGCCGAAGCCCGGCTTGTCCTTGCCGTCGTTCTTCAGCGCCCAGAGCAGCGTGACCAGGCTCGCCGGGCCGGGCTTCAGCAGCGCCGGCACGAAGACATGATAGGCGCCGAAGCGCACGCCGAGCCGGCGCAGCGCGGCACGGCCTTCCTGGTCGAGCGACTTGATGTCCTCGGCGATGTCCCGCCGGTTGATCAGGCCGAACTCCTCGACCAGCCGGAAGGCGATGCCGCGGGCGATGCCGGAAAGCTGTTCGGCGCCCTTCAGGTCGATCAGCGGCTTCAAGAGCGTGTCGATCTGGTAGTTGACGTAGCGCTCGGCGCGGGCGGCGACCTTGTCGCGGGCCGGTCCTGTCAGCTGCTCGTCGGAGAACAGGATGACGCGGGGCCGAAGCGCGTCCTCGCCTGCCGCCAGCGTGCCGATCGGCGCGCCGATCCAGCGCAGGATGCCGTCCGAGGCGAGCGCGATGTCGCCGTTGGCCGCAACCGCGAAACGCTCGGCGCGCGCCTCGAACTCGGTCGCCAGCGCCTTCTGCGCGGCGGCGCGCACGGCCTTCGCGTCCTCGCCGCCGGCGCTCTGGTCGGCCGTGAAGCGGAACCCCTGCAGTTCGCCGACATGGTGGCCTTCCACGGTCACCGTCCCGGCGGGGCTGATTTCTGCTTCCAGCATCGTATTCTCTCTCAGGCGCCTCATGAGCACGGAAGTCCTGCGGTCTACGAAGCGTTTCGTCAACCGGTCATGAAGCGCGTCCGACAGTCTGTCTTCGATCTCCCGCGTTTTTTCCTGCCAGTGTGCCGGATCGGCAAGCCAGCCGGGCCGGTTGGAGACGAAGGTCCACGTCCTGATCTGCGCGATGCGGTGCGACAGCGCGTCGATGTCGCCTTCGGTCGTGTCGGCGCGACGCACCTGCTCGGCCATGTAGTTTTCGTCGACATGGCCGCGCCGGGCAAGGTCGAGGAAGATCGACGCGATCAGGTCGGCATGCTGGGCCGGCGCGATCTTGCGGTAGTCGGGCAAGGCGCAGGCTTCCCACAGCAGCTCGACGCGCCTGTGGCCGTGGGCGAGGTCGCGGATCTCCGGATCGCGCACCAGGTGCTCCAGCGCCTGCTGGTCGACGGCCGGCAGCGCCCGCGTCAGCCCCTCGACCGGCGCCGTCGTCTCGATCGAGCGCCTGAGCGCGTCGATGCTGGCGAAGTCGAAGCGCGCCGTGCGCCACTGCAGCACCTTCACCGGATCGAACTCGTGCGCCTCGATCCGCTCGACCAGTTCGTCCTCCAGCGGATCGACCTGGCCGGTCACGCCGAAGGTGCCGTCGCGCAGGTGGCGGCCGGCACGCCCGGCGATCTGGCCGAGTTCGGCGGCGCTGAGATTGCGGAACTGGTAGCCGTCGAACTTGCGGTTCTGCGCGAAGGCGACGTGGTCGACATCGAGGTTGAGCCCCATGCCGATCGCATCCGTCGCGATCAGGTAGTCGACGTCGCCGGACTGGTAGAGCGCGACCTGGGCATTGCGCGTGCGCGGGCTCAGTGCCCCGAGCACGACGGCCGCGCCGCCGCGCTGGCGGCGGATCAGCTCGGCGATGGCGTAGACCTCGTCGGCCGAGAAGGCGACGATGGCGCTGCGCCGCGGCAGGCGGGTCAGCTTCTTCGATCCGGAATAGGCGAGATGCGACAGCCGCGGCCGCGTGACGACGGAGATGCCCTTCAGCAGCCTTTCCAGGATGCCGCGCATCGTCGCCGCGCCGAGCAGCAGCGTCTCCTGGCGGCCGCGCAGGTGCAGGATGCGGTCGGTGAAGATATGTCCGCGCTCGAGATCGCCGGCGAGCTGCACCTCGTCGATGGCGACGAAGGCGGCATCCGTCTCGCGCGGCATGGCCTCGACCGTGCACACCGAATATTTCGCGCCGGCGGGAACGATCTTTTCCTCGCCGGTGATCAGCGCCACCCTGTGCGCGCCGACCTTCTCGCAGACGCGGCCATAGACCTCGCGGGCGAGCAGCCGGAGCGGCAGGCCGATCACGCCGCTCTCGTGCGCCACCATGCGCTCGATGGCGAGGTGGGTCTTGCCGGTGTTGGTCGGACCGAGCACCGCGGTGACGTCGCGGCCGGACAGCACGAGCGGTTCGTTTCGGAGAGGCGGAAGCGTCATCTGGTCTGCGGCCTGGCAGCTATCGGGGCGTGGCGAACCGCAGTTCGGGGAACCGCCGGCGTCGATCACATATAGGAACTGGCCGCAGCCGCAACAGGGCGAAACCGCACGGCTTAACCTTTGGAACGAGTCTGGAACGAATCAGCGACGAATCACCGACTCTTGCCGATTCAGGTTTTGTTCACGGCTAGATGTGGCCCTGCCGGGGATCGGGACGACCAGATGCTGAATCGGACGGGGCGGGCGGCGGTCGATTTCGCCCGCATTTGCGCGGTCGCGTTAACCTCTTGGCCGCGGTGCCGGCGCTGACCCCGCCGGTGATGGCCAGGATTATGATTTCATTCATCTTTCCTGACCGCCGGTTAACGTCTCGAGACCCTTCGGCCGGCCGTTTCGTTAACCTCCGGCCCAAAGCCGGAACGAATCGGCGACGAATCAGCCTTGGCGACGGTTTCCCGTTTCGTTCACCGCTAGATGTAGCGTCGGCGGCGGGTGGCTGGCACACATCGCGCCGCGTGCGCCCCTTCCACGACTCTTCGCCGCCACCCGGTGTTAACGAATTCATCCCGTTTCGGCACAGCCGGCCCCGTTGCCGCTCCGGCGAGAAATGCCTGTGGCTTCGCATCGCCGCGAAGTCCGGACGGATTGCATTCGCCGCAACGGCTGCGCTGTATTCGCAGGGTCCGGAGCGGACGGCAGCGGATGGCTGCAACGAATTGAGGGATCCTACCATGACCAAGAAACTCGCCGCCGAGTTCATCGGCACCTTCTGGCTTGTCTTCGGCGGCTGCGGCAGCGCCGTGTTTGCCGCCGCCTTTCCCGAGCTCGGCATCGGCTTTGCCGGCGTCGCGCTCGCCTTCGGCCTGACCGTGCTCACCGGCGCCTACGCCTTCGGCCCGATCTCGGGCGGCCATTTCAACCCGGCCGTGTCCGTCGGCCTGCTCGTCGCCGGGCGCTTTCCCGCCGGCAGCCTCGTGCCCTACGTGATCGCCCAGCTCGCCGGCGCCATCGTCGCCGCCGCGGTGCTCTACCTCGTCGCCAGCGGCAAGGCCGACTTCACGACCGCGGGCGGCTTCGCCTCGAACGGTTACGGCGAGCATTCGCCCGGCGGCTATACGCTGATGTCGGCGCTGCTCATCGAGGTCGTGCTCACCTTCGTCTTCCTGCTGGTCATCCTGGGTTCCACCTCGGCGCGCGCGCCGGCCGGCTTCGCCCCGATCGCCATCGGCCTGGCGCTGACCCTGATCCACCTGATCTCGATCCCGGTCACCAACACCTCGGTCAATCCGGCGCGCTCGACCAGCCAGGCGCTGTTCGTCGGCGACTGGGCGCTGTCGCAGCTCTGGCTGTTCTGGCTGGCGCCGATCGTCGGCGCGGCGATCGCCGGCATCGTGCACCGGGCGTTGCTCGCCGACGACTGAGCACTTCGCATCGCAGACGGTAAAACGGCCCCGAACGGGGCCGTTTTCAGTTCGCAGGACGCGTCGGCGTCAGACGAAGAACTGGCCGCCGTTCGCCGAGATCGTCGAGCCGGTGATGAAGCCGGCGTCGTCCGAGGCGAGGAAGACGACGCAACGCGCGATCTCGGCGGCCTCGCCGAGCCGTCCGACCGGGATCTGGGCGATGATCGATTCGCGCACCTTCTCCGGCACGGCCATCACCATGTCGGTGGCGATGTAGCCCGGGCACACGGCGTTGACGGTGATGCCCGCACGCGCGCCTTCCTGGGCCAGCGCCTTGGTGAAGCCGAGGTCGCCGGCCTTCGAGGCGGAGTAGTTCGCCTGGGCGAACTGGCCCTTCTGGCCGTTGATCGAGGAGATCGTGATGACGCGGCCGAACTTGCGCTCGCGCATGCCGTTCCACAGCGGATGCGTCATGTTGAAGACGCCGTTCAGATTGGTGTTGATGACCTCGTTCCACTGCTCGCGGCTCATCTTGTGGAACGGCGCGTCGCGCGTGATGCCGGCATTGTTGACCAGCACGTCGATCGGCCCGAGCTCGGCCTCCACCTTGGCGATGCCTGCCGCGCAGGCGTCGTAGTCGGCGACCGACCACTTGTAGGTCTTGATGCCGGTCTCGGCGGTGAACTTGGCGGCCGCCTCGTCATTGCCGGCATAGTTCGCCGCGACGTTGTAGCCGGCTTCCTTCAGCGCCACCGAGATCGCCGCGCCGATGCCGCGCGAGCCGCCGGTGACGAGTGCTGTACGTGCCATGTGGTAATCCTCCCCTATCGGTTGTTCGTCGGTCGTCGGTCGTCGGTCGTCAGTCGTAAAGTAGGTCCGGCTTCACGACCGACGACCGACGAACCGCGACTGACTCATCCCATCGCCTCGACGCACATCGCGACGCCCATGCCGCCGCCGATGCACAGCGTGGCGAGGCCCTTCTTGGCGCCGCGGCGCTTCATCTCGAAGACCAGCGTGTTGAAGATGCGCGCGCCCGACGCGCCGATCGGGTGGCCGATGGCGATGGCGCCGCCGTTGACGTTGACGATCGCCGGATCCCAGCCGAGGCCCTTGTTCACCGCGCAGGCCTGCGCGGCGAAGGCCTCGTTCGCCTCGACCAGGTCGAGGTCGCCGACCGACCAGCCGGCCTTCTCCAGCGCCTTCTTCGAGGCCGGGATCGGGCCGGTGCCCATGATCGACGGGTCGACGCCGGCGGTCGCCCAGGAGGCGATGCGCGCGAGCGGCGTGATGCCGCGACGCACGGCTTCCGCCTCCGTCATCAGCAGCGCGCCCGCCGCGCCGTCGTTGATGCCCGAAGCGTTCGCCGCGGTCACCGTGCCGTCCTTGTCGAAGGCGGGCTTCAGCTTCTGCATGGCGTCGAGCGTCGCGCCGAGACGGATGTACTCGTCCTGATCGACGATCGTGTCGCCCTTCCTTCCCTTGATGGTGACGGCGACGATCTCGTCCTTGAACCTGCCTGCCTTCTGCGCGGCCTCGGCCTTGTTCTGCGAGGCGAGCGCGAACTCGTCCTGGGTCTCGCGGGTGATCTGGAACTGGCGCGCGACGTTCTCGGCCGTGTTGCCCATGTGGTAGCCGTTGAAGGCGTCCCACAGGCCGTCCTTGATCATGGTGTCGATCAGCTTGAAGTCGCCCATCTTCACCCCGGCCCGCAGGTGCTGCGCGTGCGGCGACAGCGACATCGATTCCTGGCCGCCGGCGACGATCACCCTGGCGTCGCCGGAGGCGATCTGCTGCATGCCGAGGGCGACCGCGCGCAGGCCGGAGCCGCACACCTGGTTGAGGCCCCAGGCGGTGGTCTCGATCGGCAGGCCGGCCGCGATCGAGGCCTGGCGGGCCGGGTTCTGGCCGGCGCCTGCGGTAAGCACCTGGCCGAGGATCACCTCGTCGACTTCCTTTCCGTCGACGCCGGCGCGGGCGAGCAGTTCGCGGATGACGACGGCGCCGAGTTCGTGCGCCGGAGTGGAGGCGAAGGAGCCGTTGAAGGAGCCGACCGCCGTGCGGGCGGCGCTGGCGACCACGATTGCGTTGGAAGCGGACATGCTCGTTCTCCGTTCAAAGGGGCGCTGGTTGCAGCGTGAATAGCGCCGTTTCTTGCCCTTTCCATGACCCAAGTCAAACCGGAAACAAGTCGTAGGCGCACGCCCCGCGGGCAGGCGCTGCACAGGCTTCGGTCATGCTGCACCTTTGCTGCGCAGCATTTTTTCCGCCGCGCCTGCGCGCGCCGGCTTCCGCACTGCACAAACCGCTTGGATTTACGGTACTTTTGCGCATATCCTCTTTGAGGCGCAACGCATGCCGCTGTCCGGCAACCGGCACGGCGGACTTCCGGGAGGATGTGAATGCCCGCTAAGAACGAACCGGTGACCATCAAGAAATACGCCAATCGGCGTCTCTACAACACCGGCACCAGCACCTACGTGACCCTCGAAGACCTGGCCGAGATGGTGAAGAAGGGGGAAGAATTCACCGTTCAGGACGCCAAGTCCGGCGACGACATTACCCACCCCGTGCTCACCCAGATCATCTTCGAGCTGGAGAACAAGGAAGGGCAGAACATGCTGCCCATCCCGTTCCTGCGCCAGCTGATCGCCTTCTACGGCGACCAGATGCAGATGATCGTGCCGAGCTTCCTCGAGCAGTCGATGCTCGCCTTCTCGAAGGAGCAGGAGCGGCTGCGCGAGCAGATGAAGACGACGTTCGGCAAGGCGCCGATCGACGTGATGAAGATGGCCGCGCCGATGAAGGCGCTGGAGGAACAGACGCGGCGCAACATGGAGATGTTCCAGAACGCCATGCGCATGTTCTCGCCCTTCCCGCCCGCGGGCACCGCCGCCGAGCCAGCGGCGAAGGACACGCCCGCGAAGGAGCCGTCGCCCAAGTCGGCGGAACTCCAGGAACTGAAGGACCAGATCGCCGCGATGCAGCGGAAGATCGACTCGATGGGCTGACGGCGGCCGTTCTCTCGGCCCGGAGCGGGGCAGAGACGCGCCGCGGTGCCGCGCTTCGGCGGCGCTGACGGTCGACCCGGCGCCGGCCCCTTCTACCAGCCCAGCGCCAGCCCGTCCTTGCGCGGGTCGGAGCCGGCGACGAGGAAGCCGTTCTCGCGGTCGATGACGATCGCCTGGCCGCCGCCGTGCGGCCGTTCGGCGTCGCGCACGGCATGGCCCTTCTCGACCAGCGCGCCGCGCACCCCGGCGTCGATGCCCGACTCCGCCTCGAGCACGCCGTCCTCGCCCCAGAACAGGCGCGGGTGGTCGATCGCCGCCTGCGGGTCCATGCCGTGGTCGAGCATGTTCGACAGCACGTGCGCGTGCCCCATCGGCTGGTAGTCGCCGCCCATCACGCCAAACGCGATCGCCGCGGCGCCGTCTCGCGTCGTCATCGCCGGGATGATCGTGTGCATCGGCCGTTTGCGCGGACCCAGTTCGTTGGGATGGCCCTCGACCAGCGAGAAGCAGGCGCCGCGATTCTGCAGCGCGACCGCCGAATGCGGCGTGACCACGCCCGAGCCGAAGCTGTCGTAGACCGAGTTGATGAACGAGACGGCGCGCCGCTCGCGGTCGACGACGGTGAGATAGACCGTGTCGGCGCGCGGCATCGGAGGCAGCCGCACGTCGGGATTGCGCCGCGCCGGATCGAAGCGCGTCGCCAGCCTTTCGGCAAAACCCGCCGACAGCAGTTCCCGCGGCGTCACGGTCATCGCCGCCGGGTCGGCGACGAGATGGTCGCGCACCGAGAAGGCGAGGCGCCCGGCCTCGATCTCGAGATGCCAGCGTTCGGCGCTGTCCGGCGCGAGTTTCGACGCACCCAGCCGGTCGAGCAGGTTGAGGAGGATCAGCGCCGTGATCCCCTGCCCGTTCGGCGGGATCTCGTGCACGTCGTGGCCGCGATAGTTCACCGCGATCGGCTCCACCCAGTCGGCCGTCACCGCGGCGAGATCGTCCTCGCCGAGGAAACCGCCGAGTGCGCCCACCGTCGCCGCCATCTCGGCGGCGATGGCGCCCTCGTAGAAGGCCCTGGCGCCGCCGCCGGCGATGGCGCGCAGCGTCGCGGCAAGCGCCGGCGCGCGGAAACGCGATCCGGCGCGCGGCGCGGCGCCGGCGACGAGGAAGTGCTTCTTCGCGCCCGCGTCCGCCGAAAGCCGCGGCGCCACCCGCGCCCAGTCGCTGGCGACGCGGTCGTGGACGGCGAAGCCGTCCTCGGCATAGCGGATCGCATCGCCGAACAGCCGGTCGAAGCCGAGCGTGCCGAAGCGGCCGAGCAGCGTCTCCCAGGCCTTGATCGCGCCGGGCACGGTGATCGACAGCGGGCCGAATTCCGGCACGATGTCGTGGCCCAGCGCGCGGTAGCGCCCGGCCTCGGCCGTGCGCGGCGCGCGGCCCGAGCCGTTGAGGCCGTGGATCGACCCGTCCGGTTCGGCGACGATGGCGAAGCAGTCGCCGCCGATCCCGGTCATGTGCGGCTCGACCACGACCAGCGTCGCCGAAGCCGCGATCGCCGCGTCGACGGCGTTGCCGCCTTCCCTGAGCACGCCGAGCGCGGTCGCCGTCGCCAGCGGATGCGAGGTGGCGGCCATGCCGTTCTCGGCGATGACGGGCGAGCGGCCCGGGCGGTCGAAACGTCTCGGCATGTCACCTCCCGATGTCCCCGGTCACCGCACGGGCCCCCCGCCACGCGAATGCGGAACCCCGGGCTACGGGCGGTATCAATTCCCGTCATTGTCGGCTAGAGGCAGGTCCGCTGTAAAATGGGAGGCCACGCCGTGACGCGTCTGACGCTCGCAATCGCCAATCGCATCATCGAGACCGCCTTCGCCAGGGCGGCGGAGCTGAAGCTGAAGCCGCTCGGCGTCGCCGTGCTCGATGCGGGCGGCCACCTGCTCGCCTTCCAGCGCCAGGACGGCGCCTCCTTCATGCGCCACGAGGTCGCCGCCGGCAAGGCGTTCGGCGCGCTCGCCACCGGCATGGGCTCGCGCGCGCTGGGCAAGGCGGCGACGGAACGGCCGCACTTCTTCACCGGGCTTTCCGGCGTTTCCGGCGGCCGCATCGTGCCGGTGCCGGGCGGCGTCCTCGTCCGCGATGCCGACGGCGAGATTCTCGGCGCGGTCGGCGTCTCGGGCGACACGTCGGACAATGACGAGATCTGCGCCGTCGCCGGCATCGAGGCGGCCGGCCTCGCCGCCGACGCCGGCTGAACGCCCGGGCGTTTCGGACCGCTCACCAGGGCACGTGAAAGATCTCGACGCGCGGCAGCCCGACGGCCGCGATGCCGACGTCCCTGGCGAGAGCGCCGAATCCCTCGGTCTCGACCAGGTCGCGGTAGGGCTTCTCCGGAAACGCCAGCCCGCCGCGATGCAGCGCCGCGTCGACCAGCAGCATCGTGCCTCCGACGCCGTCGAGTTCGACCTGATCGAGGTGCCGCACGTCCGAAAGATGCAGGCGACCGGCGAAATCGGCGGGTGGTTGATAGAGCCCGCCGACGACCGACCGGTAGTAGCGATGGTCCCGCTCCGGACGGGTGGTGATGAAGCTGTTCATGTCGAAGCTGGCTCCCCCCGACCGCCTGACGCAATTGGGCGTCACGATCCTGTGGCCGGTCGCCGTCAGGATCTGCACGATGTCGTCGGGGAATTTCCAGACGTCGATGTCGATCCACAGCGCCCAGTCGTCCCCGTCGTCCAGCCCGTGGCGGATCAGGTGGTTGCGCACCTTGGCCAGACCGCAGCGGCGCTCCCGCTGCAGCTTCGGCCAGGTCCGCCGCGTCCTGTCGAGCACGGTGCCGAGCGGCTTCTGCAGCAGCACGATGTCGCGATAGCGATCCCGCAACGGCTCCGTCGCCTGGCGCAGGAGATCGAAGCTGCCGTCCCGGCTGTCGCCTTCGCAGAAGACGAGCTTGATGCGATCGGCGGGATAGTCGAGCCGGGCCATCGCCGCGAGAAACGGCGCGATGTGCTCGGCGGCGTCGCGCACCGGCACCAGCACGGCGATGTTCCCGCCCCTCCCGGGGGCCTTCGCGGCCAGCGCGGCCGGGTCGATGGCGGCGCGCGCGGCGTCCGCATCCGTCTGCTCCCCCCGGGTGAGCAGGTACTTCGCCCGATGGAACCGTCGCTTCAGTGCATCGCGCAGGGTCTCGGCCGGTCTGGCCTTGCGCGAGGTTCCCGCCCGGTGGTGCCTGGAAAGCGTCGCGCCGGCATCCCGGTCGCCGGACGGATCCGCCGCGCCGCCGTCACCCTCCTCGGACGCAAAAAGCCGTGAAGGATGGACGACCAGCGACGCCTGGTCCGCGAAGCGCGACTGGGCGGAGGCGAGGACGCCCGCACCGGTGGCGTCGATCGCCTCCTTCGCATCCGCGAGGTCCGGCAGGGCGGAAAGCAGGTGCAGCCAGAAAGGATGCCGCGGCGGGCTGGCGATCGTCCCGTTGAAGATCAGGTAGGGCAATCCGCGAAGCTCCGCCCGGTTTGCCGAACGCTCCGCCGGTTCCTTGCAGAAGACGATCCGGTCTTCCGGCATCAGCCGATCGAACGGCGCGACGCATTCGCAATCGAGATCGGCGTATACGCCGCCGAAATGGTGGAGCAGCAGGTAGCGTCCGGCGTCCGCGCGCAGGATGCCGCTCCTGTAGCCGCAGAACGTGTCCACGAACCCGGGATAGTTCGCGCCGACGAATTCCACCAGGGCGCGGTCGTTCCAGAACATCCGCGTCCAGCCCGGATTGTGGCGATTCCAGCTGTCGATCCAGGGCTGGAACCGTTCCGGGACCTGATCGGTCTTCCAGGCCTGATGCAGGATGGGCGGTATCATCGAGCTTCTTTGCGGCCTTATGTAGCAAAAGCACCAACGTTCCGCACGACCTAAAGCGCTGATTCCCCTAGAATTCGCGCATGGGAACCATATCGAGAGCATCCGACTACAGTCATACCGTCAACGGGCTTCTCCAGAAGCGCGCCGACCTGTTCAACGAAGCCCTAACGGCGAACCTCCTGAAAGCCGAACTGAAGCGGAAAGGCGTCACCTATGCGCAGCTTGTGGACAGGCTTGCGGCGATAGGGGTTGATGAGAAAGAGGCGAACATCCGCAACAAGCTGTCGCGTTGCAAGTTTACGGCCGCCTTCATGTTGCAGTGTCTAAGCGCCGTTGGAACATCGCACGTAACTTTATGATGGTGACTTCCGAGCCCGGCGCATCTGTAGCCTGTTATGCCGGTTCAATTGCACTTCAAATTGCCAATCCGTTGGTTTTACACCGCTTCCTTCAATTCTGATTGTTGCGACGTAACGCCCTGGCGGCATCTCGACATATCGACTGCGCCCACGCAGTGGGCCAAAAAGTAGCATCGGTTTCTCCACTTTAGGCGCACTCTTGTTCTGACGACATTCACTTTCAAAGAGCACTACATATCGGTTAGCTCCAGTCGCCATCGACGCAGCATCTAGCTCTTCTTCATCGAATTTTAGGTATTTTTTGACATTTATCTTTTCTCCACGAACAGCTGATATTGACATCAATTTAACCATTACGTTTTCAATAAAAATATTCGCCGGTGGGTTCGCAATCTCAATTCGTGCACGATCATAATATCGGCCATCTCTATGTATTTTTGAGTACAAAATTTCTGGCAGATTGGCCCTCAGTACTTGCGTATATTTGGATACACCCAATAGACGGTCCCTAAGCTGCATAGTGATCGCTATGATCGCGAACACGGCGGCTATGCCATAGGCAATTAGCCCAATTTCAAAAGGAATCGACGGCCACATCATTGGCGTGACCAGCAAAAATATTTCAACTGCAATAAATACGAAAACCTTCCCCATGCCGAACACCTTGCCCCCAAACGGACCGGTTGTGGAGTCGTCATCTCTCCACCTTGCGGCTTGGTGCCTTTGCTACATAAGGCCGCTTCTTTGTCCGAACCCCGCCGGCACGAGGAACACTTGCCCCAAGGGACTCCGCGCCGCATCGACGGTCGACTACGGCCTCTTCAGGCGCACGACATCGGCGGATTTCGCACCCGGGTCGCGGACGGGCGGCGCTGCCGGGCGGGCGCCTGCACAACGGCCGGCCCGGCGGCAGTCCCGGCCGGCGCGACGCGACCTTTCGGTCGATCTACCGCCCGAAGTTCACGTCGCGGCTGGCCGACCGCAGCGATACCGAGAAGCCCGCGAGCACGTCGAAGAGCGCGATCACCATCAGCGTGAAGAACACCGAATGCGAGGCGCCCTGGACGAGCAGGAACTCGACCAGGAAGGCGACGAAGACGAAGGTCGACAGGAGATGGTCGACCAGCGACGCGTTCGAGGTGCGGGTCGACTTGATCACCTCGACGAACAGCAGCACCAGGGCAACGACGATCAGGAGGTCGCCGAGCGTCATCGTCCAGACGCCGCCCGACATCATCGGGACGGAGAGGATCTCGCTCGCCCACGGGTCGGTGGCGCCGGTGCCGAAAAGGCCGGTCAGCCCGAGATTGTAGAGGATGAAGGGGATGATCAGCAGGGGGACGTGGCCCAGCATCGGCGTGCTCCGCGTTTATGCGCCGCCTCTTGTAGAGAGCGGGACGAAGCGTCCGTCAAGAGCCCGCCTCCGGATGATGTGGCGGTCCGCCCGGCAGCGGTGCGGCGATCGGCAATCCCGATCGCTGTTCCGTGCGCAAATCCATTCCGTTCCCCGCTCCGGAGGGACCGCGGCGAGCACGATGCGGAGAAGTCCGACGAACCGGTCCGGATCGGCCGATCAGAAGTGGGCGTTGAATTCGACCTTGGTTCCGGAACTCCGGTCCAGACCGGCGAACGGCGACATTCGGGCGGCTTGGACAGTATGTCGCAATTGGGCCGACACCGCCGTGCCGCAGGGCCCCGTGCCCGATCGGCAAACGATCCCCGCATTGGTGTTTTCTATTCCGTATCGATGTTTAGCCGGAGGCCGGGGCCGGCTCGCCAGGGGAGGAACTGACCTGTTGCGCGCCACACGACGGTGTTCCTTGGACCAGAGAGCCCGTGTACGCGGCGATCCGCTCTTGCGCCCTCCGCCTGCCGCACTGATAAGCTTCATCGCTCGTAGTCCGCAGGCGAGGCCATCATGTTCGCGAGCGTGAAGAAGTACCGGTCGGCGATTCTGCTCGTCATCGTCCTGGCGGTGGCGGCGGGGGCATTCGCCTACCTGCGCCTCAGGCCGGTCGACGTCGTCATCGCCCAGCGCGAGCGGAATGTGCCGATCGAAGTGTTCGGCCTCGGCACCGTGGAGGCCCGGACCATCTCCGATCTCGGCTTCGAAGTCGCCGGCACGCTCGTAGCGCTTCACGGCGACTTCGGCGAAACCGTGAAGAAAGGCGACGTCCTCGCAGAACTCCAGAGCCGGGAACAGGCAGCCAGGGTGGCGTCGGCAAAGGCCGCCGCCGCACAGGCCAGAGCTGCCGCGGTACAGGCCGGCGCTGCGGTCGCCCGGGCCAATGTGGCGCTGCGGCAGAAGCTCGCAATCAGCCAGAGACGCGAAGAACTGGCAAAACGGGGTGCCGTCTCCAGCGAGGTCAATGAGGAGGCACGCGCGGCCTACGAAATGGCGCAAGCCGATCTCGCGCTTGCCGAGAGTGCCGTGGAAGTGGCACGGGAAAACGTGCTGCAAACCGAAGCGCTGGCCCAGGTGGAAGAGGCCCGGCTCGCCAAGTACACGCTGTCGGCGCCTTACTCCGGCGTGATCGTGGCGCGGCAGCGTGATCTCGGCTCGATGCTCAATCCCGGCGAGACGCTCTACTCCCTTGCCGATCCGGCGAGCATCTGGGCGCTCGCCTATGTCGACGAAGCGAAATCGGGACAGATTCGAGTGGGGCAGGCGGCGACGGTAACTCTGCGTTCCAATCCGGCGCAGGCTTATACCGCACGCGTGGCGCGGATCGATATCGAGAGCGACCGGGTCAACGAGGAGCGTCGCGTCTATGTGAAATGCGACGTCTGCCCGCCCGACTTCCATCTGGGTGAGCAGGCCGAAGTCAAGATCACGGTCGCGACCTTGGAGGATGCCCTGCTGGTGCCGATGGCAGCGGTCCGTGAATACGCGGACAGTACCGGCAAGGTCTGGATTGTCGCTGACGGGCGGATCGGGGAGGCGACGCTCACATTCGGACCGAAGACGCTCGATGGCCGTCTGGACGTAGTGGACGGGCTTCCCGCTGGCGCGGGCATGGTGATCGAAGCAGGCAGCGGAATTGCCGTCGGCCGGGCGGCCCGGATCGTTGGCTCGGCAAGCCCATGAACCTCGCCTATCGGGATATCCGTCACAAGCTCGGCCGCTTCGTGCTCACCTGTCTTGGGTTGAGCCTCCTGTTGGGTGTCGTCGTGACGATGGCAGGCATTTTTCGTGGCCAGACGGCAGATGCGCTGGCACTCCTGGAGGCGACGAAAGCCGATATCTGGATCGTCGAATCCGGCACGCAGGGTCCCTTCGCCGAGGCTTCGCGCGTTCCCGGCGATACACGCGAACTGGTCGCCCGAATCTACGGAATTGAGGCCGCGGGATCTCTGACGTTGCAGAACGTCCAGTTCGAGCACAACGGCCGCCGGCTACGCCTCCAGATCGTCGGATTTGAACCTGGCCGACCGGGCGGTCCCGAAGATCTGGCGGCCGGCCGCCAGATCACCGCCGATCGCTTCGAGATCATCGCCGATAGGCAGACCGGCTTCTCCTTGGGGGAAACGGTCTCGTTCGGGCGGGACAGGTTTACCGTCGTCGGCCTTACGTCGGGTGTGGTGACGCTCTCGGGCGATTCCGTCATCTACATGACGTTGCGCGACGCGCAGCAGCTTCAGTTTGATCTCGCGCCCTCTGCCGTACGGAAGGAGGCGGCGCGCGGCGGCCAACGCAGCGGCACGGATTTTGTCAATGCCGTCGTCGCCCGCGTGTCGAAGAACGTGCCCGCTGTAATGGTCGCTGACGAGATCGCGCGCTGGAAGCACCTTTCGGCCCTGACGCAAGACGATCAGCACTTCTTGCTGACGCGAACGGTGATCGAACGCGCGAGTCGCCAGATCGGCCTGTTCATGAGCGTGCTGACACTGGTGTCCGCCGTCATCATCGCGCTGATTGTCTACACATTGACGTTGGACAAGACACGCGACATCGCGACCCTGAAGATGATCGGCGCACCCGATCGCACGATCATCGGGCTCATCGTCCAGCAGGCTCTGCTGATGGGCGTGATCGGCTTCATCGTCGGAACCATCCTGGTCTATGTCTTTCGCGGGGTGTTCCCGAGGCGGGTGGAAATGCTGCCGACGGACATCGTCGGGCTGTTTGCGATCGTTGTCGTGGTATGCCTCGCAGCCAGCGCGCTCGGAGTGCGCGTCGCCGTGAAGGTCGATCCGTCCCGGGCTCTGGCGGGCTAGCCGTCATGGTCGAATCGCCAAGGCCCGAACCGGGCGACGCTTTGGTCGAACTCAAGGGCCTGTCGAAGCATTTCGGCGAGGGACAGACCCGCGTCGACGCCCTCCGCGAGGTCACGCTGACGATCCGCGCCCGGGAAGTCGTCGGTCTTCTCGGCCCCAGCGGTTCCGGCAAGAGCACCTTGCTCAACGCCATCGGCTGCATCGTCGAGCCGAGCGAAGGCTGGATGCGCCTCGACGGCGAAGTGGTCTACGACAACAGGTGGCTGCGCGGGAACCTACGGCGTTTGCGGCTGGACAAGATCGGCTTCATTTTCCAGACGCACAACCTCCTGCCCTTCCTCAACTGCACCGATAACGTCGCGCTGGTGCTCACGCTCGCCGGATGGAAGAAAGAGGCCGCCTTGCATCGGGCGAGTGAACTTCTCGCCTACCTTCAGGTCGATCACCGAAAGGACGCGATGCCCGGCCAGTTGTCCGGCGGGGAGGCCCAGCGGGTCTCCATCGCGCGGGCACTGGCGAACCGGCCGCGTATCATCCTCGCCGACGAGCCGACCGCGGCCCTCGACTCGGCGCGCGCCGGCATCGTGATGGACTTGTTGCATCGACTTGCGCTGGAACAGGACGCGGCGATCATTGCCGTCACCCATGACGACAAGATTCTCGGTCGGCTTGACCGGGTCTACCGGATGGCCGACGGACGACTGGTCGATCCGTGAGACCAGAGCCCGTCGCAATCGTCCAAAAACGCAAAGGCCGGCTTTCGGCCGGCCCCGCTGCATGCGACGGACGTTAGGGCGATCAGCCTTCCTTCGGCGTCAGCACCTGGCGGCCGCGATACATGCCGGTCTTCAGGTCGACGTGGTGCGGACGGCGCAGCTCGCCGGAGTTCTTGTCCTCGACATAGGTCGGGGCCTTCAGCGCGTCGGCCGAGCGGCGCATGCCGCGCTTCGACGGGGAGGTCTTTCTTTTCGGTACAGCCATGGAACTGCTCCACTCGGTGGTCGAAAACCCCCGTGCTCCCTCGCGAAAGGGCCGCAACATGGGGGCCGTGATGGGTAAGTGGCGGGCCTATACACGGGGCGGTCGCGTTTGACCAGCGTCGCGGCGAAAAAATCGACTCCGCGGCCTAGTCGAGGCAGCGCACGTAGTCGCCGGCGCCCGCTGCGCGCCGCTCGATCAGCGCCGCCAGCCGCTTCATGCCCGACGACGGCTTCGCCGGGTTGCGTTCGGCCGGATTGGGCAGCGTCACGGCCAGCAGCGCTGCCTCGCGCCGGCTGAGCTTCTTCGCGGCCTTGCCGAAATGATGCTGCGCAGCGGCCTCGACGCCGTAGACGTTCGGTCCCCATTCGGCGATGTTGAGGTAGATTTCCATGATCCGCCGCTTCGGCACGAGCAGGTCGAAGTAGACCGCCAGCGGCAGTTCCAGCGCCTTGCGCAGGAACGAGCGCCCGCCCCACAGGAACAGGTTCTTCACCGTCTGCATGGGGATCGTCGAGGCCCCACGCGTCGGTTCGCCCGCCAGCACGTCCTCCAGCACGGCATTGAGCTCGCCGAGGTCGATGCCGTGGTGCGAGCAGAACTGCCCGTCCTCCGACATCATCACCGAATGCGCCAGCACGGGCGCGATGTCGTCGAGCGAGACCCAGCGGCGGTCGTAGCCGGTGAAGGTGGCGAGGTCCTTCAGCATCAGCGTCGACACCGGATGGACGAAGGACGGGATGTAGGCGAGCGTCAGCACGGTCGGAACGAGGGCGATGCCGACGAGGGCGAGGAGCGCGCCTCTCAACCATCTGAAAGCGGTCGCTGTCCTGCCTCGCGCCCTGGCCGGCATGTCGAGCTCCTCGCTCTCCGCTTGCACCGTCGGTTCGGTCAAACTCGCCCACCCTGCGCTACGCATGCCGCCGCCGGCAAACGGCGGCCAGCGCCCTCTGGGCATAAAGGCGACCGGCTCCTTGCGCAACGCCCGACTGTCGGATACCGCTCCCGGCGATGAGCGGAAAACCCGTCCTTTCCTTCGCCGAAGCCCTCGAATCCCGCGCTTTTGCGGTTGAGGCGGCGCTCGCGCGCCTGCTCGACGGCCGCCTGCGCGACGGCGAGATCGCCCGGCCGGCGCGCCTCGTCGAGGCCATGCGCCACGGCGTGCTCGCCGGCGGCAAGCGGCTCCGCCCCTTCCTCGTCATGGAGAGCGCCGCGCTCTTCGACGCCGACGGCGAGGCCGCGCTGCGCGTCGCCGCCGCGCTCGAATGCGTGCACTGCTACTCGCTCATCCACGACGACCTGCCGTCGATGGACAACGACGACGTCCGCCGCGGCCACCCCACCGTCCACCGCGCCTTCGACGAAGCGACGGCTGTTCTGGCGGGCGACGGGCTGCTCACCTATGCCTTCGACATCCTCGCGGACGAAGCCACGACGCTGCCAGCTCCGGCCCGGCTGGAACTGGTGCTCGGCCTCGCCCGCGCCGCCGGCATCGGCGGCATGGTTGGCGGCCAGATGTTCGACCTCGACGCCGCGCGCGTCCGCCCCGACGAGGCCGGCATCGTCACGCTCCAGGCGATGAAGACGGGTGCGCTGATCCGCTACGCCTGCGAGGCGGGCGCCGTCGCCGCGCAGGCGAGTGCCGCCGACCGCGAGCGGCTCGCCGAATTCGGCTCGGCGATCGGCCTCGCCTTCCAGCTCGCCGACGACCTGCTCGACGTCACCGGCGACGCCGCCCAGATGGGCAAGGCGACCGGCAAGGACGACGGCGCCGGCAAGGCGACGCTCGTCGCCCTGCACGGCCAGGACTGGACCCGCCGCCAGCTGCGCGGCCTGGTCGAGCAGGCGCGGACCCTGCTCGAGCCGTTCGGCGACAGGGCGGGCCTTCTCGTAGAAGCCGCATCCTTCGTCGCCGAGCGGCGGCGTTGAGGACGCCGGAGACGGCCGGCAATCCCGTCCAGAACGGTTTTTTAATGCAAGTTTGAAATAAATCGTCGCGCTCGAATTTGTGCATGCGTTCGGGAGCGTGGCGGTGTCCAAGTATACGTCCTTCATCCGATCCGTTCGGATCCGCTACCTTTCCGGACTGCTGATCATCGCCGCCGCATCTGGCGCGACCATGATCACGCTGAACAGGATGAATGCCTACCAGCACGAGGTCGACGCGCTCGGCAGTACGATCGTCGATCTCGCCCGCGACCTGCGCAACGCCACGAGCTTCGCCGAACAGACGACGCGCACCTGGAGCGCCGCCACGCGGGCCGAGCTGACCAGCGCCGCGCTCCGCCATGTCGAACGCCTGGACGCGGCCATCACGGCCATCGAACCCGCGCTCGACCGGCTCCGCCCGCGCCTGTCCAAACCTGCGATCGACGAAATCTCCGCGGCCTCGGTCAACGACGATCTGCTCTGGTCGAGCCGCGACATCGTCCGCAATCTCGGCGTGCTGGCCGCCGCCCAGGCAAAGGACGAGTTCTCGCCGCGGGCGATCAAGAACCAGTTCGAGCTCTTCGCCCAGCCGATGCTGGTCCGCGCGCGCACCGCGCTGGACGAGGAACGCCGCCGCGCGGAAACCTCGGCGGGCTCCTTCCTGCTGTGGGCGAGCGGCGCGCTGATCCTCGCCTTCGGTGCTGTCGGCCTCTGGGTCTTCCGGCCGATGGAGCGCGCCATCCGCCGCGCCTTCGACGAGACGGAGGCATCGCTGGCGAAGGCCGAGGCCGCCGACCGGGCGAAGTCGGAATTCCTTGCCAACATGAGCCACGAGATCCGTACGCCGATGAACGGCGTGCTCGGCATGGCCGAACTGCTCGACCGCACCAACCTCGACGCGCGGCAGAAGTCGTTCACCGAGGTCATCGTCAAATCGGGCAACGCGCTGCTCACCATCATCAACGACATCCTCGATTTCTCCAAGATCAGCGCCGGCCAGATGGTGCTGGACCCCTCGCCCTTCGTCCTCGCCGAGGCGGTCGAGGATGTCGCGACCCTGGTTTCGGCGCGGGTCGCGGAGAAGAACCTCGAACTGATCGTCCGCATCGACCCCAATCTTCCGGCGTCCGTGACCGGCGACGTCGGCCGCTTCCGCCAGATCGTCACCAACCTCCTCGGCAACGCCGTGAAGTTCACCGAGCACGGACACGTCCTCATCGACGTCGGAGGCGAGGTGCGCGAGGGAACGGCCCATCTGGAGATCAGGGTCGCCGATACCGGCATCGGCATCCCCGCCGCGAAGCTGCAGTCCGTTTTCGAGAAATTCGCTCAGGTCGACGGCTCGTCGACGCGGCGGCACGAAGGGACCGGGCTCGGACTCGCCATCGCGGCCAGGCTCGTCGACCTGATGGGCGGCAGGATCGGCGTCGAAAGCGAAGTCGGGCGCGGATCCGTCTTCTGGTTCTCGGTCCCTCTCCCGGTTCACGAGGCTGGCGTGCCCGCAGCCCCTGTCCCGGTCGATGTCGGCGGCGCCCGAGTGCTCGTCATCGACGACAATCCGGTCAACCGGCAGATCCTGGTCGAGCAGCTACGCGGCTGGCGGTTCGACTGTGCGGCGGCCGAGAGCGGCGCCGTCGGTCTCGCAGTCCTCGATCACGCGGCGCGCATCGGCGCCGGCGTCGACTGCATCATCCTCGACTACCAGATGCCCGGCATGAACGGTTCCGACGTCGCCCGTGCGATCGCCGCCGACTCGCGCATCTCGGCCATTCCGGTCGTCATGCTGACCTCTGTCGACCAAGCGGATTTCGGTCGCCTCGTCATCGACTACGGCATCGCCGCCTGCCTGACCAAGCCCGCCCGCTCTTCGGTTCTGCTCGGCACGATGGTGTCGGTCATCCAGAAGGCGCGAAGCACCGTCGGCGCGGCGACCTTCGTGCGAGCACCATCCCCCGCGGCTCCCGCGCAGCTGCCGATAGCGACAAGAATGCCGCCCGCGATGAAGCCGGCCGAAGCGGCGGCAGCGGCCGGACCAGTCGACATCCTCATCGCCGAGGACAACGACGTGAACCAGCTGGTCTTCGCCCAGATCCTCGACGGCCTCGGTTTCACCTATCGCATCGCCGCGAACGGCCGCACCGCCGTCGAATTGCACCGCACCCTGCGGCCGAAGCTGATCCTCATGGACGTCTCCATGCCCGAGATGAACGGCTATGAAGCGACCGACGCAATCCGCGCCGCGGAAGCGGTCGATGGCACCCGCACGCCGATCATCGGCGTCACTGCCCATGCGCTGAAGGGCGACATGGAGAAGTGCATGGAAGCGGGTATGGACGACTACCTGTCGAAGCCGATTTCGCCCAACCGGCTCGGCGCCAAGATCGCGGCATGGCTGACAAACACGCCGCTTTCCCGAACCGCCTGATCGATCCTCAAGCCGGCGTCCCGATCGGTATAATCTCCAGGGCGTCCGGGCTCCAGCCGCCGCCGGCCCAGTCGGCCAACCATCTTTCTACGGCAAGCCCTGCCTCGCTGGTCGAGCGCTCGACCTCGTCCTTCCCGGGAAAGGCGATCTGCGAGTCCGCGGAAAGGACCACGCCGTCGGAAAGGCGATGGAGCGTCCGGTAGGTGACGACACCGGTCGCGGTGTCGTGGTCGACCTCGTTCCACGCCTCGACGCGACCGTGGGCCGGATGCTCGACGGTCCGCCGCGAGCGCTCTTCCGTCCATTCCCGCCATTCCTCGCGTGCCGGATTGCGCGTGTCGAAGATGAAGCACCCGCCGGGCGAAAGATGCGCCGCGATCGTGTCCAGGACCGCGCGCCGGTCGGCCGCGGTCAGGAATACCTGGAAAGCGTGCCCTGTCAGTACGATCAGTTCGAACCGCCTGCCGAGGCGCACGCTGCGGGCGTCGCCTTCGACCCACGTGACGCCGTCGCCGCCGGGCCGCCGGCGCGCGACGTCGAGCATCACCCCCGGCGGATCGACGCCGAACACCTCGCGTCCCTCCGAGAGGCTCGCGGCCAGTTCGCCCTTGCCGCAGCCGAGGTCGAGCACCGAACGGTATCCGCCAGCGAAGCGGCGGCAGAAGTCGAAGTCGACGCGGTCGGTGCTCTCGACGTCGTGGAAGGCGACCAGCGCCGGGTCCCCGTAGAGTCCGTCCTCGTCCGTGATTGCCTCAGCGGTTGCGCATCACGATACACGAACCGCCGGCCGAGCGCAGGAGGGAGCAGGCCTTTTCCGCTTCCTCGCGGCTGTCGGCGCCGATGCGCACGGCGTGGATGCCGCTGCGCCCGAGCGGAGAGCGCACGCGGCTGACGACCGGCTCGACGCCCGAGAGCATCGCCGGGAAGCGCGCCGCGAGCCGCTGCCACTGCCTGATCGCGGCGGCGCGGCGGAAGCTGCCGGCAACCTGGATGCCCCACGGCTTGGTGGCGATGCTCGCCATGGGCACCGTCGCCGTCGCCACGACGGGAAGGTCGCGGCAGGCGGCGCCGAAGCTCGCCGTCTTGTGGAGCGGCGCGACCGTGCCGGCATAGGCGGCGTCGGCGAAGGCGTCGACGGGCTCGCCCATCACGTCGAGCACGTAGTTCTCTGTCTCGAGCGGCAGAAAGCCGCCGCGTGAGAGCCAGCGCGCGACGCGGTTCTCGCCGGCATTGTAGGCCGCCGCGGCGAGACCGAGATTGCCGAAGCCGGTGCGCAGCTCGGCGAGATAGCGCGCCGAGGCCGGAATCGCCTGGTCGATGTCGTAGGGGTCGGCGAGACCGCGCCTGGCCGCCGTGCCCGGCATGAACTGGGCGATGCCTTCCGCGCCGGCGGGGCTGACCGCATTCGGATCGAAGCGGCTTTCCTTCCAGATCAGCCGGGCGAGGAACTCGCGCGGCAGGCCGTGCGCCTGCGCATGCGCCTCGATCAGGTCGCAGACCCGGCCGACGGTGACCAGCTTCGGGCTCTTCGGCGGATCGGCGGCGGCGGGCGTCGACAGCGTGGCGATCGCGGCAAACGCCACCGCCCATCGCCGCGCCCTATTCCGCCGCCTCTTTTCCACCCCGTCCATACCGCCGCTCGATATAGTCGGCGACCATCTTCTGGAACTCTTTGGCGATGTTGGGGCCACGCAGCGTCGCCGCCTTCCTGCCGTCGACGAACACGGGCGCGGTCGGCGTCTCGCCCGTCCCCGGCAGCGAGATGCCGATGTCGGCATGCTTCGATTCGCCCGGTCCGTTGACGATGCAACCCATCACGGCGACCTTCAGCTCCTCGACGCCCGGATAGCGCTCGCGCCAGGCAGGCATGCTACGGCGGATATCCTCCTGGATGGCCTGCGCCAGCTCCTGGAAGACGGTCGACGTGGTGCGTCCGCATCCCGGGCAGGCGGCGACGATCGGCACGAACTGGCGGAAGCCCATGGTCTGGAGAAGTTCCTGCGCCACCTGGACCTCGCGGGTGCGGTCGCCATTGGGCTCCGGGGTGAGCGAGATGCGGATCGTGTCGCCGATTCCCTGCTGCAGCAGTATCGCCATCGCCGCCGAAGAGGCGACGATGCCCTTCGAGCCCATGCCGGCCTCGGTCAGGCCGAGATGCAGCGCATGGTCGGAGCGCCCGGCGAGCTCGGTATAGACGGCGATCAGGTCCTGCACCTGGCTGACCTTCGCCGACAGGATGATCCTGTCGCGCGGCAGGCCGATTTCCTCGGCGGCCTCGGCCGAGAGCAGCGCCGACTGGACAATCGCCTCGCGCATTACCTGCTGGGCCGTCAGCGGCGAGCCGTCGGCCTGGTTCTCGTCCATCAGCCGCGTCAGCAGCTCCTGATCGAGCGAGCCCCAGTTGACGCCGATGCGCACCGGCTTGCCGTAGCGGATCGCCATCTCGACGATCGCGGCGAACTGGCGGTCCTTCTTGTCCTTGAAGCCGACATTGCCCGGGTTGATGCGGTACTTCGCCAGCGCCTCGGCGCAGGCCGGATGGTCGGCGAGCAGCTTGTGGCCGATATAGTGGAAGTCGCCGACCAGCGGCACGTCGATGCCGAGCCGGTCGAGCCGGTCGCGGATGCCGGGCACCGCCGCCGCGCTCTCGTCGCGGTCGACCGTGATGCGCACGATTTCCGAGCCCGCCCGGTGCAGCGCCGCCACCTGGGCGACCGTCTGGTCGACATCGGCCGTATCGGTGTTGGTCATCGACTGGACGACCACGGGAGCCCCGCCGCCGACCATGACGCCGCCGACGTCGACGCCGACCGATGCGCGGCGCGGGAAGGGAGATGAGAAGTAACCGGTCATGCCGGCCTCGCTTGTGGTCAAGGATCCGGCTGTTCAGGTGGAGGAGCGGGCGCGCCCTGTCAATACGTCGTGCACCGGGTCGGAGAACAGGCGAGGCCCGCGGCCGGCGCCTTCCGTCCCTCGCGGGGAAAGACGCCGGCCGCGGGCCGCGGCGCGGTCGGTGATGCGGGACGCTCGCCCGATCAGGCGGCGCGGTCGCGCTGGTCGGCGAGGTAGCCTTTCTCGCGGAGCCACTTGGCGATGACCATCTCGACGAGGGAGGAGACCGAACGATGGTCTTCCTTGGCGGCCTTCACCAGCGCTTCCTTGATGTCGCGCTCGATACGGAAGCCGAGGGGATGGGTTTTGGACATACTGCTTTCCTTCGCATTCGGAGGAGCTTCGACCGGCCGTGGTTGCGGCTCTTCGGTGCGGCTCCCCGTTTCCTGTAGTGCCTGGCCAATCTTCGCGAAGATGGTCGCAGGCCGGATCGGGAGCGGTCAGGAAAGAACGGGAGGAGCCCGCGAGCTGAAGCCGTGGGCAGGCTTATGTTCGATGGCGCGATCGGCAGGCGTGCCGCGAGCGCTTTCGAACGGAAAGCCGATGGCGCCGTTCGACGGTCGATCGGCGACGGCATCGCCCTCCCGTTCGGCCGGAAGCAGGTCGGGCAGGAATTCCGAAGGCGCGGCGACTTCGAGCACCGCCGTCGCAATATTGTCCTGGCACGGCGCGATCGGCGTCGCGGCCGGCGCAAGGCAGCTGACGACGTCGCGCTCGACGCCGCGCTCCCGCGCATGGGCCGCGACGGCCTGGAGGTCGACGAAACCGGCGATGAGGAGAAGACAGAACAGCAGATGGCGGACGGCGGTCATCCGTCGCCGCGCCCCTTCCTGTCCAGGCCTGTCCATCATGCTCAGCGGCGCCATTGTTTGTCGAACATATGTAGTTGGTTCTCTGACAGTTCAACCCCGCGGCCGCTCTGTCAACCTCGGAATGCCGGGCCATTGGTCGGAGCGGCCATTCGCCGCCGTCTGCGGGCCTTCCGCTCCCGCGCTCATCCCCGGGCCGATACGGCGGCCGCTGGCTTTTCGTCGACGCATTGCGCGCCAGCCGCGTCGGTCGCGATTCTGGCTTCGACGGCGCGGGCGGCAGCCATTAGGTCAACGGCGCGGCCGGCCGCCTTCGCCACCGCTGCGGCGACGAGATCCGGCGCGATCCAGTCCGGCTTGTGGCCGAGGTTGCGCACCCATACCAGCTCCGCGCCGGCAATGTCCCGCGCCAGGCCGACGGAATGAATCTCCTCGTAGACGACCGTGTCTCGGTCGCCGGTCACGACGACCGTCGGGACCGCGATCTCGCGATAGCGCGGGGCGACGGCGGTGACGTGGCGGAAGAGACCTTCGACGTCGATGGCGTTGGCGCGGAAGGTTCGCGGCCTGAGCACGAGCGGGATCGACGCCTCGCGCACATAGTCGGCCGGGGCGGGATTGGGCGCGAAGACGCATTCGCTCGCCGCGCCGATCCTCAGCGTCCCGCCGGGATTGGCGAGCGTGCCGGCGAACAGCCTTCCGAGCATCGGCCGCGCGGCGAGCGAATAATACCAGGAGGTCCCGCCGCCGGGCCACGGATGCGTCGCCGCCGAAAGCAGCACGAGGCCGGCGACGCGCTCGGGATGGTCGAGGGCAAGTGCCGCGGCGACCGCGGCGCCGAAAGAATGGCCGACCACGATCGCCGGGGCGAGGCCGAGGTGTTCCATCAGCGCGGCGATGGTCGCCGCCTGTCCGGACGGCGTGTCGTGGACGGCCCCGCCTCGCTCCGACCAGCCATGACCGGGGCGGTCGACGAAAAGCAGCTCGGCCCGGCCTTCGAAGACCGGCCGCAGCGGAATCATCTGGTCCTTGAGGTTGGCGCTGGCGCCGTGGATGAAGACGACCGGCGGCAGTTCCGGCTTCGGCGGCCCGGGGACATGGATGTAATGCAGACGCGTCCCATTGACGCTGGCATGCGAACCGGCCGGCGGATGGCGACGTTCGATCAGCCACGACGCGGCCCAGGTGAAGCCGGCGAGCCCGAGTACCAGAAGGATGACCGCGAATATCGCGGCTTGAAAGGGGTTCATCTTTGCGAGGTCGTCCGCGGCAAATCAAATGCCGTGCCGCCCGCAACGTAGCGCCTCTGCGAGCCGTTTCAACCGCGCTGTTCCGCGGCGCAGGAACGACGACCCGCGGCGCGCGGAGGCGCCGCCAGCCGTCGAACGTTCTGCTGGAATGACTAGTGGGTGGTCGGCTGGATCTTGAGCCTCTCAATCTGGTCCTTGAGTGCCAGCTTGCGACGCTTCAGCTTCGCGATCTCCAGATCGTCGGCCGAGGGATGGGCAAGGGCTTCGTCGATCTCGCGATCGATGTCGCCGTGCTTGCGCTGAAGCTCTTCAAGATGGGATGCAAGAGACATGATTGGTTCTCCCGTTCATGGTTTCCTCGATGCGCCATCATGCGGCGGTATTCCCGCCAGACCCGCCAGCATGACGGTACGATGACAATATGGCATCGAGGCAGGACATTGTCGAACGCGCGGTAGTAGGATTTCCCGGCGAAGCAAAATGTGATAAGGAGCACCTCGTCGGAGTCGGGAGATTCCGGTCCCGCCGAAACGGCGTCGCGAGGCGCCGCAAACCCAGCAGACGGTAGACATGTCGGAACAGGAACAGGCCGAGATTCGTCTCGAGTTTGCACGCCTCAAGCAGGACCACGCCGATTTCGACGCCGCGATCAACGCCATGATCGCGACAGGCTGCGATCCGCTGCAGATTCAGCGCATGAAGAAGAAGAAGCTGGCCCTCAAGGACCGGCTTTCGCAGCTGGAAGACCGCATCATCCCCGACATCATCGCCTGAACGGCGAGCCGGCCCCGCCTTGCGGGTCCGCCGGAATTCCGCTAAGCGCCGGCATCCGGGGCAGGGTCGCTCCGGCAGCGGGGCGAGACGATGACAGGACGCGCCGACGTCGCGATCATCATGGGCAGCCAGTCCGACTGGGCGACGATGCGCCATGCCGCCCAGACGCTCGACGCATTGGTGGTCTCCTACGAGACGAGGATCGTCTCGGCGCACCGCACGCCCGAACGCCTCTATTCCTTCGCCCGCGGCGCCCGCGACGCCGGCTTCAAGGTGATCGTCGCCGGTGCCGGCGGCGCCGCCCACCTGCCCGGCATGACCGCGGCGCTCACCCCGCTGCCCGTCTTCGGCGTGCCGGTCGAATCGAAAGCGCTGTCTGGCCAGGATTCGCTTCTGTCGATCGTGCAGATGCCGGCCGGCATTCCGGTCGGCACGCTGGCCATCGGCAAGGCTGGCGCCATCAACGCCGCGCTGCTCGCTGCCTCCGTGCTCGCCATCTGCGACCCGGCGCTCGCCGACCGGCTCGTGGCTTGGCGCGAGGCGCAGACGGCGAGCGTCGCCGAGCGTCCCGTGGACGAGGCATGAGCGCGCCGCTCGCGCCGGGCTCGACGATCGGCATCCTCGGCGGCGGCCAACTCGGGCGCATGCTGGCGATGGCCGCGGCGCGCCTCGGCTACCGCACCATCGTGCTCGAGCCGCAGCCGGACTGCCCGGCCGCACAGGTCGCCAACGGCCAGATCGTCGCCGCCTACGACGATCCCGACGCGCTGGCCAGGCTCGCCCGCCTCTGCGCCGTCGTCACCTACGAGTTCGAGAACGTGCCCGAGGCCGCGGCGGGGGCGCTCGCAGCCCAGGCGCACGTGTTCCCGCCGCCTGCGGCTCTCGGCGTCGCCCAGGACCGGCTCGTCGAGAAGGCCTTTCTCAACGGCCTCGGTATCGCCACGGCCAGCTACGTCGCCGTCGACGGCGACGACGATCTCCTCGCCGGACTTGCCACCTTCGGCGGCTCCGGCGTCCTGAAGACGCGGCGAATGGGGTATGACGGGAAGGGCCAGCGCCTCTACCGCGACGCCGCGCCGCAGGAGGTGGCGGGGGCCCATGCGGCGCTCGGCGGCGTGCCGCTGATCCTCGAAAGCCTCGTTCCTTTCGTTCGCGAGATCTCGATCGTCGCCGCGCGCGGCCGCGACGGCGCCTGCGCCGCCTTCGATCCGGCCGAGAACGTTCACCGTGACGGCATCCTGCACTCGTCTACCGTCCCGGCCCTCGTTTCGCCCGAGACCGCGGCGGCCGCGCGAGATGCGGCGTTCGCCATTCTCGCCGCGCTCGACTACGTCGGTGTCATCGGCGTTGAGTTCTTCGTGCTTGCCGACGGCACCGTGCTCGCCAACGAGATCGCGCCGAGGGTGCACAATTCCGGCCACTGGACGGAGGCCGCCTGCGCCGTCTCGCAGTTCGAGCAGCACGTCCGCGCCATCGCCGGCCTGCCCCTGGGCGCACCCTCCCGCCACTCCGGCTGCGTCATGGAGAACCTGATCGGCGACGACGTCCTGCGCGCGCCGGCCCTCCTCGCCGAACCCGACCTCGTGCTGCATCTCTACGGCAAGGCCGAGGCGCGGCCGGGCCGCAAGATGGGTCACTTCACCCGCCTGCGCGGTCGCTGAGCCGAGACGTCCCGGCTTGGCGAAGGTCGGCGAGCTTCGCCGGGACGAGAGCTTCGTCAGCTCGCTCGGCCGACGTCCGGCATCGACCGTCGCGACCTTCCTGGTGGATCGCCTCGCCAGGCGACAGACGGATTGAACGGGATCGGGCGCGATGCGGTTCGGTCGAGCACGATGGCGGAGCGTGTCGGCAGATTGACAAGGGGTCCGGCGCGGAATAGCTCTGGAACGGCCCGATCGCGCCTTTGGGGGGAAAGATGGGCACTTTTTGTCGATTGCTCGCGCTTGCAGCCATTCTGTTCTGTGGCCTTGCAGCGACGTCATCCCAGGCGAAGCCGATCACCAAGGAAGAGTTGCTCGAGTTCGTCCGGATCGAGATGAAGGGCCAGCCGTTCGACGCAGCCCGCGATGCGAAACTGCACAACATCCAGGAATACATCAAAGCGTTCGGCGTCGATTTCGTGCTGACGCAGAACTACGAGAACGAGCTTGGCGAAATCATGGGGGCGTCGACGGTCGTCACCTTTGCGATCAAGGACAATTATGGCCCGCCGCCAAGCATCAATGAACTCGTCGGCACGTTCCTTCTGACCACCCTGAACCGCGGCGATCCCCTGATCCGGGATGTCTACGAGAGCGTGCTCGAGATCCATCCCGACGGCACCTATGTATGGAGCCTGCCGAAGAACGTGGTCTTCGCCGGCGCATGGCGCAAGGCGCTGGCGAAGGAAATGCACCCCTCCGAAGCCGGCCCGACCGTTGTGCTTGTCAAGGCGATGGACGCCGTGGACCATTTCGTCAAGGTCGCGCGTGTTGCTTCGCCGACCGGCTGGATCGATGTCGGCATGCTCGATGGGTACATAACCACGCGGCATGGCGTGCGGTATTGAGTCAGCGCTTCGCGCATCGGCTGCGAGCGAGCGCTCGGTAGCACACTGTCGCCGTCATTTCGAAAAGTAAGTGACGGGCCCTCCCGGTAACGGAGCCCAACGCGGAACGGTGATCCCCTCCTCGGCTCGCCGCCGTGACGGCATAGCGGCCATGCGGACGGCGACCAACACGACCCCTGGTCAAGTTGGCGCCGTCAAGGCCATGTATCGGTTGGGAAAACTGGAGCGGGCGAAGGGATTCGAACCCTCGACCCCAACCTTGGCAAGGTTGTGCTCTACCCCTGAGCTACACCCGCTCGCGCGGCCACCGGCCGCAAGCGGGTGCTATATGGCCGAAGCGCCAGCGGATTGCAACAGGGAATCTCACTGACCCGAAATGGCCGCGGCCGGCATCGCCCGACGCAGCCTAGACGTCCGGCCGCGCGCCGGCAGAGTCTCGATCGCGCTCGCGAACGCAGGCAGCCGCCGTCCATCCCGCCCTCGCGCGCCCTTGCCTCGGGCGCCCGGCCCGACATAGAGGAGAACGCCCCGCAGGAGCAGCCGAAACGCCCATGCCGAAAACGCCCGACGAACTCTTTGCTTTCCTCGCAGCCCTGGACATTCCGGTGACCACCGTCAGCCATCCCCCGCTCTTCACCGTCGCTGATTCGCAGGCGCTACGCGGCGAGATCCCGGGCGGCCACACCAAGAACCTGTTCCTCAAGGACCGCAAGGACCAGTATTTCCTGCTGACCGTCGAGGAGGAGGCGACCGTCGACCTGAAGTCCATCCACACGCTGATCGGCGCCGCCGGCCGCGTCTCCTTCGGCCGCCCGGAAGCGCTGATGGAACTGCTCGGCGTGATCCCGGGTGCCGTCACCGCCTTCGGCGTCATCAACGACGCGGAGAGGCGCGTGAAGGTGTTCATCGATCAGGCCCTTCTCGAGCACGCCGTGGTCAACGCCCACCCCTTGACCAACGAGGCGACGACCTCGATCGCCGCGCAAGACCTGTTGCGCTTCGTCAAGGCGACGGGGCATGATCCGTCTATCTTGAAACTCTCCGTGTGATCGCCACATGGAGCCCGGACAGCAAGTCATGCCCATCGCGGCGGCAGGGCCGGGGAAGCGCCGGCCGGAAGGAAAGAGATGAGCGACCAGAGCAATCCCTACGCGCGCAGCGGCGGGGGCTATGCCACGACAGTCAACTACGGTTCCGCGCCGGAACCTGCCGCGCCGGGTGCCGCGCCGCGGCCCGCCACGGCGCCAGGAACCGCGGCGCCGGCCGGTGAACTGATCAAGGACACGACAACCGCGACCTTTGCCGCTGACGTCATCCAGGAATCGCGGCGACAGCCGGTGCTGGTCGACTTCTGGGCGCCGTGGTGCGGGCCGTGCCGGCAACTGGCACCAGCGCTGGAGAAGGCGGTTCGCGCCGCCGGCGGCAGGGTCAAGCTGGTCAAGATGAACATCGACGATCACCCCGCAGTCGCCGGCCAGCTCGGTATCCAGTCGATTCCCGCCGTCATCGCCTTCAAGAACGGGCAGCCTGTCGACGGCTTCATGGGCGCGGTTCCGGAGAGCCAGATCCGCGACTTCATCACCAAGGTCGCCGGCAAGGACGACGGTGCTGCACATCTCGCCGAGGCGCTGGCGGCGGCACAGCAGGCGCGGGCCGCGGGGGACCTGCAGGGCGCCGCCGACATCTATTCGGCGGTGCTCGAACAGACCCCGGACTCGGTCGAGGCGCTCGCCGGAATGGCCGAACTGATGTTCGAGACCGGCGACACCGACGCTGCGCGCCACCTCCTCGACCAGGCACCGGAAGGCAAGAAGGACGCCGCCCCGCTGGCTGCGGTGCGCGCCAGGATCACCCTCGCCGAACAGGCCGCCGCGATCGGCGACCCGCTGGCCCTGGAGCGCCGGTTGCTTGCCGATCCGAAGGACCACGAGGCGCGTTTCGACCTTGCCATGATCCAGAACGCCAAGGGCATGCGCATGGAGGCGGCCGACAACCTGCTTGCCATCGTCAGGGCCGACCGGACGTGGCGGGAGGACGGCGCGCGGGCGCAGCTGCTCAAGTTCTTCGAGGCGTGGGGTCCGACCGACGAGATCACGCTGGCAGCGCGGCGCAAGCTGTCGTCGGTGCTGTTCTCCTGACGCCCACCCGGCGGGCGGCGTTTCCTTCCGCCCGCGGCCGGCAAGCGAATGCCGCTAGACTGGAGGCGACACGTGCAGGCGGGAAATGCCCACTACAGGAAGGCCGCCGATCTTCCGGCGACGGTTCCGGTGTTTCCGCTGTCGGCGGCGCTCCTGCTTCCCGGCGGCCGCATGCCGCTCAACATCTTCGAACCCCGCTACCTGCAGATGATCGACGAGGCGATGGCCGGCGGGCGGCTGATCGGCATGATCCAGCCCGCCCTCGACGGCGCACTGCGCCTCGACGGCGAGCCTGAGCTCTGCCAGGTCGGCTGTCTCGGCCGCGTGACCTCGTTCTCGGAGACGGGCGACGGCCGCTACCTGATCGCGCTGCACGGCGTCTGCCGCTTCCGCGTCGTCGAGGAGATCGCGGTGCGCACGCCGTTCAGGCAATGCCGCATCGTGCCGTTCGCGGCGGATCTCGACGAACGCGGTGCCGAGGAGATCGACCGCCCGGCCCTGCTCAGGGCGTTCAGGTCCTATCTCGAAGCCAACGGCCTCGACGCCGACTGGGAGAGCGTCAGCCGCGCCGAGAACGCGACGCTGGTCAATGCCCTGTCGATGATGGCGCCCTACGGTCCGGCCGAGAAGCAGGCGCTGCTCGAGGCGCCGGATCTGCGGATGCGGGCCGAGACGCTGATCGCCATCACCGAGATGGCCATGGCGCGGGATCGCGACGATTTCGGCCCGGGCCTGCAGTAGGATCGGCAAGAGCCATGACGCGGCGCAAGGCAACCACCGTCGACGTGAGGATGCTGGAGCTTCTCGCCTGCCCGCTGACCAAGGGCCCGCTCTCATGGGACGCGGAACGCTCCGAACTCGTCTCGCGCGCCGCTCGCCTCGCCTATCCGGTCCGCGACGGAATACCCGTCATGCTGCCGTCCGAGGCCCGCCGCGTCGAGGAGGAATGAAGCCGGGTGCACCGGCCTGTATGAAGGGGGCCTGTATGAAGGGGGCCTGCGTGAAGCCGACCTGCGTGAAGGAGGCCTCGTTGCTGTCCGTGATCCTCCTTTGCTGCCGCCTGTTCGCCGCTCAGTGAAAGTTACGCCCCCTGGGCATCGCCGCGGCGGCGTCCGCTGACAGTGTCCGGTAGTCATGGCGCAGCGTCGGCACCTCGCGGATCAGCTGGGCGAGGCGGGAGCGCGCCACCAGCTTCTCGCGCAGCTCGACGACCGGCCGCTTGATCTCGTCGGCATGGGCGAGGCTCTCGATCGCCGGCGCCTGCTCGGACAGCGAGCCGAGCCAGGCGGTGATGTCCTCGACCTCCTCGGCGACGACGTGGATGACGCCCGATTCCGACTGCAGGCGGCCGCGTACGCGCACCAGCCTTCCGCCCAGCACCGCCGCACGGAAGCGCTCGAAGGTCTTCGGCCAGACGATGATGTTGGCGATGCCGGTCTCGTCCTCGATGGTCATGAAGATGACGCCCTTGGCCGAGCCGGGGCGCTGGCGCACCAGGGTCAGGCCCGAGACCGTGACCCGCCGGCCGCTCGGCAGATCGGCGAGGCCCGCGTCGGCCATCACGCCGGCGGCCTTCAGCCGCTCGCGCAGGAACGACACCGGATGCGCCTTGAGCGAGAGCGAAAGCGTCCGGTAGTCGTGATAGACGTGCTCGCCGAGCGGCATCGGCGGCAGCCGCGTCTCCGGCTCGAGCTCGCGCAGCCGCGTCTCCGGCCTGTCGAACAGCGGCAGCCGTTCCGCCGCACTGCGGCCTTCGAGGGCGCGCGCCGCCCACAGCGCCTCGCGCCGGTCGAGACCGATGGAGCGGAAGGCGTCCGCCTCGGCGAGCCTGACCACCGTGGCCGCCGGCAGGCCGGTGCGCAGCCACGTGTCGCGAACCGAATCGTAGCCCCGGCCCCGCCGGGCAACGAGCCGGTCGAGCTGGTCCCGGGACAGGCCCTTGATCTGGCGGAAGCCGAGGCGCACCGCATGCGTCGTGCGGATCACGTCCGCCATCTCGGCATGGCGCGGCGCGATGCGGCCGGGATCGAAGGGAGCCGGCTCCAGCGTGCAGTCCCAGTCGGAGAAGTTGACGTCGACGGCGCGCACCTCGACGCCGTGGTCGATCGCGTCGCGCACGAGCTGCGCCGGCGCGTAGAAGCCCATCGGCTGGGCATTGAGGATCGCCGCGCAGAAGACGTCGGGATAATAGGCCTTCAGCCAGCACGAGGCGTAGACCAGGAGGGCGAAGGAAGCGGCGTGGCTCTCGGGGAAGCCGTATTCGCCGAACCCCTCGATCTGGCTGAAGCAGCGCTCGGCGAACGCCTTTTCGTAGCCGCGCGACACCATGCCGTCGATCATCTTCTGCCGCATCGTGCCGATCGTGCCGACCCGGCGGAAGGTGGCCATGGCGCGGCGCAGCTGGTCGGCCTCGCCCGGCTTGAAGCCCCCCGCCTCGATGGCGATGCGCATCGCCTGTTCCTGGAAGAGCGGGACGCCGAGGGTCTTCTTCAGGATCGCCTCCAGTTCGGGGCGCGGATACTCCGCCTTCTCCTTGCCCTGCCGGCGGCGCAGGTAGGGATGCACCATGTCGCCCTGGATCGGCCCCGGCCTGACGATCGCCACCTCGATTACGAGGTCGTAGAACTCGCGGGGCCTGAGCCGCGGCAGCATGGTCATCTGCGCCCGGCTCTCGATCTGGAAGACGCCGAGCGTGTCGGCCCGGCAGATCATGTCGTAGACCTTCGGATCCTCGGCGGGCACCTGGGCGAGCGTCAGATGGCGGCCGTAACCGGCGTCGAGCAGCTCGAAGGCACGGCGCAGGCACGACAGCATGCCCAGCGCCAGGATGTCGACCTTGAGGATGCCGACCGCGTCGAGGTCGTCCTTGTCCCATTCGACCATGCGGCGTTCGTCCATCGCCGTCTTCACGATCGGCACCACCTCGTCGAGCCGGTCGCGGGTGATGACGAAGCCGCCGACATGCTGCGACAGGTGTCGGGGAAAGCCCATGATGTCGTTGGCGTGGGTGAAGAGGTGGCGCATCATCGGGTCGCGCATGTCGAGGCCGGCGGCCGATGCCTCGGTCTCGCCGAGCCCGGTCGAGGTCCAGCGCCAGGTCGACCCGGCGAGCGCGTCGATCGTGTCGTCCGACAGGCCGACCGCCTTGGCCACCTCGCGCAGCGCCGAACGCGACCGGTAGGTGACCACCGACGCGGCCAGCGCGGTGCGGCGGGAACTGTACTTCTCGTAGATGTAGGCGATGACCTCGTCGCGGCGTTCGTGCTCGAAGTCGACGTCGATGTCGGGCGGCTCGTTGCGTTCGACGGAAATGAAGCGCTCGAAGAGATGGTCGATGATGTCGGGCCCGACATCGGTGATGCCGAGGCAGAAGCAGATCACCGAATTCGCCGCTGACCCCCGTCCCTGGCAGAGGATCCCGCGGGCGCGGGCAAACGAGACGATGTCGTGGACGGTGAGGAAGTAGCGGGCGTAGTTGAGTTCGGCGACGATGGCGAGTTCGTGGCGGATCAGCCGCTCGATCTTCTCCGGCACGCCTTCGGCATAGCGCAGCACGGCGCCCTGCCGGGTGAGGCGTTCGAGCTCGGCCTGCGGCTCCAGGCCCGACTCGGTCGGCTCGTCGGGATAGTTGTACTTGAGCTGCGCCAGCGAGAAGCCGAGGCTCTCGGCGAAGCGGACCGTCTCGGCGATCGCCTGCGGGTGACGGCGGAACAGGCGCGCCATCTCGTCCGGCCCTTTCAGGTGGCGCTCGGCATTGGCGCCGAGCGCATGACCCGCTTCCGCGACCCGGACGTTGAGCCGGATCGCGGTCAGTACGTCCTGCATCCGCCGGCGCTCGGGCGCATGGTAGAGCGCGTCGTTGACCGCCATCAGCGGCACGCCGGCGGCCTCGGCGAGTGCCGCAGCCGAGGCGATGCGGAAGCCGTCGTCGCCGCCATAGGCCGGCGCCACAGCGACCCGGACGCTGCCCGGGAAACGCTCGGCGAGGCCGCGCAGCAAGGAGAGCGTCCCGTCGGGCGGGTCGGTGAAGTCCGGCAGGACGGCGAGCGCCAGCCGTTCCCCCCAGTCGAGGAGGTCGCCGCGCCGGAGGTCCGGCGCGCCCTTATCGCCGCGCAGGTTGGCTTCGGTGAGCATGCGGCAGAGGTGCCCCCAGCCCCGGCGGTCCTGCGGATAGGCGAGCATGTCGGGCGTGTCGTCCGAGAACGACAACCGCGCGCCCGGATGATAGGCGAGGCCGGCCTCCTTCGCCTGCAGCCAGGCCCTGACCGTGCCGGCGACCGTGTTGCGGTCGGCGAGTCCCAGCGCCGACAGGCCGAGCTGCCTCGCCGTGACCGCCAGTTCCTCCGGCGCCGAGGCGCCGCGAAGGAAGGAGAAGTTCGATTGTACCGCGAACTCGGCATAGACGGGCGCGCTCATGCGAAGACCCCGTGCATGAACCAGCGCGGCGTCGGCTCGGCGGCGCCGTAGAGGCCCTGCCGGTAGAGCCAGTAGCGCCGGCCGTCGGCGTCCTCGACGCGGAAATAGTCGCGCGTCGCCGCCGCCTCCCCGTCGCGCCACCATTCCGGCGCGATGCGCTCCGGACCTTCCGAGCGGGCGACGCGATGCAGCGCACGGCGCCAGCGAAAATGCGCCGGCGGCCCCTCGGGGATCTCGGCCATCACCTCGACCGGCTCGGGCCGGGAAAAGAGCCGGATCGGCCGCTCCGCCGACGGCGCGTTGGGACCGGGCGCCTGCATGGCGGCCCTGCCATCCGCCGCCGCGGCGAAGGGCAGCAGCACCGCGGCGCGCTCGGGGATGTGGCTCTCCACGGCGACCGGGCGCAGCACGGCCTGCTCGCCGAGGCGCGCCCTAACCCGGTCGGCGAAGACGGCGATGTCCTCGTCTCCGCCCCGGCTGTCCCCGGCGAGATCGGTCTGCACGATCTCCAGCCGCGCCGTCTCGCGTGCCGAAAGCCGCACCAGATCGAAGCCGAAGCCGGGGTCGAACGCGGCCCTGGCGCCTGCCAGCCTCTCTTTGAACAGGCGGCGCACCAGCCTCGGGTCGCGCAGCGGCCGCGACGTGCCGACGGCGATGCGGCTGACATGGCCGTCGACCCGGAACAGCGCCAGTTCGAGCAGGCGCGCGCCCTCGTCGCGCCGTTCGAGATCGCTCTTCAGGCCGGCAGCGAGCAGACCGGTCAGTTCCTCGACGTCCTCGACCCCGGTCACCGGCTCGGCGAGATGGCGCTCCACCGACAGGGGCGCGACGGGCAGGCGCGGCGACACCGCCTCGTCGATCCGCCCCATCGCCTGGTCGAGCCGGACGAGGAGGCCGTGGCCGAAGCGGCGGGCGAGCGGCGCGCGCGGCGCGGCGACGACGCCGCCGGTCGTGCGCAGCCCGACGCTCTCCAGGCCGGCGCGCACCGCAGGCTCGAGCCGCAGCGCCGAGAGCGGCAGGGGCGCCAGGGCCTCCTCCTCCTCGCCCGGGCCGATCGGGGACAGGCCGAAGCGCGCCGCAGCCCAGGCCGCACCCGGCGTCGAGGCCAGCCCGGCGCGGATGTCGAACCCCTGGTGGAAGAGCCGCGCCAGGAGGTCGTCCAGCATGGCCCGTTCGCCGCCGAAGAGATGGGCGCAGCCGGTGATGTCGAGGAACAGGCCGTCGCCGCCGTCCACGGCGACCAGCGGCGTGTAACGGTCGCACCAGTCGGCGAGGCCTTCGAGCAGCCGCCGGTCGGCCTGTAGATCCGCCTCGACGACCTCGATCGACGGGTGCATGGCCCGGGCGTCGGCGACGCCCATGCCGGCTTTCAGCCCGAGCGCCTCAGCCTGCTCGTCGAGGGCCGCGATCCGCTGGGTGTTGGTGTCGCGGTGGCTGACCACCAGCGCCGTCCGGCCCTCGCCCGGCGGGCGCGAACGCCACGACCGTCCCAGCCGCTGGCGCAGGATCCGCTCGGCGGGGAGATGCGGGAACCACAGCGCCAGCATCCTGCGGCCGTCTTTCGCAAAACGAGAGTTCATTTGGGTTCCACTCCAGGAAGAAAGGTCCGGGGAAGGCGCCGCGGCCCTTGCCGATCGTGACCGCGAAGGCAGCGTGGCCGAGCGTGCCCGGCAGCGGTCCGGCCAGCGTGGCGCGCAGCGCCGCCGGAGCGGCGGAGACCAGCAGCCTCGCCGGCGCGGCCGTCGGTTCCGCCACCGCGGCCTGGCGCAGCAGCAGCACGGGTCGCCCGGCGATCTGCGCCCGCCTGTGCAGCCGGCGGGTCGCCGTCAGATCGAGCCGGGCGGAATTGCCGCGCACCTCGACCAGCACCAGCGACAGCGCCTCGAGCCGGGCGGCCTCCTCGGCCACCCAAAGTGCGTCTTCGAGCCGCGCCGCCGCGCAGAAGAGAAGATCGTCGGCACCGAGGCCGGCCAGACGGGCGAGACCGGGCGCATGGGGAAAGCCGGCCTCGGCGAAGGCCGGTCCGGCGCCGATCCACAGCACCGGGCCGGTCTCGCCGCGCTCCCGGCGCCGCCTTCGGATGCGGCCGGCCATGGCGAGCGCAAAGCCGCTCGCCGCGCCTGCGTCGCGCGCCGCGGTCCCATGGATCTCGGTCAGCGCCGCCATCGGCAGGCCGCCGCCCAGCGCCAGGTCGAGACGCTCCGCACCCGTGGCCAGGAAGCCGTGCCGGCCGTCCCCGCAGACGTCGACGGCGGCAACGGCGCCGCGGCGCAGTACCGTGCCGGGACTTGCCGGAGACGGCGCATCCAGGCGCTCCGCTGGCCTGCCCTCGATCTTCGCAATTGTCCGGCGCAAGGACAAAACGGCTTCCTGCGCCACGGCGGATGTCGCCATGTCGGTTTGTCCCGGTCTCTGTTCATGTTATGTTCTTATGGATTCCAGAGCCCCGCGAAAGAGTCAAGCGGGGCGAGCGAGAATTTATTCCTCGCCGGCCTTCCACTCCTGCGCCTCGTTTCCTGAAAGGCCTCGAAAGCCGCATCGGTAAGAGCTATATGCGGTCAAAAGGACGAAGAATGGCCCGCATCTATCAGACCCGTGCCTGGCACGAACAGTTGTCACCTTCCATGGAGGAGATGGAACTCCTGGCTCTGGAGGCCTATGCCCATCTCCCCGAGGAGTTCCGCAAACTCACCGGCGAGATCGTCATCCAGGTCGCCGAGTTTCCGACCGACGAGATCATGGACGACCTGTCGCTGGAGACGCCGTTCGACCTGCTCGGCCTGTTCGAGGGCCGGGGCATCGCCGAGCGCTGGAACCCGCAGACCGGCGAGGGGCCGAACCGCATCACCCTCTACCGCCGCGCCATCCTCGACTACTGGGCCGAGAACGAGGAATCGCTCGGCGCCATCGTCACCCACGTCCTGATCCACGAGATCGGCCACCATTTCGGCCTGTCGGACGACGATATGGAGCGCATCGAGGACGCCGCCGACGAGGCCGTCTCCTCGCCGGCCGGCTGATCGCGAAAGCTCCGCCGCGCCTCAGCGGCGGCGCTCGGTCAGTAGTCGCCGAGCTTCAGCCCCGGCTCGTAGTCGATGCCGTCGACTTCTTTGACCACGGCCTGTCCGCATTTCATCACGTTCGCCGCCTGGTCGAACGCATAGGTGGGCGCGCCGTGCAGCAGCCAGCCCTTGTTCAGCGCCGCAGTCACCTTGTGGCAGAAGCTGGCGTCGTCCGGCCCGGTGAGGAATCGGTAGAGCTTCACGTCGAGGTCTCCCTGTCGCCTGTCCTGGAAATGAGTCTTTCGGCCTGCGCCAGGTGCAGCCGCTCGACCATGCGACCGTCGATCGAGAGGACGCCCTTGCCGCGGTTCTCCGACAGGGCGAACGCCGCCACGATGGCGCGGGCGGCCGCCAGCGCCTCGGGCGCCGGCGAGAAGGCGGCGTTGGCCGGCCCGATCTGGGCGGGATGGATCAGCGTCTTGCCGTCGAAGCCCATCGCCGCGCCCTCGGCGCATTCCCTGGCGAAGGCATCGAGGTCGCGGAAATCGTTGCTGACCCCGTCGAGCGCGTCGAGCCCCCCGGCGCGCGCCGCAAGCACGATCTGCATCAGCCAGGCCTGCAGGTAGCGCCGGTCGGGGGTGGCGAGCACGCCGGTCTCCTTGACCAGGTCGTTGGTGCCGGCAACCAGGCATGACAGCCGTGACGCCTGGTCGCGGCCGAGCTCGGCGATGGCGCCGATGTTGAGGATCGCCTTCGGTGTCTCGACCATCGCCCACAGTGCCGTCTCCGCGCCGCCCCGCTCGTCGAGGACATCGCCGGCCTCCAGCACGTCGCGCGGCGTGTCGACCTTGGGCAGGAGCACCGCGTCGGGTGCCAGCGCGGCGGCGAGTTCCAGGTCGTCCCGCCCCCATTCGCTCGACGCGGCGTTGATCCGGATGACGATCTCGCCGGCCAGCGCCGGCGGCACGGCGAAGAAGGCGCGCAGATTGTCGCGCGCGCCGGCCTTCTCCTGCGGCCCCACCGCGTCCTCGAGGTCGAGGATGACGGCGTCGCAGGCCAGCGAAGCGATCTTGGCCATTGCCTTGGCGTTGGAAGCCGGTACGTAGAGCACCGAGCGGCGGGGAGAATCCTTGCGCTTCATCTGGTCTTCTTGCCCCGCGTTCCTGGCCCTTGCAAGAAGATACGCCGGGATGGCTGAAACGGCGGGGCTACGGCCACCGGGCGACGGAACGGACGACATGGCACGGTACGACATCATCATCATCGGCGGGGCGATCGTCGGCAGCTCGGTCGCCTATTTCCTCCGCCAGGAGGGTTTTGCCGGCTCGATCGCCGTCGTCGAGCGTGACCCCAACTTCGCCCATTCGGCGACCACGCTGTCCTGCGCCTCGATCCGCCAGCAATTCTCGATCCGCGAGAACATCCGCCTGTCGCAATTCACCCTTTCCCTTTTCCGCCGGCTCGAAGAAGAGTTCGGCCGGGACGCCGACATTGCCTTCCGCGAGAACGGCTACCTCATCCTCGCCTCCGACGACGGCCTGCCAGTGCTCGCCGCCAATCACGCCGTCCAGGCCGGCGAAGGCGCCGACATCGTGCTGGAGGACGCCGCAGCGCTCGTCCGCCGCTTTTCCTGGCTGTCGACCGAAGGCGTCGCCGCCGGGGCCTACGGCCGCAGCGGCGAGGGCTGGTTCGACGCCCACGCCCTGCTGACGCTGTTCCGCAAGGCGCTGCGCGGCATGAACGTCGATCTCCTCACCGCTTCCGTCGCCGGCATCGAGCGCACGGGCAACCGCATCGACGCGGTGCGCCTCGACAACGGCGAGCGGCTCGAGGCGGGGCTCGTCGTCAACGCCGCCGGACCGAACGCCGGCGTCGTGGCAGCGCTCGCGGAGCTGGCCCTTCCCGTCGAACCGAGGAAGCGCAACGTCTTCGTCTTCGAGGCGCGCGACCGTTTCGCCGACATGCCGTTGCTCGTCGACCCGAGCGGCATCTACGTTCGCCCCGAAGGCAGCGTCTACATCGCCGGCGGCGCCGAATCCGAAGAGGGCGAGACGGCCGCCGACCCGGCCGACTTCGAGCCGGACTGGCCGCTCTTCGAGGAGATCGTCTGGCCGGCGCTGGCCACCCGCGTTCCCGCCTTCGAGGCGATCAAACCGACGCGGGCCTGGGTCGGCCATTACGACTACAACACGCTCGACCAGAACGCCGTCATCGGTCCGCACCCGGACGTCGGCAACTTCATCTTCGCCAACGGCTTCTCCGGCCACGGCCTGCAGCAGGCGCCGGCGGTGGGCAAGGCCGTCGCCGAACTCGTCGTCCATGGCGGCTTTCGCACCATCGACTGCTCGGTGTTCGGCTACGAACGCATCGCCGCCGGCCTGCCCTATCGCGAACTCAACGTGATCTGACCGCGGTTGCCTGCGGCGGTCGCGCCGTCAGATCCAGCGGGTGAAGCTGCTGTTGGTTTCCTCGTCGTCGAAACCCGCCTGCTGATCCGGGTCGACGGGGGCGGGGGGCTGCGAGGAGGTGCTGGCGGCCGACTGCTGGGCTTCAGCCGCCTGCTTGGCTTCGGCCGCTTCGAGGGCCTTCAGCTTGGCTTTCAGCGCGGCGATCTCCTGCTCGAGTTTCGCTGCCTCGGCCTCGTCCTCGGTCGCCTTGAGCTCGGATTCCTTCGCCGCGATCTCCGATTTGATCCGGGCCGCGTCGCCCTGCGTGGACGAACGCGCGGACGATTGCAGCGACTGCAGGGCGTTGGAAGCGGAGGAGGAAACGGAAGAGACCATGATCGATACCGCAATGGGATGGATGAAACAGGAAAAAGAAAGACAACATGTAAGATGAGGGAATGTGTACTATATCGTTCTTACGAAAGGCTTAACGACCGCGATCTCTCGCCAGTTCAACGGGATCTGACCGCCAGCACGTCACAGTCGAGCGCGCCCAGCATTGCTTCCGCGATGGAACCGATCATCGCCGCGACGAAGCCGCTGCGGCCGTGGGTGCCGATCGCCGCGAGCCCGGCTCCGGTCGCTTCCACGACCGACTGGACCGCATTCTCGGTCTCGCCGTAGACCACATGCTTGGAAAGCCGCGCCTCGATTTCCTCGGGCAGGGACAGGCCGGAAAGGAATGCCGCCATCTCGTCGGTATGTTCCTTCTCGAAGGCCTCGCGGTTCTCTTCCTTGCTGATCAGCCCCTCGAACGGCACGTGGTAGGCGTGGACGAGGTGCAGCCGGGCGTTCGGGAACATCGCCGCGGCGGTCCGCAGCGCCGCTGCGGAGCACGGCGAGAAATCGGTCGCCACGACGATGTCGTCATAGGCCGCGCGGGCGCGCTTCTTGACGATGAGCACCGGTACGGGGCTGTGCCGCACCAGGCGATCGACCGTCGATCCGAGGACGAAATCACCCAGTTCATCATAGCGGGCGACGCCGGTCACGATGAGATCGGCACCGGCTTCGCCGGCGACCGCGACCACGGTGTCGCCGACCGGGCCGCGGGCGATACGCGTCTCTGTTTCGCCGGCGTGATCGCCGAACTCGGCACGCAGCAGGCCGTGAAGTCGCGTTTCCTCCGACCGGCGCGAGTCGTCCGTCATGCCGGCGCGGCGCTTCTCCAGCACATGCAGCAGGATGAGCCTCGAATTCCAATGCTTGGCGAGAATGATCGCCCGCTCGAGCGAGCGGTCGCAACGGCTGCTGAAGTCCGTGGCGAACAGGATCGTGCCGGGCGGGTTGTTCATCGAAAGGCCTCCTCGTTATCGGGGCGTCGGACGCCGCGTGGGCGGGCGGGCGCACGCAGCGAAGTCAATCCTGATAGGCGCTGGCCCGGATCGGCGAAATGATCGGGGTCAAGAAACGCGCCGGCAGGCGCATCTGCGCCCGCGGTCGGGAGCCGGCAAGGCTCGGAGCGAACACGCCCCTTGCACCCCAATCGCACGACCGCGAAGCCGGAAAACTAGCGCCCATCCCCGCCGCTGTCTTCCCCGCATGTCGCGGCGGAACGTCGCTCCGCCGCCGACGCAGGCCGCGGGCCTGAACCGGATTCCGCTCAGGGCACAGACCGGTCCACGCGCCAGGCGCCGTCGCCTTGCTGCCTCGCCTTCGCGACCGGCAGAGCGGGTGTCGGCGATGTCCGCAAACGCGGTCCCGCGCACTGGTCAGGTCGACGATCGAGGTTCTGGCGTCGGCTGGCTTCGTCGCCGCATTCTGCGCATGCGCGGCCGGCCGTTCGACCCGGCCGGTCAGGCCAGGTTGTACTCGTCGGCGATCCGCTCGACGATCTCGGCGGCTTCTTCCCCACATTTCTGCGGATCGATGGGTGAACCGCCGATCGCCACGCTGCGGTTCCAGTTGCCTCCGTCCGGATACGGCTCCTCGCGTCTGCGAACGGCCCCGATCATCTCGCAATTCCGTGTCGATCGGTTCTCGCCGAGGCGGGCGTTGATGATCGCCCGCAACTCTTCGGCGGTTACCTGGATGCGCTCGCTTGTCGCCATTATCTCGGCCCTCCTCGCTATCGCGGCCCGCTTCCCTCGAGCAGCAGTCCGTCGTGCCGCAACAGTTCAAGGCCGACGCGAACCGCCTTTTCCACATCGATCCCCGCGATCGTGTCGCGCCGGCCGCGCATGACGCCGACGACCTCGCGCACCGTGCGTTCGCCGTCGCAGGTCGACAGGAGTTCGATCGACATCGGGCTGAGCTTGATGACTTCGGGCCATTGGCCCGGGCGTTTGCGCGAGGCGAGGGTCGAGGCTTCGCGATCGAGCCCTCTCAGGGCCTCACCCTCCACGACGCGGCTGCGCAAGGTACGGAAATCGAAGTCCCAATCGAGGACGCGGACGTTTTCCGGCCTTTGGGGCACCGATTCCGGCGCGAACGCCCGCAGGTACTTGCGTCGCGCGCCGTCCCCGTCGTCGTCGCCGAGGTCGGCCGTGGGATCTTCGGTCGTTATGTCGTCGAACGTCTCGAAATAGGCCACGACGGCGCGCAGCGCGTCCTCGCCGGGCTGGCTCGGCAACCAGACCGCCTTCAGGAAGGAGAGGAAGTCGTCGCCGAACGCATCGTTCTGGTAGTACGCGACTTCGCCGGCCGCCGGCACGGCACGCAGGAATTCGTCGAAGATCGCGAGCAGGTGGCCGGCTTCGCGGTGAAGGGCCGGAAGCAGCCAGCCGAAACGCCGTGCCCCGTAAAGGAGAAAGGCGCGGACCAGCTTCAGCCGCTCCCGGTCGAGCCCCGTGGGTATCGCATAGAAATTCGGGAAGACCTGCGGATGCGCGAGGATGAGCGAGCGGTCGTCCGAAGACTGGTCCCATCCCTGGTGCGACATGTCGGAAACGATGTCGTCGAATGTCAGGCGGTCGCTGTATTCGCGATGAAGCGGCGTGTCCGCCAGGGGCGCCAGTATGTGCAGCTGCGGGTCGCTGTTGTCGTATCGCAGGACGCGCACGAAGAAGTCGCAGGTGTCGCGGAAATCCGCCTCCGTCTCCTGGGGAAAACCCGTGATCAGCGATGCTGCGGCATGGATGCCGCGTTCGCAGGCGGCGCGGACACTCTTCATCGCGTCGTCGAGAACGAGGTTCTTCTTGATCTTCGGCTGGAGTTGCTGCGAGCCGGTCTCGATGCCGAAGAAGATCGCGCGGCAGCCCGCTTCGTACATGGCGTCCAGCAATGACGGATCGACGCGGTCCGTTCTTGCGCTGCAGTTCCAGTAGAAGGTCTCCCCGCAGCCCTTGAGCGTCTCGCAGAACTCCAGCACCTTCCTGCGGTCGACCGTGAACATGTCGTGGATGAGATCGAAGTGGCTGATCCCGTATCGGCCCTTCAGTTCCTTCATCTGCGCAACGACGATCTGCGGAGACTTCAGGCGGAAGCGGCGGCGGAAGAAATCGTTGGTCGAACAGAAGGTGCAGGCGTACGGGCAGCCGCGCCCGAGTTCGAGCGGTATGTAGGTCGCCTCGGCGATGTAGGGATAACGGTCGAAGGCCGGCATCGGGATCGCGTCGAGATCCGCGATCACCGGCGGCGAGGCGGTCCTTTGGACGCTTCCTGTGACACGATACGAAAGCCCGGACACCATGCCCACGTCGGTCCCCTCTTCCAGCGCCGAAAGGAGGGCCGGTAGCGATTCCTCGGCCTCGTAACGAAGGATGTAGTCCACCGACGGGAACGCCTCGAGAGTCGCGATATCGACCGCCGAAGCCTGCGGTCCTCCGAGAATCGTTGCGGCGCCTGGCCGTCGCGTCTTCACCGCCTCGACCAGGCGCAGCGTCAGCGGGTAGGTGCTGCAGATCGTGCCGAAGCCGACCGCGTCGAACGGCACGGACAAGAGGCGCGCGGTGGCGAAGTCCAGGAAACTCCCGGCTCCCGCCTCGCTGCGCAGCCATTCGTAGTAGAGCACGTTCAGGTCGACGAGTTCGAAGTCGACGCCACGCGAGGCCAGCACGCCCGCCAGGGTCAGCACCCCGATCGGAGCATGTTCGGACAGGCGCTTGATCGCATCCGATTCGGCGACGTCCTTGTCGAACTCGGTGACGGTGGGCGGGCTGACGATGCAGAATTTCATGGCGGGCGCACTCCCGGCGAAGACAGCTTCGTATTCACGCGAATGGCCGAGTTCGGGGACGCTCGCGCGCCCCCGAACCGGGTTTCTTGCGGTGGCTCTACCGCCCCTTGCCTGCGAGGCGCTCGTAGACGACGACCACGACGACCACGACGACATCGGCGAGGCGCGACCCGGCCCTCTTCAGGGTTTCGGCGATGTTGTTCTGGAATTGTCCTTTCACCTTTTCCAGTTCATCTTCGTTGAGGCCGACGTCAGGCAGGATGAGAATTGCTTTCTCGCTCATGACTAATCTCTCCCATGTTATTGAATATGCGGTTTGCTTACTATCATATAGAATCATAACTTGCAAACTAGAGAATATTGATAGCTGCAATTCTGGATAAAGGACGAATCGTCCCCAATCGGACTCTCTGTGTCCGCTGCTTGACTCAATTTTTCATCACATCTCGAAGTCCACTACGGATAGGTTCCGCGAATAAGACCAGAGGTGAGGATTTTCATCTATGCATGTTTGATATTTTGACTGCGGTATGACAAGTAAATTGCAGTTGAACCGCGTCGGACACGACCTTCCGCAAGACCGCTCGCAACCAGCCGGACGCGATCCGGCCACTCTTCCCCTTGCCGACCGTTTCCTGTAAGGCACGGCCTTTCGCAATTCCCGGGAACTGGGCCATGGACAAGTTCAACAAACTGACCGGCGTTGCCGCGCCTCTGCCGATCATCAACGTCGACACCGACATGATCATCCCCAAGGACTACCTGAAGACGATCAAGCGCACCGGGCTGGGCACGGGACTCTTTGCCGAGATGCGCTATCGCGAGGACGGATCGGAAAATCCGGATTTCGTCCTCAACAAGCCCGCCTACCGCGCCGCGCAGATCCTCGTCGCGGGCGACAATTTCGGCTGCGGCTCCTCTCGCGAGCACGCCCCCTGGGCGCTGCTCGACTTCGGCATCCGCTGCGTGATCTCCACCTCGTTCGCCGACATCTTCTACAACAACTGCTTCAAGAACGGCATTCTGCCGATCACCGTCAGTCCCGAGGACCTCGACAAGCTGATGGACGACGCCTCGCGCGGCGCCAACGCCACGCTGACCGTCGATCTCGAGACCCTGGAGATCCGCGGTCCCGACGGCGGCGTCGTCAAGTTCGACCTCGACAGCTTCAGGCGCCACTGCCTGCTCAACGGCCTCGACGATATCGGCCTCACCATGGAGAAGGCGCCGGCCATCGCCGCCTACGAGAAGACCACGGCGACGAGCCGTCCCTGGGCCTGAACGGCCGGGAACAGACTCACATGATACCCTTCGTCCCGAAGCGCCTGGAGCCGGTCGCCTTCGGCCTGCTCCTTTCCGGGATGATGTCGCTGCTCGTCTCCGGCCTGTCCACCGCGCTTGCCGCCGGCGTTTCGGCCGGTTTCGCCGGCTTCTGGCTGCGCGCCTGGCTTACGTCCTGGTCCGTCGCCTTCCCCGCCGTCCTGGTCGTCGCGCCGCTTGTCAGGCGCATCCTCGGGCGGATCGTGATTCCGGGCTGACAGCGCGGCCCACCCTGTGGCACGCTGGTGTCCGCGGCAGCACGATTCCGCCGGGAGGCACGCCATGATCCGGATCCCAGTTCCCTCTTTCCTCATCGGCGCCTGCGTCGCCGGCGCCATGGTTTCGAGCGCTGATGCACAGGACAAGGCGGCCCCCGAGAGCTTTCCCTTCGCCGGCGGAACCCTGACCATCACCGAAAACGACGACTTCGAGAAGGTACTCGCCTTCAACGGCAATGAACTCGCCCGCAACTTCGTCGTCTTCTACGACCGCGCCATCGAACTCGGCGAGACGAGCGTGGCGCTTTTCGCCGCGGGCGACGGCGGCAATGCGTGCGGCCCCGCCACGGTGATCGTCTGGAAGCCGAAGGACGGCGACGTCACTTCCGAGATTGTCGGCGAGGATTGCGGCGCGCCGCCTGCGGCGGCCACCGCCGACAGTCTCTATTTCGTCCCCTACCTCATTCCCGGCGATTCCTCGCCGGTCCAGGTATGGTCGCCCGAACTCGGGCTGCGCGTCGCCGGCGTGCTGTCCTTCGCGCCGCAGCCTGGCACCGGCTGGGACGATCTCGAGCCGGACGGATACGACAACATCATCGAGGCGCTGTCCAACGAAGCCGTCTACAAGGCGGCGGCCCGGCTGCTTGGCGGCAGCTTGAACGAAGTCGTCACCGGGCTCCTGGTCGGCGGCGGCACCGAGAAGACGGTGACCGGCGTCTTCTATGGCTCGGGTTGCGTGCCCCATGCCTGCGGCACCGCCGACGCCTTCATGGCCGTCGATCCTGGCGGCCGCAAGCTCTACTTCGCGCAGACGGGCGAGCGGTCCGAGCCCAACGCCTGGCCGGCGCTGAAGACCTGGCCGCCGGCGATCCGCTCGGCAATGAAGGCGGCGCTCTATCCGCCGCAGTGACAGAGATCTCCAACACCGCCGGCTGAAGTGGGGCTGACGAGCGTTCCCGGCAACCAGCAGCAGGAGTCGCACACGTGCCACGTCGCCTGATCTCCACGGGATCGCCCTTCGAGAAGACTGCCGGCTACTCGCGCGCGGTTGTCGACGGCGACTGGTGCTTCGTCTCCGGCACCACCGGCTACGATTACGCGACCATGACCATGCCCGGCAGCGTCGAAGAGCAGGCGCGCAACTGCCTCGCCACCATCGCCAGTGCGCTCGGCGAGGCCGGCTTCGCGATCGCCGACGTCGTCCGCGCCCGCTACTACGTCGCCGACCGCGCCGACGTCGCCGCGGTCTTCCCGATCCTCGGCGAGGTCTTCGGCGAGGTGCGCCCGGCCGCGACGATGGTGATTGCGGAACTGATCGAGCCGGCGATGAAGATCGAGATCGAAGTGACGGCCTTGCGGCGGGAACGCTCGCGGTGAACCTCCATGCACTCCTCGGGGCGCGCGCAGCGGCGGGCCGTCCGGTCCGTGCCGGCCTGATCGGCGCCGGCAAGTTCGGGTCGATGTTTCTCTCGCAGGTGCCGTCGACCCCGGGCCTGCTGGTGACCGCGATCGCCGACCTGTCTCCCGACCGCGCCCGGGCCGCATGCCAGACCGTCGGATGGGACGAGGACCGCATCGCCGCCACCGCGTTCGTCGAGGACGGCAGGGCGCTTGCCGCGCGCGAGGACGTCGAGGTCGTCGTCGATGCCACGGGCTCGCCGGCCGCGGGCATCGCCCATGCACTCGCCGCCATCGGCAACGGCAAGCACGTCGTAATGGTCAATGTCGAGGCGGACGTCCTTGCCGGGCCTGCGCTTGCCCGGCGCGCGCGTGCCGCCGGCGTGGTCTACGCGATGGCCTATGGCGACCAGCCGGCGCTGGTGTCCGAGATGGTCGACTGGGCGCGCGCCGCGGGATTCCGCGTCCAGGCCGCAGGCAAGGGCACGAAATACCTGCCCGCCTATCACAAGGTCACGCCGGACGCCGTCTGGCCTCACTACGGCCTTTCCGCCGAGCAGGCGCGCGCCGCCGGCATGAACAGCCAGATGTTCAACTCCTTCCTCGACGGCACCAAGTCGGCGATCGAGATGGCGGCGATCGCCAATGCCTGCGACCTCGGCGTTCCCGCCGACGGTCTTTCCTTCCCGCCCTGCGGCGTCGACGACCTCGCCCATGTGCTGAGGCCCCGCGCCGCGGGTGGCCAGGTCGACGGCGAAGGCATGGTCGAGGTGGTGTCGTCGCTCGAGCGCGACGGACGGCCCGTTTTCCGCGACCTGCGCTGGGGCGTCTACGTCGTCTTCGAGGCGCCCAACGACTACGCCGCGGCCTGCTTCCGCCAGTACGGCCTGCCGACCGATTCCAGCGGCCGCTATGCGGCCATGTACAAGCCGTTCCACCTGATCGGCCTGGAACTCGGCATCTCGGTCCTGTCGGCGGCGCTGCGCGGCGAGCCGACCGGCCATTCGCGCGTCTTCCGCGGCGACGCCGTCGCCGTCGCCAAGCGGCCGCTGGCGGTCGGCGAGACGCTCGACGGCGAAGGCGGCTACACGGTCTGGGGCAAGCTCGTGCCCGCGGCCAGGTCGGTCGCCATGAGGGCGCTGCCGATCGGCCTCGCCCACGGCGTGGCGCTGGTCCGCCCTGTTGCCGAAGGAGCGATCCTCACGCGCGACGACGTCGCGCCGCTGCCCGCCGGCGCGACGCTCGACCTGCGCCGCGAGACGGAAGCGATGGCCGGATGAAGGCGGCGGAGACGGCGCTGGCCATTTCGAAGGAGACTGCGCAACCGACGCAACTTGCGTCGACGGCGGTTCGCCGCTAGCAAGGCGCCGGTTTCTCACGCTTCCGAAAGGTCATTTGCATGGCATCCCGCAAACTCCTCCTCCTCCCCGGCGACGGCATCGGCCCCGAGGCCATGGCGGAGGTGAAGAAGCTCATCGCCGTCATGAACGCCGAGATGGGCGCCGGCTTCGAGACCGAGGAAGGCCTGGTCGGCGGTTCGGCCTACGACGCCTGCGGCAAGGCGATCTCGGAAGAGGACATGGCCAGGGCGATGGCTGCCGATGCGGTGCTGTTCGGCGCCGTCGGCGGGCCGAAATGGGACGGCGTGCCCTACGAGGTGCGCCCCGAGGCCGGCCTGCTGCGCCTGCGCAAGGACATGCAGCTGTTCGCAAACCTTCGGCCCGCGATCTGCTATCCGGCTCTCGCCGCCTCCTCCTCGTTGAAGCCGGAGGTCGTCGAAGGCCTCGACATCCTGATCGTGCGCGAACTGACCGGCGGCGTCTATTTCGGCGAGCCGAAGGAGATCATCGACCTCGGCAACGGCCAGAAGCGCGGCATCGACACCCAGGTCTACGACACGTTCGAGATCGAGCGCATCTCCGGCGTCGCCTTCGAGCTCGCCCGTACGCGCAAGAACAAGGTGTGCTCGATGGAGAAGCACAACGTGATGAAGTCGGGCGTGCTCTGGAAGGAGGTCGTCACCCAGACCCACAAGGCACGCTATTCCGACGTCGAGCTGACCCACATGCTCGCCGACGCCGGCGGCATGCAGCTGGTGCGCTGGCCCAAGCAGTTCGACGTGATCGTCACCGACAATCTGTTCGGCGACATGCTCTCCGACGTCGCCGCCATGCTCACGGGCTCGCTCGGCATGCTGCCGTCGGCCTCGCTCGGCGCTCCCGACGCCCGCACCGGCAGCCGCAAGGCGCTCTACGAGCCGGTCCACGGCTCGGCGCCCGATATCGCCGGCAAGGGCGTCGCCAATCCGATCGCCATGATCGCCTCCTTCGCCATGTGCCTGCGCTACTCGTTCGCCATGGTCGCCGAGGCCGACCGCCTCGAGGCGGCGATCGCCGGCGTGCTCGACGACGGCTACCGCACCGCCGACATCATGTCGGCCGGCATGAAGCAGCTCGGAACGGTCGAGATGGGCGACGCGGTCATCGACCGCTTCAGGTCGCTGGCGGGCTGACCGCGACGGGCTCCGGGACCGGGATGCCGTCCGGCACCGGTCCCCACTTGTTGTCGTATTTCTGGCTGGGGATCAGCGAGAAGACGAAGATGATCAGCCCGCCCACAGACGGCACCAGGATCAGCAGGTAGAGCCATCCCGTCAGCCCGATGTCGTGGATGCGCCGCACGGTGATCGCCACGCCCGGCACGATCGTCGCCAGCACGAACAGTCCGGGCAGCACCATGGTGGCGATCATGCGCGGCGGGTCCATGTCCATGTTGCCGAGAAGCGTGTCGATCAAAACGCCGGCGACCGCCAGCAGTGCCACGGCGATCAGCCAGAACAGGTAGAAGCCCCAGTATTCCTTGCGCCGCGCGCGGCCGCGGAACGTCGCGTAGTTCGTGGTCAGGCCGCGGACGAAGTAGCTCCACAGGCCCGTCGACGGCACCCGCTCGGCCACGGCGAAGCGGCCGAACTGGCTGGGCGGCGCCGCCGCCGGTCGCTGCGCGGTGCGAATGACGAAGATTTCGCGCGCCCTGTCACCGGCGGCATGGAACTCGACGGTCGTCCCCTTGCCGAGCGGCGCCAGCCGGCGCAGATCGCCCTTCTCGAAGGCGTAGCGGCGGCCGTCGCCGGCCTGGATGAACCCCAGGCCGAGGTCCTCGTCATACTGGATTACGTCGCCGCGCATCCCCGCCCTCTCGCATGCCGGACGAGAGTGCTGGGAATCTCCTCCCCCCGCAAGGGGATTTGCACCGCCGCCTGCAACCGGCGAGGCGACCTGTCCGACTCCGGCCCGACTCAGGTTGACAGGCCCGATCGTCCTCGGTTATGAGCCTGCCACCAATTCGGGCGCGTCTTCGGGCGCGCCCTGTCAGTTCGGCCCGAGCATGGGCCCATACCCACGGGCTAGAACAATGAAGATCAAGAACTCGCTCAAGGCCCTGAAGGGCCGCCACCGCGAAAACCGCCTGGTTCGTCGCAAGGGCCGCGTCTACATCATCAACAAGAGCGCGCCGCGCTACAAGGCTCGCCAGGGCTGAGCCTTCTTTCGCGCCGCCGGCGCGGAATCACGCGATTTTCACTTGGACGTTCCCGTGCGCGGCACTAGGTTCCGCGCATGAGGAACGTTTTTCTGCTTTCCGCCCTCGCCGTCATGACCGCCTCCGGCCCCGCCATGGCTGCCGAGCCTTCGGCTCCCGCGGGCGAGCCCGCCGCGGCGGTCTCTCGAGAGGCTCTGGAAACGAGCACCCTCGACAAGCTGTTCGCCGAGCTGAAGCGCGAGCGCAATCCCCAGGCCGCCGAACGCATCTCCAGGCGCATCTGGAACGAATGGCACAAGTCGGGCAGCGCATCGATCGACCTGATGATGAAATGGTCGAACGACGCCGTCGCCGGGCAGAAATACGACGTAGCCCTCGACTTCCTCGACCAGGTGGTTACCCTGCAGCCCGGCTTCGCCGAAGGCTGGAACCGCCGCGCCACCGTGCATTTCCTCATGCGCAACTTCGGCAAGTCGATGGCCGACATCGAGCGCACGCTGGAACTCGAGCCGCGCCACTTCGGCGCGCTGTCCGGCATGGCGCAGATCATGAAGGACACCGGCCGCAGGGAACTGGCGTTGCAGGCCTGGCAGCGCGTCCTCGACATCTATCCGATGATGCGCAGCGCCCAGGGAGAGATCGCCACCCTGTCGGAGGAACTCGCCGGCGAATCGATCTGACCGGAGCGTCGGCGCGAAAGGCGAGATCGGCCATTTGCGGGAATTCGATGCCCGGCCAAGTTCCGCTCAGTCGCCGTCCCAGAACTGGTCGAGCCAGACGTTGAGCCTGAGAAACCCCTGCGGGTCGACGGCATAGAACCGCCGCGTCCCCGCCGCGGTCGCGCTCACCAGCCCGGCGTCGAGCAGCACCTTCAGGTGCTGCGACACGGCCGGCCGGGAGATGGGCAGTCCGCTAGCCAGTTCGCCGACGGTCTTCGGCCCGCGCCTCAGCTCCTCGAGCAGGTGGCGCCGGTTTTCGTCCGCGATGGCCAGGAAGGCGTCGTCGAGCCTCATCCTTCCTTTGTCGTCCAACGCCGCGGCGAACTCAAGCCGCGTCCTGCGGCTTGGTGCGCGGATCGAGCTGCGCGCCCTGCGGCGTGCCCGCGCGCTCGGCCGGAAGCGTCTTGAAGGCTTCGCGTTCCGCAACCGGCACCGGCGCCCGCCGGCGGATGCGCAGCAGCGTGTATCCGGCCAGCCCGGCATGGGCCAGCGCCGTGGCGAGGAACAGGCTTTCCGGGCGCAGGGCGTCCATCAGCACGGCGCCCAGCACCGGACCGAGCATGGTGCCGTAGCCGTAGAGCAGCAGCAGCCCGCCCGACACCTTGGCGAACTCGCCGGTGCTGGCGTGGTCGTTGGCGTGCGCAACGGCGAGCGAATAGAGCGTGTAGGCGAGCGCGCCGTAGGCCGCCGTCAGCGCGATGACGAATGCGCCGGAGCGCGGCGTCGCGAAAAAGACGACGAGGCCGAGCAGCGCCGCGCCGACGGAGCAGGCGGCGAGCACGTAGCGCCGGTCGGTCCTGTCCGAAATGCGCCCGACCGGCATCTGCAGGGCCGCGCCGGCGACGACGACCAGGCTCATCATCAGCGCGATCTCGGCCGTCGAGATGCCGATGCGCGCGCCGTAGACGGCGCCGAGCGTGCCCCAGGCGCCGTTGGCGACGCCGATCAGGAAGCAGCCGGCGAAGGCCACCGGCGAGTTGCCATAGAGCCGGCGCAGGTCGAGCGAGACGTTCTGCAGCGGCTGCGGCGTCGCCTGCGTCGACACCGCGGTCGGGATCAGCGACAGGCAGAACAGGATGCCCACCACCATGAACAGCGACGCCTGCGTGACGTCGCCCAGCGCCACCGTCATCTGCCCCGCCATGATCGAGGCGTACGTCACCATCATGTAGAGGCCGAACACCGTGCCGCGGTTCTCGTTGGTCGCCTTCTCGTTAAGCCAGCTCTCGATGACCATGAAGGCGCCGGCCATGACGAAACCGGTGCAGGCGCGCAGCGCAATCCAGACGATCTCCTCGATCACCAGGCCCGTCCCCAGCGCGATGATCGCGGCGCATGCCGCGAACGTGCCGAAGGCGCGGACGTGGCCGGCGCGGCGCACCAGATGCGGCGCCAGGTAGCAGCCGGCGACGAAACCCGCCGCCCAGGCCGTACCCATCAGGCCGAGCGCGGCCGTCGAGAAGCCTTCCGCCTGTCCGCGCAGCGGCAGCAGCAGCCCGTGCAACCCCGACGCCGCGAGCAGGAACGCGGTGCCGCGCAGGAGCGAGAAGATCGGTCGATAGGCTGCGAACATGGAATGCTCCGGTCGAATCGTTGAACCGACAAGGCGTGACGATAGCGGCGTTCTCGCGGCCGGCTTGCGGTCCCGCGACGCGTCCTAGCGCGTCCGGAACAACGCGTCGGCCGCCGACTTCACCGCGCCCTTCGCCTTCATCTCGGCCTCGAGCCGGGAGACCTCCTCCTTCAGCTCGACGATGCGTTCGCCGAGCTCGCCGACCGAAAGCGCCGACAGGTCCTGGCCGATCTCGTGCCTGCGCGCTTTCTTCTTCGGCTCGTCGTCGATAAAGGCCATGGATCGCCTCCCGTTTGCATCGTGATCGGCGGACAATACATAATCCGCCCGACGAGAACAAAACGCCGCGAAGGCGACCCCTGAAGGAACGACATGACCCCCCAGAAGAAAATCCCCTCCACCATGACCGCGATCGCCATCACCGCGCCCGGCGGGCCGCTGGTACTGAAGCCGGAGAAGCGCGACGTGCCGGTGCCGGGTGAAGGCGAGATCCTGATCAGGGTGCGCGCCGCCGGCGTCAACCGTCCCGACATCCTGCAGCGCAAGGGCGCCTATCCGCCGCCGCCCGGCGCGTCCGACCTGCCGGGCCTGGAAGTATCCGGCGAGGTCGCGGCCATCGGCCCCGGCGCGACCCGCTGGCGGATCGGCGACGCCGTCTGCGCGCTCGTGGCCGGCGGCGGTTATGCGCAATATGCAAAGATCCACGAGAGCAACGCGCTGCCGGTTCCCTTCGGCTTCACCATGACCGAGGCCGCCGCCCTGCCGGAAACCTTCTTCACGGTCTGGCACAACGTCTTCGAGCGCGGCGGCCTGAAGAAGGGCGAGACCTTCCTCGTCCATGGCGGCTCGTCCGGCATCGGCACCACGGCGATCCAGCTGGCGACTGCCTTCGGTGCCTACGTCATGACCACGGCCGGTTCCGACGACAAGTGCGCCGCCTGCCTGAAGCTCGGCGCCGACCGGGCGATCAACTACCGCACGGAGGACTTCGTCGCCGTGGTCAAGGAAGCGACCGGCGGGCGCGGCGCGGATCTCATCCTCGACATGGTTGGCGGCGACTACGTCGCGCGCAACTACGAGGCTGCGGCGATCGACGGCCGCATCGTCCAGATCGCCACGCAGCGCGGCGCCGTCGCCAGCACCGACTTCGCCCGGCTGATGGTCAAGCGCCTGACCCATACCGGCTCGACGCTCAGGCCGCGCACGGTCGAGTTCAAGGGCGCCATCGCCGCGGCGCTGGAAGCCAACGTCTGGCCTCTCCTCGCAGACCGCAGGATAGCCCCCGTCATGGACATGATCTTCCCGCTGAAGGAGGCCTGGCGGGCGCACGAGCGCATGGAGGAAGGCGAGCACATCGGCAAGATCGTCCTCGACGTGACGTAGGCAGAACCCCTGCCTCCCCTCGGGTGAAAGTCGCGCCGAGGGCGCGGGCGGGAGTGGAACGGGCCGAGGGGCCCCTCTCCAGACCGACACCGCCTACCGCTCCACGACCACCCCGTAGGCGCCCCGCCACCACAGGCCGGTGAGCAGGTCGGCGATCGCCGCCTCGTCAGCGGCGAGATGGGCCAGCGCCGGATCGCGGCGCAGATAGACCTGGGTCAGGAACTCGTCGATCATGCCGCCGAGCGCATAGGCGGTCGGCAGCAGGCTCTGCGGATCCGCCTGGGCTCCGTCTTCGCCGCGCGCGCGCCGGCGGGCGATCGCGGCGGCCATGCGCCCGTACCAGGCCCGGTTCAGCTCCCGGTATGAGCGGGCGAAGGCCGATTCCTCGCCGTCCAGCCCGATCAGGCAGCGCATCAGCGGCGCGTTGTCGCGAAACAGCCGCGCATAGGCGAGGGTCGTGCCGCTGACCCGCTCGCGCGAGCCGGTCTCGCCCTGGCGGGCGCCCGAGAGCCTTTCCCGGACATGCCCGGCAAAGGCCTCGACGAGGGCCTCCGTGGCGCCCGGCATGTCGTCGAAATAGCGGTAGAACGTGCCGTGGGCGACCCCGGCGGCCCGGGTGACGTCGGCGACCTTGAGCGCGCCGCGCGGCGTCCCCGCGTTGAGCGCCGCCGCGATCGCCGCGAGCAGTCCGAGCCGCGTGCGCTCGGTCTTGCGCAGCCCCTGTTCGCGCGCGGCCGCGAGCAGCACGCCGGCATACCCCGCGCCGTCCTCTTCCGAAACCGCTTCGACCGTTCCTGTCGTCACCATTGGCTGCTTCCCCTGCGGGCTATCCCTCATGCCGACCGCGCGCCCCTCGACCGCCATGACTTCTCGTCGCGCCTGCTCGCGGCCGGTCCACGGCGGTACCTTGTCCGTGAGCGCAACAGAACCCCGTCCCGGAGCCGGCAATATCCCTTCACCGACATCGACGATCCCCTTCCCCGTAGAAGGGGGAGATCCAGCGCCGCGACCGCGGCAACCTCGGATCCTCCCCCCGCGAAACGGAGGACAAGGGCCATGCGAAGCATGGTGGAAGGGGCAGGCATTCGTCTTGGGCCCCCATGGATATTGACATGCCCGGCGGAAAATGAAAATGACAATGATATCACTTTCATTCCCGGAAACCGCCGATGCTGCTCGACCGCGCCGACTTCGCCGACCTCGGGGAACTCGCCGCGCATCGCCAGCGCCTCTGGGACGCCCAACGCGACTATGTCGCCGCCCGTTCTCCCCTGCACCGCAGGGCCTGGGGCGCGGTGACGCCGCCCGCGACCCTGGAAGCTCTCGCCGACCTGCCGCTCACCGACAAGGAGATGCTGCGCGAGAGCCAGCGGAACCATCCACCGTTCGGCGACTACCTCGCCGCCGACCCAACCACCGTCGCGCGCATCCACCGCACCTCCGGAACGACCGGAACCGCAATGAATCTGGCACTTTCCTGGCGCGACGCCCACGAAACGGCAGTGGTTGGAGGGCGCGCACAGGCGGCGGGCGGATTGGGGCCCGGCCACCGCGTCGTCCACTGCCTGAATTACCGTCTCTGGATGGGCGGCTACACCGACCATACGACGCTCGAGGCGACCGGCGCCGCGGTCATCCCCTTCGGCGTCGGCGACACCCGGTTGCTGATCCGCACCATCCAGGAGCTCGGCATCACCGCGATCTCCTGCACGCCGTCCTACCCGGCGGTGCTCGAACGCACGATCGCCGAGCATTTTCCGGGGCTTAAGCCCCGCGACCTGGGTCTCAGACTCGGCCTGTTCGGCGGCGAGGCCGGGCTCGACAATCCGGAATTCCGCCGCCGCCTGGAGGCGACGTGGGGCTTTGCCGTGCGCAACGCCAACTACGGCGTCACAGACGTCTTCTGCAATTTCGCCGGCCAGAGCGAGGTCGACAGCGACCTGCATTTCGTCGCCCTCGATATCCTCCATCCGGAGCTCATCGATCCAATGACCGCTGCCGTACTCCCGTGGCGGGAGGGAACGCGCGGCGAGCTCGTGCTCAGCCACATGAGCCGCGAGTGCCAGCCGCTGGTGCGCTTCCGCACCGGTGACATCGTCGTCATCACCGGCACCGGCCGGGCCGCCTGCGGGCGCACCGCGCCGCGCTTCCGCGTGGTGGGCCGCAGCGACGACATGGTGGTGGTGCGCGGCATCAACGCCTTCCCGACCCAGGTCGCCGCGGTGCTCGGCCAGTTCGCCGCGCTGTCGGGCGAATACCGCATCGTCCTCGACGGGCCGGGGCCTTACGACGTGCTGCCGGTCGAGGTCGAGGCCGCGGATAAGATCGTTGCGGAAGAAGGCCTTGCGGCGGAAGTCGAGGCCCGGATCAAGCGCGACATCGGCATTTCCGCGCGCGTCGCGGTGCTGCCCTTCGCGGCGCTGCCGCGCACCGAAGGCAAGACCCGCAGGGTGATCAGGAGGAACTGACATGGCCGGAACCGTCATCAGCACCCATCTCGGCGACGGCGTGCGCCAGATCGCGCTGAACCGCCCGGCGCGCCTCAACGCCATCGTGCCGGAACTGCTCGACGACCTCGTCGAGGCCCTCACGGACGCCGATCGCGACGAGGCCGTGCGCGCCGTCGTGCTCACCGGCGAGGGCCGCGCCTTCTGCTCCGGCGACGATCTCAAGGAGTTCTCCTCGCAGGCGACCGACGACGACGGCACCACGGCCTACGTCGAACGAATCCAGGATGTTACGCGGGCGATGGCGCTCGGCGACACGCCGGTGGTCGGCGCCATCCGCGGCTGGGCGGTCGGCGGCGGTCTCGAATGGGTGATCAACTGCGACTTTGCCATCGCCGCCGAAGGAACCCGCTTCTTCTTTCCCGAAGTCTCCTGGGGACTGTTCGTCACCGGCGGCGTCACGGAAATCCTGCCGCGCCTGGTCGGGCTGCAGCGCGCGCGCGACATGATCCTGTTCGGCGAGAAGTTCGACGCCCGCCAGGCGCTCGAGTGGGGCCTGCTGCGCGAGGTGGTCGCGGATGCCGACCTCCTGCCGCGCGCGACGGAACTGGCGAAACGCATCGCCGCGCTTCCGGTCGGGCCGGTCCGCGACCTGAAGCGCATCTTCGCCCGCCGCCACGGCGCCGGCCTCGAGGCGGCGATGGCTGCGGAGACCGCCGCGACCGTGCGCGGCTTCCTCGACCCCGAGACGGCGAAGCGCA